>JAZRKE010000078.1:0-61725 GCA_045646145.1 Acutalibacteraceae bacterium | reverse complement strand
GGTGATAAGAGAAAGTAGGCAAAAAAAGGCAGCCGCACGTGAGCGGCTGCCTGAGATGGTAATGCGTTGCCAAACTTTCGTGGTCCCTTTTAGGGACCTGGCCAGTAGGCGCCCCTTATAGGGGCTGTGCATACCACTAGTTTACTAGTGGTTATGATATACCGAGTAGCTTAACTGCGTTTTTGTGTGCAATCTTATCCATATCGGCATCATTTAAACCGAGACTATTTAAAAGTCTTAACTCCATATTGGCGGTGTGCCAAGGGGTGTCGGTGCCGAATAGTATTTTATCGGTGCCGTGCTTTTCTATAATTTTTTCGGCATAGTATTTAGGCATCATGGAATGACCAAAAGAGGTGTCAAAATAAATATCAGCGCCGCAAAGGTACTTTAGCACCGCTTCTCCGCAATTAACACCACCCCAGTGTGCCGCTATAACGGGGGAATCAAAATGGGAGAGTGCCTTTAACATCTTTTCCGGTGTGGCACCGTAGGGCGGCGGAAAGCCGTAGTCAAAACCTGCGTGAAAAACTGTAATAAGGCCCAAGGCAGAAACTTTCTTATAAATAGGTATAAGTTTTTGGTCATCAACCGAAAATCCTTGATAATCGGGATGAAGCTTTACGCCCTTAAGCCCTAGAGCTTTTATTCTATCGAGCTCGTCGAGAGCATCAGGACTGTCGGGAAAAACCGAGCCGAATGAGAAAATATCCTTTTCATTATTAATTGATGCCGCAAAGTCGTTAACCTTTTTCTGCTGATGGGCGTTGGTGGCAATATTTAAAACCACCGAAATATCGACGCCGTCTTTTGCCATTCTCTTTTTTAGGCCCGATACGGTACCGTCGGTATGTGGTTTCAGTCCGCCCGATAAAAAGGATAGCTTTTCCACTGCCTTTTCGGCAAGAGTATCGGGAAAGCAATGTGTATGAAAATCTATAAGCATATAAACACTTCCAAAATTTATTTATAATTAGTATAACCCAATTTGACTTTTAACGCAATATAAATTATAATTGTTGAGTAAAGGGGGACTTAACATGCCCAAGAAAAACAACCGAAACACCAAAAGCCGCATAGTGTCGGCTGCGTGGAAGCTTTTTTATGAACAGGGTTATGACGATACGACGGTTGAGGATATAATATTTGAGTCTGAAACCTCAAAGGGCTCGTTTTATCATTATTTTGAAAGTAAGGATGCGCTTCTTGGCTCCCTTGCCTATCTTTTCGATGAAAAATACGAGGAATTAGAAAAGGAAATAGATATAAACGGCGACAGTATTGAGATATTACTTTATTTAAACCGTGAGCTCTTTAAAATGGTGGAAAACACCATTGATTTAGAGCTTATTAAAAGGCTCTATTCAACTCAGCTTACAACCAAAACCGAAAAACAGCTGCTCGATAAAAACAGAGTTTATTATAAACTGCTCAGAAAAATTATTTCGGCAGGTCAGGCGTCAGGGCAGATAACCGAAGAGCAGTCGGCAAACGAAATCGTGCGGTATTACGCCTTTTGCGAGAGGGCGCTTATATATGACTGGTGCTTATGCTCGGGCGATTACTCGCTTATAGATAACGCATCAAAATTAATGCCCTTTTTTATGGAAAAAATAAAAAACAATTAAAGTTTATTTTTTGTATTATTTTTGGTATAGAATGCAGTCTACAATAAAAACCCTTTAAATAAAGGGTTTTTAATTTTAATATACTAATTTTAGTATTAACTTAATTCTGTATTGCATTCCATAAAAAAGTGTGGTATACTGATATAAAATTTTTTATTAGGGGGAAATAAAATGGATACCATACAGATTATTATCGCTATGGCGATTTATATGATAAGCGTTATAGTAATAGGTATCATGTTTGCTAAAAAGGCAAACGCTAATTCAGAAAACTACTTTTTAGGTGGTCGTTCGCTCGGTCCTTGGGTAACGGCTATGAGTGCCGAAGCGTCGGATATGAGCGGTTGGCTTTTAATGGGACTTCCCGGTGTTGCTTATTGGTGCGGTCTTGCAGACGCCGCTTGGACCGCTATCGGTCTTGCAATTGGTACATATTTTAACTGGCTTATAGTTTCAAAAAGACTCCGCCGTTACAGTATCAGAGCAAACAATGCAATAACTTTACCGGAATTCTTCTCAAACCGTTTCCGTGAGAAGAAGAAAATAATTATGATTATTGCGGCGTTATTCATTCTTATTTTCTTTACTGTTTACGCTTCTAGTTGCTTTGTAACGGTTGGTAAGCTCTTCTCAACGCTATTTAATCAGAAATATGAATATATGATGATTTTAGGCGCCGCATTCGTGCTTATCTACACAATAGTTGGCGGCTTCTTGGCAGAGAGTGCGTCCGATTTTATGCAGGCAATTGTTATGATAGCAGCACTTTCGGTTATTGTTATAATTGGTATTGTGAGCGCGGGTGGAATATCAGCAGTAATTGAGAATGCTCAGAGTATTCCCGGTTTCTTAGATTTCTTCGGTCTTGCTAATCCTACAGTTGATGCAGACGGTGTTCAGCAGGTGGTTAATGGTGTTGCACAGTTCGGAGAGGCTAAGAACTATACGCTTTTAAGCATTGCATCTTGCTTGGCTTGGGGACTTGGCTACTTTGGTATGCCGCAGGTACTTCTTCGCTTTATGGCTATCCGCAAAGAAAATGAACTCAAAATGTCAAGAAGAATTGCTATGGTTTGGGTTGTAATTTCTTTAGCGGTTGCAGTGTTTATCGGTATTATGGGCCGCCAGATTTTCCCCACCGATTTAATAACCGCTTCAAAAGCAGAAAACATCTTTATTTTAATGTCAACAAGTTTCTTACCGCCCATTATCGCAGGTTTTGTTATGGCAGGTATTCTCGCCGCAACAATTTCTTCATCCGATTCATATCTTCTTATTGCCGCATCTTCGGTTGCTAAGAACATATATCAAGGCGTTTGCAAGAAGAACGCGACCGATAAGCAGGTAATGTGGGTTACAAGAATTACCTTAGCCGTAATCGCTCTTATCGCAATTTTCATAGCGCTCGATAAGGATAGCGTTATCTTTAAGATTGTATCGTTTGCTTGGGCAGGCTTCGGCGCCACCTTCGGACCGCTTATGTTATTCTCTCTTTTCTGGAAGAGAACAACCCGTGCCGGTGCTATCGCAGGTATGGTAAGCGGTGCAGGTATGGTATTCCTTTGGAAATTAGTTATTAGCAAAGTAGGCGGCGTATTCGCAATTTACGAGTTACTTCCTGCATTTATCTTTTCATGCATTGTAATCGTTGTTGTATCTTTACTCACAAAGGCTCCCTCGAAAGAAATTGAGGAAGATTTCGAAGCAGTTCGCACAGGCGCGGTAGACGTTATAGGCGAATAATTAAAATTAAACCCGACAGATTTTGGTCTGTCGGGTGTTTTTATTTTATTAGTTCTTTTACGATATACGATGCGGCGGCAACACCTGCGGCGATTGGCACAAATGGTGCACTCGCAGGGGCGAGTCTGCCGTTTTTCTTTTCTTCGGTAGTCTCTTTTGGGGTCATCGGTTTTTCGGGGGACCACACGCAAGTGAGTTTTTTAATTGAGCGTTTTTTTAGTTCGGTGCGCATCACTCGGCACAAAGGACATTCGCGTGTTTTATAAATATCTCCTATTTGGATTTGTGTCGGGTCCAGTTTATTTCCCGTCCCCATGACGCTGATTATCGGAATTCCGAGGCTATCAGCTCTTATAATAAGCTCAAGCTTTGCCGACACGGTATCAATGGCATCAACAATATAGTCATATCTCGATAAATCGATTTCATCTGCATTTTCGGGAAGATAGAACACATTGAATTTACCGATATTAATATAGGGATTGATTTCCTTTGCTCTTTTTTCGGCAGCATTGGTTTTTTGAAGACCAATTGTGCTTTGGGCGGCGATTAACTGGCGGTTAAGGTTGGTGATATTAACCGTATCATTATCGAATACATCGATGTTGCCTATTCCAGAGCGCACAAGGCTCTCAAGTACAGCGCCGCCTACTCCGCCTACACCAAAGAGGGCAATCTTAGTCTTTTTAAGTTTTTCTGCCGCATCGGCGCCGAGTAAAGCTTGGTTTCTTGCAAAACGCTCATCCATACTAATTCTCCAGATATTTAATAAGTGTAGGTAACTGCTTTTCAAAGCATACACCGTATTCTCTGTGATATTCGTCTTGGAGTGTGGCTTTTATACAGGCATAGGTAAAATTAACGGCAATCTGTGTAGCTGCCGTTATAGAACGGTCGTTCATAAACGCTGCAACGAAGGCGCTCGCGAAAACATCGCCTGTCCCGTGGAAAAACTTATCAACCTTTTCCGAAAAGGTGTAGGTGATTTTTTCCCCATCATAACACGCGGCACCCACCTTTCTTTCATCGAAGGTAACGCCTGTAAGTACTACCTTGGCATTACAGATTCTATGTAGCCCCAAAAGCAACATTTCAATAAAGCTTTCGGTGTAGGGTGCGCTTTTATATTCCACACCTAAAAGCAGACAGGCTTCTGTAATGTTGGGTATAATAATGTCGGCTTTCTTACAAAGTTTTAGCATCGCTTTTGGAAAACTTTCAGGTATACCCGAATAAAGCCGTCCGTTATCCGCCATAACAGGATCAGTTATAACGATAGATTTATCGTCTCGCAGCAGGTCAACCGCCTGTCCTACTAAATCGGTTTGTTCTATAGAGCCCAAATAACCCGTATAGAAAGCATCAAAGGATATATTTTCTTTTTTCCACTGCATTGCTATGGGCATAATCTGGTCAGTCAAATCACAAAAGGTATAGTCCTTAAAACAAAAGCCTGTGTGGTTTGAGAGCACGGCGGTCGGTATTACTGCCGTTTCAAGCCCTGCGGCTGAGCATACAGGCAGGGCGACGGTTAGTGAGCATTTGCCAAGACCTGAAATATCGTGTATGGCAGCAATTCTTTTCTGTATCATTTTTTAACACCTTTTTTAGCGCAAAAATTATTTAAGGGGCATTCGTTACATTTCGGGCTTCTCGCAGAGCATATATCTCTGCCAAAAAGCACAATACGGTGGCAAAAATCGTTGGATTCTGTGGGCGGTAGTATCTTTTTCGCTTGCATTTCCACCTGCAGCGGATTGGTACCCGTAGTCAGCCCAAGTCTTGCCATAATTCTTATAAAATGGGTATCGGTAACAACGGCAGGCTTGCCGTAAATATCACCGCAAATAAGGTTGGCGGTTTTTCTGCCCACACCCGAAAGGGTGGTAAGCTCTTCGATAGTATCGGGCACTCTGCTACCAAAGTTATTTACAATTCCCTTTGAAATTTCTATAAGGTCGCGAGCTTTGGTTTTATAAAGCCCACAGCTTTTAATAAGGTTTTCAATCTCCGAAAGCGGAGCCTGAGCCATTTTTTCGGCGGTGCCGTATTTCGTGAAAAGAGCAGGGGTTACAAGGTTTACACGCGCATCGGTGCACTGGGCCGAAAGCCTTGTTGCAATAAGAAGCTGAAAAGGGGTTTCGTAATTCAGCGAACATTTAGCCTCGGAGTACATTTTTTTTAGCTCGTCTATGGCTAAAAGCGCAATATCCTTTTTACTCATTAGTTTAATTTCATATCTCCCTGTTTTATAATTTTGAGGCGTCTGAGTGCCTCGCTTACCATGAAGGCAATAGCGCCGGGGAGAAGGAAGTGCATAATAAATATTTCAATTAAGGTAACTACGGGTGAAACGCCATTCTGCACCATATTTGTAAAGGTTTCAATGGGCCCTACAAGTCCTGCAGTGCCCATACCCGAGCCTGTGGGGGTGCTTGTCATTTTTAAAATGGCTGCCGAAATAGGACCTGTAACAGCGCTTGCCACTATTGCGGGCACCCATATAACAGGTTTTTTCACAATATTGGGCATCTGAAGCATTGAGGTGCCGATACCTTGGGAAATAAGTCCGCCCCATTTGTTTTCTCTGAACGAGGCTACCGCAAAGCCTATCATATTAGCGCAGCAGCCTGCAACGGCTGCGCCTGCGGCAAGACCCGATAGCTTTAATGAAACACCGATAGCGGCAGAGGAAATGGGCAGAGTCAGGGCTATACCCATAACAACCGACACTATAATTCCGCAAAGGATAGGCTGTTGTTCAACACCAAAGTTGATAATTGAGCCGATAAATTCCATAGCCTTTGAAATGGGGGAACCTAAGAAAATTCCTGCAACACCGCCGGGAATTATAGAAACCACAGGGGTTAGGATTATATCAATTTTAGTTTTACCCGCAACTATTCTGCCGATTTCAATAGCTATGTATGCCGCAACAAAGGCGCCAAGCGGCTCGCCGGGTCTGCCGAAAACGAAGCTTTCTATATTTATGTTCGGGAATGCACCGATAAAGCCTGCAACTGCGGCAGATACCGTAACGAGAGGCGCTGCGCCTAATTTACAGGCGACACCTACGCCTATGCCCGCACCGGTCAGTGTCTTGGCAAAGCCGCCGATGGCTATAAGATACGCCCCGATATTACCACCGATAAGCGTGCCTATCTGGGATATAATTGTACCTATTATAAGGGTAGCAAAAAGTCCCGAAGCCATGCCTGAAAGGCCATCAATAAACAAACGGTTTAAATATTTTTTCATTTTGTTCATCCCTAACATTTAAAATAATTTAATTGTATTTAGTATACTACTTTATTTTTAGTTAGTCAATAAAACAACATTAAAATCGGTACACTTGCAAAAAGGGAAGTATATTGGTATAATAATTATTGGTGATTTTTTATGGTAATTATTTATCTCGTTCGACACTGTGAGGCCGAGGGCAACTCGCTTAAAATTTATCAGGGACATATCGACCTTGATATAACCGAGGCGGGAACAAAGCAGCTTAAAAAATTGGGGGAGAGGTTTGAAAGCATACATATTGATAAGGTTTATTCCTCTCCCTTAAAACGCGCCCGAAAAACTGCGGCGGCTGTAGCCGACAAGAAGGGACTTCACATTATTGATAACGACGGATTAATTGAGCTATACGGCGGCGATTTTGAGGGCATGAAATTTGCTGAAATATTCTCAGAGTATGCTGATTACGAAAGTATCTGGCAGAATAACCCACAGGATTTTTGTGCACCAAAGGGTGAGAGTATGCGAGGGCTTTACACCCGCGTATGGAACGCGTTTTTGAATATTTCCGCGGAAAACGAGGGAAAAGTGGTCGTGGTGGCAAGTCATGGCGCAGCTATCAGAACTCTTATCTGCAAAATTCTTTTTGATGATGTTGAGCGCTTAAACGAAGTGCCCTGGAGCGAGAATACCGCCGTTACCAAGATTATTATGGATGCTGGTAAAGCAAAGATAGAATTTATGAATGACGTTTCACACTTGCCGGAGGGCTATTTACCCCAAAATAGCCGAATGGATACTATGATGGAGGCCGAGAAATGATTATAATGGCGGTTGATTTAGGACTTAAGCGTACAGGTGTAGCTGTAAGTGATTCTACCGAGAATTTTGCTTTTCCTAAGGGGGTAGTTTTCGAGCATAACGAAACTAGGCTTCTTGAAAAACTAAGCGCGGCGGCAAAGGAATACGGCGCCGAATTAATTGTGGTAGGCCTTCCTAAAAATATGGACGGTACTCTCGGTTTCAGGGCCGAGGAGTGCACTGAAACAGCCAACAAATTAGCCGAAAAATGCGGGGTAGCGGTAGAAATGTGGGATGAGCGCTGCACAACGGTACTCGCACATAAAGCTCTGAATGTAACCAATACGCGCGGCAAAAAGCGAAAGGATATGGTGGATGCCGTTGCAGCGGTTTTAATATTAGAGAGTTATCTTAACTATAGAAAAACCAAGCAGTGAATTACCGTTTGGTTTTTCTTTGTATGACACCCACTGGCTTTGCCAGTGCGCAAAAGAATTTTAGCTATGTACAGAATAAAAAACTTTTTGATATATTTGAAGTTGAGGTTGGCAAACACAATAAAAATATAATAAGGGTAGAGGTAAATACATATTATATTTGCGGCAAAGCACACAAGGCAAGTAATATAAGGGAAAATAAAAGTTGATATATGAAAAATAATAACAAAATTATGCCAAAGTAAAGGTATGCAAATTAACAAAGTGGAATCCTGCTATGATCGGATACATCTTTTTTTATCAATTACAATTAAAGATGAGAGTATTGAGTTTTACGGGTCACCTAAAAGCAAAAATCAGATTGAAGTTATATTGACAAACTGTTAAATAAATGCTATATTAAACGTAAAAATTATTCATTTATTATAAAAAGGAAGAAAATCAAATGAAAAAACTATTATCATTATTGGTTTGCCTGTCATTATTAGTTTCCTGTTGTCTTATCGCCTTCAATGTAACAGCATCTGCGCTTGAACCAAGCCCGGAGTCAGACTTTATGGCCTTTGATGGCGTAATCGAGGATTATGTTGGTCCCGGCGGCGTGGTTGTAATTCCTGCAGAAATTGATGGCGAACCTATTACGGAAATTGCAGGATATTCATTCAAAAACAATACCGATATTACAGAGCTGTACATACCGGAAGGCATTGAAAAAATAGGTCACGAAGCATTCAAAGGTTGCTCAAATATTATTAAAATAGAACTTCCGTATTCTCTTACCATCCTAGGTTCAGAAGTTTTCCACAGTACAGGGATTACCGAAATTACAGTTCCCGGAGGCATTGAAAAGATTCCTTATGGTACTTTTAGGTGCCCTTTTTTGACCGACATTAAATTATCTTACGGTATAAAGGAAATTCATACAAACGCTTTCATGGGTTCGAAATATAACAGTGTAGTAATCCCGGAAACTGTTGAACTCATCGCCACTTGGGCATTTGCCCATGTTACAAATGAAGGCCCAATTGAGTTTGTTATCTGCAACCCGGATGTAAAGTTAGGCAAAGTTGTCAAAATGGGTCTTTATGATGAAATGATGAAGGGTAACTGGTATGAGGATAAGGTTGAACTTGTTTGGTGCTACACATTTAATGATGCAACAAAAGAATTCAAAGTTACTGTTCCAAAGGGAAGCAAAACTGCCGAGTTTGTTAAAGATTGGAAAAACAACGGACTTATGAAGTATGAGTCCGAACTTCCCAATAACACTATCAAAGTAATCGAAGAAGATGAGTCGTTCTTTAAAAACTTAGCAGAAAACCAAAAGAATTTTGGCATTACCAAAATCCGTACTGATCTAAGCTATACCGCAGGTGGTGTCGTAACCAACAATGGAGGATCGACTGATAACATCGGCACAACTGATAACATCGGCACAACTGATAATGGCGGCACAACTGATAATGGCGGCACAACTAACAATGGCGGTGTAACTAATAACGGTAGTGCAACCAACAACGGTGTTGCAACCAATAATGATGTTACATTCACCCCGGATAACTCAACTAATAGCGGCGGCGCAATCAACAACGATGATACAGCCAACAATAGTAGTGCAACTAACCAACCGAATAATAACGGCGCTACAGCAAGCGTTTACGAAGAAGATAATTCGTTAGGCACCGTATTATTAATTATTGGTATTGTATTTGGAGTAATTACTATAGGTGTAGTAATATTTGCAGTATTCTTAAAGAACAAAACTCCTGAGGGCAAAGAAATCACTGAGAAAGTTGAAGAGTCGATTGTATCTGACGCTGAATAACTTATCCAATATTATTAGGGCACCTTCCTTGAGGAAGGTGCCCTAAATGTTGTGGTTTAATGTTTTAATTAAATTTAAACAAAAACAAGTGGCATCCTGAAGAGCGAAGATAATTCGTATAGAATTATCTTGTAAATCCTTTTTACATATAAATTTATTCACTTAAAACTAAACGAAGTTTAATTTAGGCTATGGAATGGGTTTAGCAAGCCGTATGTTATTTAATTCTTTATTGTTCTTGCTCGTTTTAAAGAATTTTTGCCGTATTTTTCGCGGATAGAGTGTATACTATCCTCAATTTTTTCCTTTTTTGCTGAAATCTCGGCATCGGAGAACATATCGGTCTGCTCTGCACCGCTGTCCTTTTTAAGATTAATTGCCCTGACTCCTATACTGCGGAGCGGAATTTCCCAAAAATAATTTTCCTTGAAAATATCCATAGCCACCTCGGCTATAATCGGTGCTATATCTGTGGGGGTTCTAAGTGCGCGGCATGGCTCACGAGTAGTTAAATTTGCGTCTCGCATATGCACCTGAACTCCACCTGCATATAACTGTTCTCGTCTGAGCTTTTCTGTGATTTCTTCGCTAAGCGCCAAAAGTGTCTGCCACACCTCATTGTTGTTTTTAAAATCCTGAGCGCCTGTAATGCTTTTGCCGATGCTTTTAGGTACCGTTTTAGCGTTAATATCAGCAACGGGTGAAGTATCAAGTCCCAATGCGTGATTTTTAAGTTCAAGCCCGTTTTTCCCGAGCAATCTGCTTAGTGTTTCATCACTGATAAGGGTTAAGTCGCCAATTGTAAAAACGCCTATTGAGTTTAGTTTTTCGGCCGTCTTGCGTCCTGCAAAAAGCAGGTCGGATGCAGGAAGAGAGTAAATCTGCTCTTTAAATGTATCGGGTGCTATTACCGTTACGGCATCTGGTTTTTTCATATCGCTACCGAGCTTTGCAAATACCTTATTAAAGCTTACTCCCACCGATACCGTAATACCCAAAGTTTTTTTAATCTCTCGGCGTATTTTGTGGGCGATTTCTTCACCTGAGCCGAAAAGCATTGTGCTGCCCGTAACGTCAAGCCAACACTCATCAATTCCGAAGGGCTCGATTTTATCGGTGTATTTTGCGTAAATTTTTCGGGCGTTAAGGGAAAATTGTTCGTATTTTTCATAATTTGGCGGAAGAGTTATAAGGTCGTGGCATTTTTGCTTTGCCTGCCATATAGCCTCGGCAGTTTTAACGCCGTATTTTTTTGCAATCTCGTTTTTTGCCAACACTATACCGTGCCGCTCAGCCTTGCTGCCGCAAATAGCAACAGGTAGATTTGCAAGGGTCTGGTTTTCAAGCAGGGTAACCGATGCGAAAAAATTATTAAGGTCGCAGTGAAGTATTATTCTTTCCCACATTTCCTCACCTCTTTTATGAACATCTGTTCTTAATTATAACCTAAAAAAATGCTCTTGTAAAGAACCATATTAGAGTAACTTAAAATTTTCTAGTGCTTTAATATGTAGCCGTTCTATCTGCCTTTTACTGTAGGAAAGGCGGTCGGCAATTTCCTCAAGACTTTTTCGGCAGACATATTTGCCATATAATATTTCGCTGAGTATTCCGTCATCAACCGCCTCTATTTCATCCTCAATCTTATTTCTCAGTCTTTCGGCTCGGTGAAGCGTGCCTTTGTATTTATCTCGTCGGTCGGGGTTCTGGAACATAAGCGTACGCACTCTGTCAATTTTTAACTGTTGTACTCTATAGGAGCTTAAGTATATCTTTTTTTCGTCGATTGTCATTATGTATTTATCTCCTTCCGGAAAAATATTCACCGTAAGAAAGCCGTTTACCTGTAGCCTTGTTGTATTCATCGACCTCTCTCACCGCTACAATAAGCGGATTTCGGTGGTATTGTTCTTGAAGCCTTGCCTGTCGCGCGTAGGCTGCTTCGCCTTTTTTTCGGCAGGCAGCAGAGCAGTAGTCTTGGCCACCTTTGATTTTTATTCCGCAGTAACGGCAGTAATTTTCTTCTAAGCGAATAAAATTATGACTATAGCAAAACGGACACAGTCGTATTTCTTCATAGGGGGCATTTGGTAAAGAATGGGTTTCAAAGGTTTTGCGCGGAAATGGAAATTCTTTACCGCAGTCCTGACATTTGTACATTGGTGTTCACTCCTGAAAAATAATACTTGACAATTACTGAAATCTGTAATATAATTTGACTATCATGATACAAAATTACTGAATTCAGTAGCACAATTACATTATATTACGCATTTCCGTAATTGTCAAGCAGATAACTTACGATTTTTAGTAATTTGTATAATTGCACAAAAAGGAGTGTGTAGTATGACCGAAACATACTTTAGAATTGACGAACTGTGTCGAAAAAACAAAATAAATGTAACTGCTCTTTGTAAGGAATGCGGCATCCCCAGAGCGTCGCTTTCGGATTATAAGATGGGCAGAATAAAATCTCTTTCCGCATCTACTCTTTCAAAAATCTCAGAATACTTCGGTGTCAGCGTTGAATATTTAATGGGAGGGGAAACCCCCGTCGCAGATGAGCAGAGCCTTAAGGTTGCTCTGTTTGGCGGTGATGCTGTGGTTACCGATGAAATGTGGAATGAGGTTAAACGGTACGCGCAGTATATAAAGGAACGAGAAAATGAAAACGGAGAAGCTTTATAATTTAGCTGAAAATAAAGGCATAGCGCTCGATTTTTATCCTATGCCGAAAAATCTTTCGGCAGTGCTGGATTTTGACGGTAGATACTATATAGCAATAGACCCCTTAGTTCTTGGCAATCAGGCGCTTGAACACGTTTGTCTTGCGCACGAGCTAGGGCACTGTGAGACGGGCAGTACATATAATATATATTCACCGCTCGATCTTCGCGCCAAACATGAAAACAGAGCTAACAAATGGGCGGTTGATACCCTTATTCCCAAAGCCGATTTAGAAAAGGCTATAAAAAAGGGCTACCGAGATATCTGCAGTCTGGCAGAATACTTTTCGGTAACCGAAGAATTTATGAAAAAAGCGATAGAGATATACAAAAACAGGTCATAGATGTAAAAAAAGAGTGTCTTTAAAAGACACTCTTTTTTAATATAATACATATACCTCAATGTTTCTTCTGCCGAATTTAACACATTCGGCTTCACTTGAGAAGAACAGATCAAAGTTAGTGGGTCTGCTTGATACAAATCCGCCCGTGTCTGCGGCTACAGCGTAGCCGTAAATATATCTTCCGTCGGATGATTTAATATAAAACTTAGTGCCGTATGGATAAAGATTTGTATTGATAGCAACATGACCCGGTTTTAAGTAAACTCCTGAAGCGCCTCTGCCGTTTGGCTCGTAATAAGCGGTTGCCTGAACGGTTTTGTGCTCCTTGTAGGTTACGGGGTTGCCGTTTTTATCAAGCTCAATAGGTGAAGACGGTGTAAGCTGTGAAATACAGCTAACACTTGATGAGGTTGTAACGGCGGGTTTTTTAGTGCCAACCGTGATAACCTGATGCACAGCCTCTTTTGTAACCGTTTCGCTTACGGTTTCGGTGGAAACGGCCTTACCGTTTACGTATTTAGTAAGGGTCGTAATCTGTTTTTCGCCCTCACTGCCTTTTGTGGTAACGGTTTTGCCCGTAGTTTTATTTGAATAAACCGTTTTAGATGTATAGGGTATACGCTGAGTGGTTGTGTTTGTTACATAGTTTATATCAACAATATCAATGTAAACGGTATCCTCAATTACTGTATCTAAAGAAAGATTTACGGTATCATGTTCGTCAAGGGTGAGCTCTGCAGACGAAATTGCCTCCGAAACGGTTGAGCCCTTTAAAATATTTACCTGCTTTGTGTCGTTTCCTATTGTTACAAAAACAGGGAAGGTGTATTTTAAAGAAATACTGATATTGTTGCCCTTTTCAATAACATCGGTTACCTGATAATTCTCGGAGCTGAGCGTTGCAAGCTTTAAAAGATCGGCGGGCTGTGATTTTAAAGAATAGATGGTCTGAACGTTGCTACCGTCGTTAACTGTAACTTTATTGACCGAAAAGCCGAGAACAAGTAGTGTTGCCAAAAGAGTGAGCGCCATAAAGGCGATCTGCTTTATTCTGCCGGAACAAAACTTGGCAACAAGGTGTTTGATTTTTTCTGTCATTAAATAACTCCTTTAATTTCGCTATTAAAAATAGCTATTTTCGCACGAGCAAAACCATTATATATAACAAGTGTTGAAATGTCAAACGAAAGAAGGGGTATTAATTTGTGCAATATGCACAACAAAATTAAAAATAATCTAAAAATTACAGAATTGTAACTTTTTATAGGCGGCAAAAATGTAAATTTATGGTAATCAGTTTGGGCAAAAAGCCGAAAAATGCGTATTAATGGGCGATGCTTCGGCATAAAACGTCTTAAAAACCGCATAAATAGTGGGTTGTACTTATATTATATGCAGTCAACCACAATATAATGCGCAAACAAAAAACCTCGCAAGGCATTCACCTTGCGAGGTCTAGTGATAGGTTATTATTTCTTTTTGGGTCTTTTAATTTTGTTAAGCTTTGCGTTAAGATCGAGTAGCTGTTCCTTGGTGAACTTAACATCCATCATACCGCCCATAAGGGTAAAGAGTCTGAGTACGGTGAAGCCGCCCATCATAGCCATCATATCAGAATTGATTTCAAAGCCCATGGCTTCCATTTTAGGTTCTTTGCCGTCCTTGCCTTTGCCGCCCATAAGCTTGCCTACGAGTCCCATAAAGATAAGCTTACCCTGAACGGTGGAAATCACATCACTCATCTTATCGTTAAGGGAAAGGTAGCCTTCGGGAGCATCAATATCAAACCAATTGAGAATTGCGCCCTTTTCTTTAAGTCTGTATTCCTCATTAAAGGTTTCTACCTTGCGGATTTCGGATTCGTCACGGTATTCACCTGCAACTGCTACAAGCTTGGTTGTGTCCTTATTAGGCACCTCGAAATAGAAGAAGTGGTCTTCGGCGGTCTTCTTGCCGAGTGATACGCCGTTAGCGAAAAGCTCAACCTCGGGCTGATTTGAATAAACCGTAATTTTGGTTAGGTCTTCTACGCGGTCAACATAGCGCTTGCCGCAAAGGTGAACAAAGGGCTCGTCTGAGAGCCACGCCTTGTAGGCATAGAAGGAATCCTTTTTATACTTGCGGTCCATTGTTACAAGGCCTTTGTGGTTCTGTCCATTCTCGCCGCCCTCGTTTCGAGCATCTGCACCGAAGTCGAACATATTCCAAACGTGTGTTGCCCACATATATTTACGGGAGAAGAACTGCTTGATAAGCTCCTCGTGGTAGTATGCCTGATATTCCTCGGTGTAGTCGCCCTGCATCGGGTTAGAGGTGTGCCAGTTGAGCGCCTCGCAGCCGTATTCAGAGCAGCCTATAGGAATGTTCGGATGCTTTTTGTGGAAATTATCAAACCAAGGTCCGTTCATAGCGGTTTCGCCGCCATACCAACCGAAATAGTGGTTGTAGGAAACAACGTCGGGTATCTGTAGGTATGGGTCGTCTATCTTACACATTGAAACTGCCGCAATAGTGGTAAGACGGGTTTTATCCATCTCGTGACACATATCGTTGAGTATGCGGTGGTTTTCAAGTAAATCTTCATCACTGCCACCGATACCGATTTCGTTTGAGAGTCCCCAAACAACGATACTCGGGTGGTTATAGTTCTGAACGATAAGCTCTTTCATCTGGCTTATTGTATTTTTACGGCCTGTCGGCATATGCTTTGAAATGTAGGGGATTTCAGCCCAGATAACAAGACCTTTCTCGTCGCATAAATCATAGAAATACTGGTCATGCTGATAGTGGGCAAGACGGATGGTAGTAGCGCCCATCTCACAGATAAGCTCAATATCTTCCTCGTGGTCATCGTGGGATAGAGCGTTACCCTTGCCCCAACGGTCCTGATGACGTGATACACCGCGGAGAGCGTATTCCTCGCCGTTTAAGATAAAGCCGTTATCGGGGTCGATTTTAAAGGTGCGGCAACCGAAGCGTGAAGAAACGTTATCAAGCACCTTGCCGTCTTCGATAAGCTCGATAGTAGCGGTGTAAAGATAGGGGTCTTTACGTCCGTTCCAAAGGTGAACGTCGGCAATATCCAAGGTAACGGTTGTGTCGGCAGTAACGGTTTCGGCTACAACACAGCCACAAGCGGCCTTAATAGTATATTTAAGCTGCTGTCCCATCTTGGAATTGGTAACATAGGCTTCGATTTCAACCTTTGCATCTGTGCCTTCTACGGCAGGGGTAATTTTAAGTCCGGGTGCACCGTAGTAATCCAAATCAAAGTGAGATTCATTTACGCAGATAAGATTTACGTCACGGTATAAGCCACCGTAAAAAGTAAAGTCTGCCATCTGCGGATAAACTGTCTCGTTTGCCGAGTTATCCACTGCAATTACAATAAGGTTTGAAACTGTAAGGCTGTCAGTTAGATCAACCCTCCAGGTCGAATAACCGCCGTGGTGGGTAGCTAATTCTTTGCCGTTTAAATAAACAGTAGCTGAAGAGTTAGCGCCCTTGATTTCGAGATAATATCTGTCGGTTTCGGGCAGGTCGGCTTTATTTATGGTTTTTGCATAGTATGCGGTGCCGCGATAATAGTCATTATCACCGTCGATACCGTCGATAGCGTTCCAGGTGTGCGGCAGATTTACAAAATCCCACTTATTGTTAATTTCCTGCGGAACTGCATCTGCAAGTTTGGAAAATGCCCATTTGCTGTTAAGGTTTAAAACAGTTCTCATTAAATTTACCTCCATTATTTTTATAGGCTAATTATACATTATATAAAAAGCAAAAGTGTAAATAAACTTTTAAAAAATGCCCAACCGAACTGTTAGTCGGTCGGGCACTGTGAAAAAACGTTTTTATGCTTCTACGGTTTCTGCTACGGGTTCGCTAACTTCATCTCTGCCAAGGTCGGCGTTCATCTTAGCGAGAGTTTTCTTGTCAAGGTTGTAGATAACACCGAGACCGATGAACTGAAGAACAGCAGAGAACAGGAATGTTGCGGCAACTATGTAGCGCATATTCACGGCAACCTCCCAAAGCTGATTACCCTTGTTTTCACCGAGGTAACCGAAAGCAACCATTATAACAAGCACGATGGAGGGGCCAATGCCTTGAGCGAGCTTACGGAAGAAGGAGTGCAGTGAATAAACAGTGCCTTCCTCACGTGTGCCGAACTTCCACTCGTTGTAGTCAATTGCGTCACCCATCATAGCCCAAGAAACTGTTGAGTAAATACCAAGACCGAGCGAGAAGAACAACTGGCAAATGATATAGATGATAAGGTCGAGACCTGTGTTTTCGGGTAGAATAATGAAAAGGCCGAGACCTGCAATAATAGAAACGATTGAGCCAAAGGTAGCAAGCTCTTTTTTGCCGAACTTAGCAACAGCGTTTCTGGCTAAAGGAGTGAATACAACAATCGGAATCATAGCAAAGAGCTGAACAATACCCGAAATCTGAACGTTCTTGAAATAAGACTGGAAGATAACGGTTACAGCGGTGGTAGCACCCTGCATACCAATAAACATGCCCATAGCAGCAACGGTAGCGCCAACTGCGGGGCGGTTCTTTATGAAGTTGCCAAATGCCTTGAACACATTGAACTTCGGAGCCTCTTCACCAACGGTAATTTCGGTATTAACACGGATTTCAGTGTTTCTAATCATAAACTGGAAGCAGATGAAGCCGAGAATACCCATAATTAAAGCGGCGATAAATACGCGCTCTCCGATGAGGTTATTTTCAGAGTCGTAAATAATGAAGGGAAGAATAACCATCGGAAGCATATTGCCGAAGATAGAGCCGATTGAACGCCAAGCAGAGAGTGAGGCTCTGTCCTTAACGTCATTGGAAATGAGGGAAAGCAGAGAACCGTAGGGAACGTTTGCTACGGTGTAAAAGGCATCCCAAACAACATAGCCTGCGATAAAGATTATGAACTTAGCCCAAACAGGTGCATTCGGGAAGGGGAGGAAGCAGCATGCGCCGCCAATGATAAGGCCGATAGAACCTGCCCAAATATAAGCTAAAAACTTATTTCTTTTGTACTTGCGTCGGTCAGCGTCGATAATCGAGCCGATAAGCGGGTCATTAATAGCATCCCATACCTGTACTACAATGAGGAGAAGTGCGTACCAAAGGTCCATACCCATAAACTGTGTCCAGAAAATAGACATAGTGCCTTTGAGTGCGAAGCTCATGTTACAGCCCAAGTCACCGGCTGCATAAGCAATTGAGTCTCGAATGCCAAACTTGCGATGGCCGTTGGCATCAAGTTTTGCCGTTTTTTTCATAAAAACAATCCTCTCTTTAATGCGTAAGCATTTATTTTTTTGTTCCGTTTTACGCTTTGTCGGAACGGTACAGATATATTATACATTATATATTAAAACCTTGTTAGAAAAAATTTTAGGTGTTTTTGTAAATTTTTTATATTAACCGTTAAAAAGTGGTTGAAAACATTTGGAAAATATACTATAATTTTAAAAAAGAGGGCAGTAAAATTTGTCATCAGTAACAAAAAAGGGGGATAAGGGCTTTGTTTTACGATGCGGAGCTGTTTTTTATGCAGCAGCTACTTAAAAGGCACCATATTCCCGTTCAGGTAGTAAGTAAAAATACCGAAAACTTAGCCGAAATTGATACTATCGGCATTATGACGCTATTAGGCATTAATCCACAGAATAAAACACTTGGCGACCTATTTCCCAATTTAGAGACAAAGAAGATATACAGGGTTCAGAATTTCTTTTTTTGCACCTACATTTATTTATTACTGCCCGATACCGAGGAGCCCTCGGTGCTGTTTATCGGACCGTATACCACGCAGAATATTACACCGCAGATGATATTAGAGCTGGGGGAAAGCATGGGCTTTGAGCCGCGGGCTATAAAACAGCTTGAGTTTTCTTTAAGTCAGGTGCCTACCGTTTCGAGTGAAAACTATCTTAACACCCTGCTTGACACCTTAGGTGAATTTATGTGGGGAAGCGATAACTATACCTTATGCGACGTTATGAGGGATGAAAACATTAATGAGCATATTTTTTCCTTTAAGAGTGAGGGAGCCCCCGAAGATACGGCTATGAAAATGAAGATGATGGAGCAGAGGTATCATTTTGAAAATGAGCTTATTGATGCCGTTGCCCACGGAAAAAGCCATAAGGCAGAAATTCTGTTGCCTAATTTTTCACAGTTGGCATTTGAAAGACGCCTTACCGACCAGCTCAGAAACATAAAAAATTATTGCATTATAACCAATACCTTACTCAGAAAAGCGGCAGAGAAGGGTGGGGTGCACCCGATATATATCGACTCGCTATCGTCCGACTATGCTAAGAAAATAGAGATTTTACCCAGCGTTTCGGCAGCGACCAAATTTATGGGTGAAATGTTTGATGGATACTGCACACTCGTAAGGCGAAAATCAATGCGCCACTATTCTCCACTTGTTGAAAGGGCGATAGCCTGTGTTGATGCCGACCTTACCGCCGATTTAACACTCAGGCGAATAGCGGGAATGAACGGCGTGAGCGAAAGCTATTTTTCAACCCTATTTAAAAAGGAAACGGGCAAGTCCTTTATACAATTCGTAACCGAAAAGCGTATCGATTTTGCAAAAAATCTGCTGAGAACTACAAATCTGCAGATACAAACCGTTGCTCAGCATTGTGGAATTCTTGATGTTCATTACTTTTCAAAAATGTTCAAGGCAAAGGTGGGAAAGACACCTAAAGAATATAGAGAATCCGCAATTTAGTTTATTGAAATTATAAATACGGTGTGTTATACTGTATTTAATGATAATCGGAGGAATAATATGAAGATGACATTTCGCTGGTACGGCGAGGGTAATGACCGTATCAAATTATCAGACATTAAGCAAATACCCGGAGTCGAGGGTATAGTTTGGGCGCTTCACCATAAAATGCCCGGGGAAATCTGGGAAGAGGATGAGATTGCTGAAGTAAAGCGTCAGCTGGATGAATACGGCTTTAATATGGACGTTGTAGAATCGGTTAACGTTCACGACGATATTAAGATAGGTCTGCCTTCACGGGACGCTTATATCGAAAACTATAAAACCACCATCCGCAACCTTTCAAAGTTCGGAGTAAAGGTAATTTGCTATAATTTTATGCCGATATTTGACTGGACAAGAAGTGATTTGTTCCATCCTGTAGGGGACGGCTCTACCGCTCTTTTCTATCAGAAGAATATGATTCAGGATGATTATAACGCTATGGCAAAGTACATTCTCGATTTCACCGAGAAATACAATATGTCTTTTCCCGGTTGGGAGCCTGAGCGTATGGCAAAGCTTGATGAGCTTTTTAAATTATACGAGGGCGTTGACCACGAAAAATTATGGGAGAACCTCAAATATTTCTTGGAAGCCATTATGCCGACCTGTCGGGAATGTGATATAAAAATGGCTATTCATATGGATGACCCACCTTGGGATATATTCGGTCTTCCAAGACTGCTTATTAATGAAGAGAATATCAACAGATTTTTAAAAATGGTTGATGATGAGTATAACTGCTTAACACTGTGTTCCGGCAGCCTTAATGCCGATCCGAATAACAACGTGTCAGATATTGTAAGAAAGCATTGCGACAGAATAGCCTTTGCTCATATACGAAACGTAAAGCATTTTGAAAACGGGGACTTCTCGGAAGCGAGTCATCGTGATTGCGATGGAGACACCGGTATTTTAGATATTCTGAAGGCATATCACGATTGTGGTTATAAGGGATATATCCGCCCTGACCACGGCCGACACCTTTGGGATGAAAAACCGGGAAATGTACGCCCGGGTTATGGACTTTATGACCGAGCACTTGGCATTATGTATATGTTAGGCGTTTGGGATAGCCTCGAGAAATTTGATAAAGGAGAATAAAGATGCAAAAGAATGTGCTTAATACTGATTTAACAGGCAAGGTTGCCGTCGTAACAGGGGCTGGCGGAGTGCTCTGCAGTAACTTTGCAAAAATACTCGCCAGAGCGGGCGCTAAGGTAGCGCTTCTCGATTTAAACGAAGAAGCCGCCAATGTTTTTGCGAAAGAAATCGTAGATGAAGGCGGTATCGCAAAGGCTTACGGCTGTAACGTACTCGAAAAGGCGGTTTGCCACGAGGTTGCCGACAGGATTTTAAAGGATTTAGGTCCCTGTGATATCCTTATTAACGGTGCGGGGGGTAACAACCCTAAAGCCACAACCGATAAGGAATATTTTGAGCTCGGCGACATTGATGCCGATACAAAGAGCTTTTTCGATTTAGATGCCGCAGGTGTGGGCTTTGTTTTCAACCTTAATTTCTTAGGTACACTTATCCCCACACAAAGCTTCGCTAAGCAAATGGTGGGAAGGCAGGGCTGCAATATTATTAATATATCATCAATGAATGCCTACACGCCCCTTACCAAAATTCCTGCTTATTCGGGCGCGAAGGCGGCAATTTCCAACTTTACACAGTGGCTAGCCGTTCATTTTAGTAAGGTTGGAATTCGTGTAAATGCTATAGCCCCGGGATTTTTCTCAACCAAGCAGAATGCCAAGCTTCTTTTCAATGAGGACGGCACCCCCTCAGCACGTACAGGCAAGATTTTAGCTGCAACACCTATGGGACGCTTTGGCGAGAGCGAAGAATTAGAGGGCGGACTTTTGTTCCTTGTAAATAATGATGCCGCAAGCTTTATAACAGGCGTGGTTTTACCTATAGATGGTGGCTTCTCGGCATATTCAGGTGTTTAAAAACAGTATAATCTATCTTTGGAGGAGATATAAATGGATACAAATAAAATTATTAGTGAAATCGGTGTTGTTCCGGTAATTAAGCTTAACAACCCCGAACGTGATGCAGCGCCACTCGCAAAAGCGCTGTGTGAAGGTGGACTTCCTGTAGCAGAGGTAACCTTCCGTGCTGCAGGGGCTGATAAGGCGATTAAAATTATGAGCGAAACCTGCCCCGATATGCTTGTAGGCGCAGGTACGGTTATGACCACCGAGCAGGTGGATAAGGCGAAGGCTGCGGGTGCTAAATTTGTAGTAACACCGGGACTTGATATTGAAATTGTTAAGTACTGTCAAGAGGTTGGTATGCCGATTTATCCCGGTTGCACCACACCTACAGATTATCATGCCGCATTTAAACTTGGATTACAGGTTTTAAAATTCTTCCCTGCTGAGCAATCAGGCGGTCTCCAAAAAATCAAGGCTATGGCGGCTCCGTTCCCGATGTTCAAGGTTATGCCCACAGGCGGCGTTTCACTTAAAAACCTTAAAGAATATATTTCCTGCCCTGTTATCTGTGCCTGCGGCGGCTCTTACATGGTAACCGCAGATTTAATCGATAACGGCGAGTGGGATAAAATAATCGAACTCTGCAAAGAATCGGTGAAAATTGTTAAGGAGGCAAGAAACAATGGCTAAAATTGTTACTTTCGGTGAATTAATGTTAAGACTGGCCCCTAATGGCTACTACAGATTTTTCCAGAATGACCAGATGCAAGCAACCTTCGGCGGCGGAGAGGCAAATGTTGCAGTTTCCCTCGCTAACTACGGTATGGAGAGCGTTTATGTAACAAAGCTGCCCAAACACGCTATCGGTCAGGCGGCAGTTAACTCGCTTCGCGCTTTCGGTGTAGACACCTCTAAGGTTGTTCGAGGCGGCGAGAGAGTGGGTATCTACTATCTCGAAAAGGGCGCTTCACAGCGTGGCTCGGTTTGTATTTATGATCGTGCATATTCTGCTATTCAAATGGCTTCTCCCTCTGACTTTAACTGGGACGATATTTTTGAGGGTGCCGACTGGTTCCACTTTACAGGTATCACCCCAGCGCTCGGTGCTAACCTCGTTGAAATTTGTAAAGAGGCTTGTGTAGCGGCTAAAAAGCGCGGCGTAAAAATTTCTTGCGACCTGAACTACAGAGGCAAGCTCTGGACACGAGATGAGGCTCGTGCGGCTATGACAGAGTTGTGTAAATACGTTGACGTTTGCATCTCGAACGAAGAGGACGCTAAGGATGTATTCGGCATTGAGGCTGAGGGCACCGATATTTACGGCGGTAAACTCAACCACGAGGGATATAAGAGCGTTGCTAAGCAGTTAGCCGATAAGTTTGGCTTCGAGAAGGTTGCAATTACCCTTCGTTCTTCAATTTCTGCCAGTGATAACGACTGGGCAGGTATGCTTTACGATGGTGAAAACTACTGCTTCTCAAAATCCTACCATCTCCACATTGTTGACCGTGTAGGTGGAGGCGACAGCTTCGGCGGCGGACTTATCTATGCTATACTTAGCGGTAAGAGCACTCAGGAGGCTATCGAATTTGCAGTTGCGGCTTCCGCTCTCAAGCATTCTATTGAGGGCGACTACAACCGTGTAGGTGTAGCTGAGGTTGAAAAGTTAGCCGGCGGCGACGGCTCAGGAAGAGTACAAAGATAAGAAATGAGCTCCTCACAAAGAGGAGCTCATTTCTTATCTAGGGCAAAGAGGAAAGGGAATAGGCGAAAAGTAAAATTAATTTGTTTACAAAATGAAATGCGTGTGGTAAAATAATCTTGCTACACAGACGAATATTTTTAAAGCAAGGCAGTGTTTTTAGTGCGTGGCTTCGGCTGCGCACTTTTTTATTTTGGAGAGAATTGTATGCAGGAAATTTTATGCAAAAATTTGCGTTATCTGAAAAAGAAAAACAAATTAACTCAAGAGAGCTTTGCAGATAAAATTGGTATCAATCGTTCAAGCTATGCATATCACGAAATTAAGAGAATTTCAACAAAGCACCTGACAAAGTAGCAAGACTGCATATTAAAGGAATTTGGGTTTAGTTTGGAGTTTTTAATGAAAAATGATTTGCAGCAAGGCTTTTCCAATAATGAAGCGGCCTACGAACTTGAAAAAATCACTCAAAATCTAACAGAAATTACGCATAAGCTTAAAAATCTTACAAATAACATAAAATAGCTAAATTTTTCCTAAAAAAGTGCTTGTATTTTATGTGTTGCGGAAGTATAATGGACTACAGTTTTTGTTTTTTAGGGGTGGATTATAAATGTATGTATTATTAAGTCTTTCAGTAGCCCTGCTTGCAGGACTGATGCTTTCCCGTCTTGCTAAAAAAGTATCACTTCCCGCAGTTACGGCGTATCTTGTGGCGGGTATTTTAATAGGGCCTTATTTCCTTGGTTCATTTGGTATTGAGGGTCTTGGCTTTGTTAGTATGGATAATATAAAGACCTACTCGCTTTTATCCGACGTAGCACTCGGCTTTATAGCCTTCTTAATCGGTAACGAGTTCCGTTTAGCTCAGCTTAAAAAGACAGGCCGTCAGGCAACCGTTATCGGTATTATTCAGGCGGTTTTCACAACAATACTTGTTGATGCGGCGCTTATAGGCCTTCACTTTATAATCCCCGATAAGCTGCCTCTCCCGAGCGCTATAATTCTCGGCGCTGTGGCGTCTGCCACCGCCCCTGCGGCAACACTTATGGTAGTTAAACAGTATAAATCAAAGGGCCCCGTTACCGATATTCTGCTTCCCATAGTAGCCCTTGATGACGCTGTTGGACTTGTTCTCTTTGCAGTATCCTTCGGTGTGGCAAAGGCGCTCATTTCAGGGCACGTAAATATACTCTCGGTAATTGTTGAGCCTATATTAGAGGTTGTTTTATCCTTAGGGCTTGGTACCTTAATGGGCTTTGTTTTCAACTGGTGCGAGCGATTCTTCCATTCACGCTCAAAGCGTCTTTCAATGTCGGTAGCATTTGTCTTTTTAACCGTTGCGCTTTCTATGCTTAAATTCAACATCTTCGGCGTACATATCGCATTTTCTTCACTGCTTACCTGTATGATGCTCGGTACGGTATTTTGCAACGTCTGCGATTTTTCCGAAGAGCTTATGGACAGACTTGACCGTTGGACAGCGCCGCTGTTCGTTCTGTTCTTTGTTATAAGCGGTAGCGAATTAGAGCTCTCTGTATTCAGCGATGCGGTTATAGTTATAATAGGTGTGGTTTACATAATGTTCCGTTGCCTTGGTAAATATTTCGGTGCGTCACTCAGTGCGAGAGCAGTAAAGTGCGATAGCAACATTATAAAATATTTAGGCATAACTCTCTTCCCACAGGCAGGTGTGGCGCTCGGTATGGCAATTAAAGCCGAAACCTTAGGCGCTGAGGGTGCAATAGTTGCAAATATTACGCTTTTCTCGGTGCTCGTTTACGAGCTTATAGGTCCGTATCTTACAAAGGTATCGCTATTAAAGGCGGGAGAAATATCCCCCGAAGGCAGAGAGAGCGCTCGTAAAAAGGACACAATTTTAGTAAGGAATAAATAACAAAAAATCCCGCCTTGGCGGGATTTTTAAAATGTGGTATAATGTGAAAAAGGGGTGAGAAAATGCCTAAAATCAAAAATATTACTAAAAAACTGCTGATAACAGGAATAATATTGCTTTTCTGTGCATTTTGTTTTATAACACGAATAAATTGCCCCATTCTTACACTTACAGGTGTGCGCTGTTTGGGTTGTGGAATGACAAGGGCGATGCTCAGCGCCTTGAAATTTGACTTTGCGGCGGCATTTTCTTATCATATAATGTTTCCTGCGGTGCCTTTATTATATTTATGTTTTATCTTTGATGGAAAGCTATTTAAGAATAAAAAACTTAATATACTGTTATATGTAGTTTTATTAATTGGCTTCTTAACTAATTGGGGGATTAATTTCTTGTAGAAAACGGCTAAAACGCGTGTCGTTTATTGACTTTTTTTGCCGAATATGTTACAATTTAATAAACTAAAAATGAGAGGAGACTTTTATTATGTTTTGTAAAAATTGTGGCGAAGCTATGAATGAAAATCAGGCTATCTGTGTAAAGTGCGGTGTTAAAGCAGGAGAGGGCACTGCCTTTTGCAACAACTGCGGCAAAGAAATTGCACCTAATGCGGAGTACTGCCTTAACTGCGGTGTGGCTTTAAAGAAGGCTGCAGGCAATCTTGGCGGTCAGGATAAGATAGTTATGATTTTAGTGTGCCTGTTCCTTGGCGGCTTAGGCATTCATAACTTTATGATGGGTGAAACAAAAAAAGGTATATTTAAGATTGTAATGTCCCTGCTTTGTGGTATCGGCGGAATTCTCGCTCTTATTGATTTGGTAAAAATCGCTATGGGCAAATATGTTGTTGACCCTGAGAAACTTGTTTAAAAATTAAATAGTATTGAGGAGGATTTTTTATGTCAGAGCCTGCTTTAAAGTTAAAGACTAAAAGAGGATTGCTTAAAATCATTCTTTTATCCTTAATTACCTTTGGAATTTATTCATTGGTGGCATTTTCCTCTATTTCAAGCGATATTAATATTATCGCATCCAAATACGACGGCAAGAAAACAATGCATTTCTGCTTGTTATCATTTATTATCGCTCCGATAACCGTTGGTATTGGTGGTATCGTTTGGTATCACAGGATTTCTAACCGTATCGGTACCGAGCTTAAGAGAAGAAATATTAATTATAGCTTCTCTGTAAACTCCTATTGGGGTTGGGCAGTCCTCGGAAGCCTTATAGGTGTTGGTCCATTTATTTATATACATAAGCTTTGCAAGGCTATGAATAAGCTTAGTGAGGATTATAACATTAACGGCTAATCAAAAATTAAACACCCGAAAGAATTTTCTTTCGGGTGTTTTTGTTTTTAGAAATCCTTAACTGCGTTCTCAATTAATTCGAGAATTTTTTTATCGGTAAAGTAGGGCTTATATTTTTCTACATACTTTTTAAGAGCCTTTTTATTGACTGCTTTTGGAGTGCTGCCTGCAACTCGCTCAAAGTTTTTATAAAGAATATTGTCGGTGGCTTCCTCTGATACCTGAATAGCCTTGCATTTCTCCCCGTAAATTTCAATATCCTTATCGGTGGCTAAGAAGTTATACACCTGAGTTACAATGTTTGTGTAGTGGTCATAAAGGTCATTTTCGGTAAAGGAAGCATCGGTACCGAAGAAGATGCGGTCGGAATATTTTTCGAAAAAGCCCTTGTAGAAATCAAAGTTTTCTCTGAAAGCGGCGTACATTTCTCCGCCGGGCACTATATCTATGCTGGCATTTTCATATTTTGCAAATAGTTCTTCGAGCTTTTCGGGGTGCTCGGATAAAAAGAAGAAATGAGCAAAGGTAACCTTTAATTTCGGGTGGCGTTCTAAAATGTCATATACCTGACCGTACATTTCTTCAAGTGACATATATGTACCGTCGCCATAGAACCAACCGCGCTCGATAAAACGCTCGGGAATTTTATTTATATCCCAGAAGGTGTCGGGGTCGGCAACGTGCCAAATCATATGGGTACCGTTCTTCTCACATGCGGCAAAAAACTCGCCGAAATAATCGTCATTGATTTTCACCTGATATGCTTTTTGCTCTGCAGGCTTGGTTTCAAGCATTTTAATACCGTCAAAGCCTATCTCCATAAGCTCGTTATACTGCGTGAGCATATCAAAGCCCTCGGGCTGAGGGAACTTTACGGGCTTATCGGTGTAAACCAAGCCGCCGTAAGCATAGGCGGTAGGGTTATGTAATTTATAAAGTGCGGCTAAAACGTTCTGCGCGGGACCGTAATCATTATAGGTCGGTATTGAGCAAATGTTAAGCGCATCTAAGCCGAGATTTTTCTGATAACGATCGATAATTGTGTAAAAATCCTCGCCGTTTTCATCGTACCAAGGGTATAAATGCCAATGGCTGTCAATAACTTTCTTTGTCATTTTCATAAAATTCACCTTCCAGTTGATTTTCTGAGTATATTTTATCACTCTGACAGGTATTAGTCAATATAAAAAAGGCGGTATAATACCGCCTTTTTATCCCTTTACAGCGCCTGCCGCAACGCCCTTTATAATATAGCGTTGGCAGAAAAGGTAAAATATTATAACGGGGATGACGGCGAGGATTAATACCGCCATCATAGCACCCATATCAACCGAGCCGTAGCCGCCCTTCAGATACTGAATTGCCACAGGAATTGTTCTGTAATCACTGCCGATAACGAGGTATGGCAGCAGATAGTCGTTCCAAATCCACATAGCGTTGAGAATTGCCACCGTAACAGAGGTGGGCTTAAGCACAGGGAAGACTACAAGAAAAAAGGTTTTAAGCGGGGTACAACCGTCAATAGTGGCGGCTTCCTCAATACTTTTTGGCACCCCTTTTATAAAACCTGTAAACATAAATACGCTAAGCCCTGAGCCGAAGCCCAAATATATAAGCACTATGCCTATGGGATTATCAAGACCCAGAGTGTTTGCCGTTTTTGACATTGTAAACATAACCATCTGAAAGGGGATGATCATTGAAAAAACGAAGAAAAGATAAAGAAAATCGGTAAATTTATTTTTAATTCTGACTAAATACCACGCCGTCATAGCGGTACATACGACTATAAGCGCTACCGACGCTACCGTGATAAAGAGTGAATAACCGAAAGCCGAGAGAAAACCCGTGTCGGTAAGGCCGTTTATATAATTTTCTATTCCTGCAAAGGTTGTAGAGTCGGGCAAGGAAAAGGGGGAGAGGTTAATTGAAAATTTGGTTTTAAAGGAGTTGATTAATACAACAAAAATCGGGAAAATAAAGGCGGCTGAGAGTAACATTAAAACAAAACTCAGCACAGCCTTCCCGATATTGCCCTTAAGTCTCATTAATATTCCTGCTCCTTTCGGCGAGTTAAATACAATTGTAATAAGGCAATCCCTCCGACTATAAGCGAGAAAATAACAGCCTTTGCCTGACCTACGCCCTCATAACCGCTTCTGCCGTAAAAGGTTTTGTAAATATCGAGGGCAAGCATCGAAGTCTCATTTGCGGGTGCGCCCGCTGTCAGTGCTAGGTTCTGGTCAAACAGCTTAAAGGAATTTGTGAGGGTTAGAAATAGGCAGATTGTAATAGAGGGCATTACGTTCGGCAGAATTACCGAAAAGAGTGTGCGGAAATACCCTGCGCCGTCAACCTTTGCAGCTTCAATAATAGAACTAGGGATATTTGAAAGCCCCGCAATATAAATTACCATCATATAGCCTATCATCTGCCAGTTCATCAGCACCACAAGCCCCCAGAAGCCGTAGGTCGCACTTGAAGTCAGTGTTTGGGAAAAAGGCAGAAGAATTCCGTTAAAGATTAACTGCCAAATATAACCGAGCACTATTCCGCCTATGAGATTGGGCATAAAAAATATTGTTCTGAAAAAGTTGCGTCCCCATATTTTTCGGGTGAGCGCGAGCGCCAGAGCAAAGGCGAAGATGTTAATTGATATAACCGAAATGACCGTAAAGCGTACGGTAAACCACAGAGAATTTATAAAGCCCGAAGAATCGGTAAATGCGGTTTTATAGTTTGAAAGCCCTACAAACACAGCGTCCGAAACGGTTGTAAAATCGGTAAAGGATAGATATAGTCCCATAAAAAAGGGAACTGCAAAGGAAATTAAAAAGGCTACAAGTGTGGGACCGACAAATATCGGAAACTGTCTTTTTAAGGGATTTCGCATTTACCTTTCCCTCTTCCACAAATCTATTGTTCCGTTTTTAACCTCGTCAAAGGTTTTAGACCCTTGAGCATAGCCGAGCAGTAGGTTACCGAGTTCAGACTTAAAGTTTTCGCTCGGGAAGCTTGTAAATATCCAGGGGATAGAGGTTACCTTGTCGCTGTTCATATAGCGGATAAGTTCACGTGCTAACGGGTCATTGGGCTGCTCATCCTCAGAAAAGGTGTTAAAGGGTGTTAAAAAGCCCAGATTGTTTGTAACATAGCTTTTGCCCTTTTCACTTGTAAAGAGCCATGCAAGAAAATCTGCTGCTGCTTGCTGCTGTTCGGGCGATGCCTTTGAGTTTATTGCAAGGTAGTTTTCGGTGCCAACGCACAGCCCCTGCTCGTCCTCATCGTCGGTACCGGTATAAATGGGTAAAAACTTAATATTTTCAGCTTTAACGGTGTTACCCTGTACCTCCGAAATCTGCGACCACGCCCAGTTACCGTTCTGAATCATTGCAACCTGTCCCATTGCAAATTCAGCCATCGAATCGGCAACCGATTTTGAGCCTAAAAGCCCTTTATCAGTTGCGGAATTGTTGATATAAAGGTCAAAAATATTTTTATAGTTTTGCGAGTACTTAAAGGTAATGTCGGTGGTGTTAAGCCCTGCTAAAGTCGGGTCGGAATAGTTTTTATTTTCATTAAATTCATGATAAAGCGGGATGTTCATAAGGTGGGTTTGCCAACGCCAGTCCTCGCCACTTGAAAGGGAAGTCGAGCCGAAAACGCCCTGAATACCTAGTTCTCCTTTATGCGCCGTCATATCCTCAACAACGGTTTTAAGTTGACTGAAGGAATCAATTTCGTCGGCGGAATTAACCTTTTTCTGGCGGTTATCGAGCGTGAAATACCTGTCAAGAATTTCGGAATTATAGATAATTCCATACCCCTCAACCACATAGGGTATTGCATACACGCCGTCCCCCTCGGTTATGGCAAGGCTTTTATCGCTTAAAATCGAATAAAGGCGGGTGTTTTTTAGGTCCATACAATAATCGCGCCATTCGTTAAAGCCGATAGGTCCGTTCACCTGAAAAATGGTGGGAGCGTCCTTTTTGGCTATTTCGCTTTTTAAGGTCTGCTCATAGGTTCCCGCCGCAGCTGTAACAACCTTTAGGCGTATACCTGTTTCTTCTTCATACGCCTTGGCAATTTCTTCGTACACCTTGGCGGATTCAGGCTTAAAATTAAGGTAGTAAACTTGGGCTTCATTCTTAGCCATACATCCTGCAAAAAAAACTGATGTTGAAAGAATAAGTGTTAAAACACAAAATAGGGAAAAATTTCTTTTCATAAAAATTACCTCCGATTTTATTGTGGACAAAATTATTTTAAAAATGCAAAAACTATTGAAAAAACTCAAAAAGCATAGTAATATAATTGCGGAGGCGGTAAAAATGCAAATTTTTAAAATTTGGGATAAGGAATTTCCCTTATACAATGAAGGAATAAAAAATGAACAGAACAATGGAATTAACACCATTGAGTTTTACTGTGCAGAAACAAAAGAACCGGCACCCGTTGTTGTAATTTTCCCGGGAGGAGGTTATTCTTTTCGCTCTAATATTAATGAGGGCAAACCGGTAGCGGAATTTTTTAACGGAAAAGGCTTTCATGCGGCGGTGGTGAATTATCGTGTAGAGCCCTATCGCTATCCCGCGCCTTTGCTTGATGCTCAGCGTGCCATAAAGATTTTAAGATATAAAGCTGAAGAACTTAATATTAATCCCGAGCGTGTGTTTACATTAGGCTTTTCGGCAGGAGGACATTTGTGCGGTATGACCGCCACCTTCCCCGATATCTGCAATATATATAATGATGAAATAGATAAAATGGGTCATAAACCAAACGGCGCTGTGCTTTGCTATCCTGTAATCTCGACCGATGAGAATATAATGCACGCAGGCTCTTTTGAGTGTTTACTCGGTGAGGATTACGAAAAACGGGAGGAATTCTCTATTGAAAAAAGGGTGGATAAGGATACCTGCCCCTGTTTTACTTTTCACTGCGCTCACGACGGTCTGGTGCCCAAGGGCAACTCGATAGTTCTGGCAAATGCGATGTGGGATAACAACATTCCCTGTGAACTGCACGTTTTCCAGGAGGGCGGCCACGGTGGCGGACTAAGACAGGTAAACGCCTATTCAAAAGTATGGCCCGAGCTTGCGGCCGAATGGATCAGCCGTTTCGGAAAAGAGGATATGTAAAAAATGAGCCCACTGTGCAGTGGGCTCATTTTCATATATTATTGCTTTTAAGTTTTTGGTGCAAGATTTTGAATTTATACTTTTGTATTTTCAGAATTTTCAGGTGCCGCTGCAAGACCTGCTACGTCCGAAACAGGCAGGGAAAATACAATACCTTGAGCCTTCTGCTGCATACCCATTCTTTTATACAACGCATGGAGCACCTGATCGCGAATATCCTTTTCAACCACCATCATAAGTATCTCTTTATCAGCATGAATGGTGATTCCGAAAAAGGTTGCCTCGCTTTCTCTGGCAACACCGCGTCCGTTTATAATTGTACCGCCGCGCGCACCTTCCTCACGGGCTACATACATAGCATCCTCTGCATAGCCTGCGTTAACGATAGCAAAAATTACTTCATGATTATTTGTAGTCATACTTAAACCTCCCTGCCCTGTTTGTTATTGCTCAGAAATTGATACATATTAACACCGATAACCCCTGTCAGCGGTACAGCAATAGCAATACCCTTACCGTTTCGTATGGTTTCAAATTTATCTTCAAGACACTTCATAATCGGACCTACCATGTCTTCACGCACAACACTCATAATAACCGCCTTGTGGATATTAAGCCCCAGCATCTCAATTATATCAGAATGGGCAGTACCCTTACCGCCTGTTACCATTTGGAAATTCACTTCAAACTGGCTGAACACATCCAGATAGAACTCTGCTTTAGCACGGTCTACTACGGTGATTACCAGCTTTAGTTTTTTAATAGCCGATTCATTAATTATATTAGCCATAGATCTATCTCCTTACATGAAATTGATGATATGCTCATCATCTGCCTGAAGGATTCGCTTCATTGCGCGTCTTTCCTTAATCTTATTGGACACAATGGCCTTAAAGCCCAATAACTGAATTGTTATAAGGGGTGCCATAGCAACCAATGCCACTACACCAAAGCCGTCCCGTAGCACTGCGGCTTTGCCCTGCAATGCTACACACACGCCGATTGCAAATGGTAGAATAAATCCCGAAGTCATAGGGCCGCTTGCCACACCGCCCGAGTCAAATGCAATTGCGGTATAAACGGGTGGAACAAATAAGGATAGCGCCAATGAAATAAAATAACCGGGTATAATATAATACACTAAGGAAAAGTCGAAAATAATACGTATCACACTAAGGGCAATAGCGGCGCCCACACCCGCACACAGACCTATCATCATTGATTTTTTGCTGATATAGCCGCCGGTTATGTCCTCTACCTGAGCATTGAGCACATGTATTGCGGGTTCTGCCATAACAACCAAAACACCCATTATAAGACTAAGTGTTATAAGCAGTGCGGGGTGTAGCGATGACATCTGCAGACCCATTTTATAGCCAATGGGCATATAGCCTACATTAACACCTGTTAAAAACAGAATGAGGCCCATATATGTGAATACAACGCCTACTCCTATTTTCAGCAGTTGCCTTTTCTGAAGTTTTAAGAAGAAAATCTGGCACAGCAAAAAGAAGGCTACAATAAGACCTAAAGCGACGGCGACCTCTTTAGCTACATGGGTAGCATTTTCAAGATATGCGCCTATTATATCTGTATCCACTGAGCCATAGTTTACGGTATAACTTAAATCATTCCGAGCAAATATTCCAAGCATAAGCACAGCGAGAATCGGACCTATTGAGCAAAGAGCTACAAGACCGAAGCTGTTCTCTTGGCTGCGTCGGTTACCCAAAACACTGGATATACCCACACCCAATGCCATAATAAAGGGAACAGTAATGGGACCTGTGGTAACACCGCCCGAGTCGAACGCCATAGGAAGAAGGTCGATATTTCCGTTTGTCGATAATATTAATGCCAAAGCAAACAAAAGCATATAAAAAAGCATTAAAATATTGGAAAGACGTCTATTAAATACGATTCGTAAAATAGCAATTATCAAAAACGCGCCAACGCCAAAGCCTACCGCGTATATTAAAAGTTTTCCGTTCATAACAGAGCTTACCTGATTGGCAAGAACCTGTAAATCGGGCTCTGCTATAGTAATAAGCATACCAAGCACGAAACAAACCGCCAACAATAGGCTGATTACTTTTTGTCGCGAAAGACCTGCTCCTACATGTATACCCATTGGGGTCATAGCAATATCGGCTCCGAGATTGAAAAAACCAATACCCAGAATCAGCAGTACGGCGCCCACCGTAAAGCTAATCATCTCCCAACGATTGAAGGAAAAGCCGGGAAGTAGAGCGACGAGATAAACGATAAGAGTAATCGGCAGTGCCGAAACCAATGCCTCCCGAATCTTCGCCCACAATTCTTTCAATTTGCTTCACCTACCTGAAATTTTCTTTATTAGTTACAGTATAACATAAAAAATTTTTTATGCAAAGGGGAAAGGCAAAAAAATTAACACTTTATTCACCGGAAATTGAGTAAATAGAAGGGGATGCTATGGAAAAGTGTAACTGAAGCACACTTCTTCGTAGAGGGTGCCTTAACGCAGTGTTTTTATTTAAATAGTTTCGGTCGTTTGAATTCACTCTCATATAAATTTAAGTCATATTCTGTCATTGACGGATTCCACGAAACTTGTCAAGAATTTCGGACAGAATAAAGAGCGAAAAAGTAAAAATCCCCGTTCTTGCGAACGAGGATTTTTGGCTGTTACGAACCATTTAGATGCCGCTATCATCTTTGCATCTAACCAAATCAAACCAACGATATTTTTTAACCTTACTGATCGGGATCTTTTTATGTGAAGTGACTACAAAAAAGATGTAAAATTTTTTTGGTGTAGGGATTTGAACCCTCGCAACATTTGATAAGCAAATTTTATGATATGATTTTATACTCAAAATTTGGAGTTTCGTTATGCACGTCATCAAAAACTTCTAACATCAGTTTGCATTCTTCTTTCAACTTTTTATCTAATGAATTCAAATTGTGCACTTCAACAATATATTTTTCATCATCAAATAAATATCTGAGACAATCCCAAAGAGCGTCCCAATTTTCGCCATAAAACTGGGCGAAGCCCAATATCACTCGGTGTTAGCCGAATATCACTGCGAAGCAATATCACTCGCCGAAGGCGAATATAACTGAAAAAGACGATTGCGGAAGCAATCGTCTTTTTATTGGCTGTTGCGAATCATTATGATGCCAACGTTTATTCGGTAAACGGAATTTGATCTGATTCGTTTTTTTGTAAAATTTTATTTAAAACCCAATTGTTTTCTTTTCTTGTGAATTGCCAGTATTCGACAAAAGAAGTTGCTGATGTGTTGCCGCTAACTTTTAATTGAGTTTTGGTATCGATAATATAATCAACCATTTTTCCTTTTATGTAAAACCATATGTAATCGCGAGAATTATCGCAATCATCGTGCACAGCAACGGGTAAAGCTTGAATTAATTGGATATTTTCCAAAATGTTTTTTTCGTTTCGATAAGACATCCAATTTACCTTTGTTTGAAAACTATCATATAATTCATCAGACATATATTGTGATGCAGAACTCATATCCATATTGGACCACGCTGTTTGAATGGCCATAAAACTTTCTTTTACTGTGGAAGAAATATCTTTGTATTTCCAAGCATTATCACTTTGCATCATTTGTTTCATCAAATTTTTTGCTTTCCTTGAACGCTTCGTAAGTTTAACATAAAAAACAATCGAGGATGAAAACAATATAAAAGGCATCATAATAAATTGAATAATTGATTCAAATAGTGTTGGCTGACGTCCTGTACCGGAATGATGTGAAGAACCGCCTCCACTACTTCCACCACCTCCTCCGCCGGAGCCACCACCGGAGCCGCCACCGCCTCCGGCGCGCAATGTGATTACGGGAACACTATTAGAAACTTCAACGTTCTCTGCATAAGCAGTAAGACCTAAGTATGAAAAAAGTATTAAAATAACTATAATTAAAGACATTATTTTTTTAGTCATAGAATCACCGCCTTTATTAAAAGCTAAACTTTTTCTTTCAAAGTTTTACAACTCGATATTAATATTCGCCTAATGCGACCACAAAGATTTCTATGTTTTTTATATGTATCTTCATCAATTGCATTAGTATTGAATAACAACTGCAACCAACCTTCTGTTTCGCTAAATTCTTTTAGTGCAATCTCAAATTTAGAAAGCATATCCGCCTTACTTTGTCCGTAATTTGCCTCTCGAATATTTGCATAAACACTACTCGAACTTTTACGAATTTGAAAAACAGTATTGGATGGTGCTTTTAAGTTTTTACATAGCAATTCAATATCCGTTGCAAGTTGTTCTGAATATACAAGCAAATAATTCTTGGGCATAATCTCACTTCCTTTGTGATGATTATACTACAAATCACAAATAAAATCAACGGCATAGCCGTTGTATATCATCAATTCCGCAAGGAATTGCATATCATCAAAGCAACGCTTTGTATATTATCATTGCGAAAGCTCTTATTTATACACGCTACGCGTGATGATATACAGTCCTGACGGACTGATGAGATACAACGATAGCAACGCTATCGTTGATGATATACCATTGCTTTCGAAATGGATAAAAAAATCGACTTGTTTTCACAAGTCGTTTTTTTGGTGGGAGGGGGTGGATTCGAACCACCGAAGCTAAAAAGCAGCAGATTTACAGTCTGACCCCTTTGGCCACTCGGGAACTCTCCCGTATTAAGTTTTGCGCTTGGAGCTGGTGGACGGACTCGAACCCCCGACCTGCTGATTACAAATCAGCTGCTCTACCAACTGAGCTACACCAGCATAAAAGCGCCTAAATAATATATCATATCGGCTTATTTTTGTCAAGTGATTTTTTATATTTTTTGTGCAACTCAATAAAAAATATAAATTGTGTTATAACTAGTAGCAATATTTTACGGGATATGCTATAATAGTTTACAATATAAATAAGGTAATCTGGATATTTGCACACAGGGGGATTTATGGATAAAGATGTATACTTGGTTATTGCAATAATTTTATTTTGCATAGCGGGATTGGTTTCTTGTGTGGCATTCAATTTAGTCGGGCGCAAAAAAGCAAATCAAAAAATTTACGAGGAATGGGAGCGCGAAGTAATTCTGCCTGAGGTGAAGACCGTAGGGGCAAGGATAATTGATAAAAGCACCGATATTTCATATATTTCAAGTGCAAAAACACCGGCACATAAAATAGTATTCAAGGTGCGCTTTGCCACTGACTCGGGCGATACGGTGATATATACCGTGCCAAAGGAGTTCTTTGAAAAATGCAGTATTAACGATTACGCGACCCTTGCAACACAGGATGGAAAATTTTTGGATTTTGCATAGCACATTAGAGAGAAAAGTATATTGTTGAAAATTTTTATTGCAAAATCCTCGATTTTAGTTTATAATAAATTAAATATTAAATTTTGAGGAGAATTTATTATGAAGAAAATATTATCGGTTCTTTTAGCACTTGCTATGATTTTTTCTCTCGCAGCTTGTGCAGGTGGTTCAACTACTATGACTATGGGAACAGGTAGCCCCACAGGTACGTATTTTGCTTACGGTGGTGTTCTCGGTCAGTACATAACCAACAACACAAGCACCACAGTTACACCGGTTTCAACCGGCGGTTCTAAGGATAACATTCAGGGTATTGATGTTGGTGACTATCAGTTAGGTACTGTTCAGTCGGATGTTATGCACTATGCATGGCTTGGTACCCGTTCTTTTGAGAAAGAGGGCAAAATTGACACCTTCCGCACGGTTGCAGGTCTTTATGCAGAGGCTGTTCAGCTTATCACAACCAACCCTAACATTAATTCGGTTGCCGATTTAAAGGATAAGAAAGTATCCATAGGTGCTGCAGGCTCGGGCGTTTACTTTAACGCTATCGACATTCTCAGCGCTGCAGGTCTTACCCTTGATGATATTGATGAGCAGTTCCTTAACTTCGACCAGAGCGCCGATTCTCTTAAGGACGGCAAGGTTGATGCTGCATTTATCGTTGCAGGAGCTCCCACACCCGCAGTTACAGAGCTTTGTATGACAAATGCTAACGCTAAAATAGTTCCTATTGACGGCGCTATTGCCGAAAAGCTTATGAAAGATAATACATTCTATTCGGTATACAAAATTCCCGCAAACACCTATGCAAATCAGGCTGCTGAGGTTTCTACCGTTACCGTTAAGGCGACTTTAATTGTTTCGGCAACTGCTGATGAGAATGATGTTTACGAATTAACCAAGGCGATTTTTGATAATATAGAAGCTATTAAGAAAGAGCACAATAAGGGCGCTGAGTTATCTTTCCAGAATGCAACAGAAGGCCTTACTGTACCTTTCCACGCAGGCGCCGCTAAATACTTTAAAGAAAAGGGAATTGAAGTAGCAGTTCAGTAATTAAACTTAAATTTTTAATTTTAAAAAGCTGCGACAAAACAGTCGCAGCTATTTTAATATTCAGGCTTCGTCAGCCTTAGGAAAGGAGAATGCGAATTGTCGTTGTTTAAAAAGAAGGCGGCTGTGTCCGAAGAGCCTATGGACTTAGATGCCGTTATGAAAAAGTTTGACAGAGAGTCGAACACAAGAGTATGGGTTGGCACACCGAAAATAATTGTTAACAGTATTCTTGCTATCTTTTCTCTATTTTGCATTTATGTAACCTTTTTTGCAACCTGGCCGCAGGAAGTGGTACTCTCAAGTTTTGTTGGTTGCATTGTTTTTATAGGATATATGCTTTATCCTGTGAAAAAGGGTACTCAAAAGGTTAATTACATTCCTTGGTATGATATTATTTTAATGGTTTTAGGATCAAGCTCGTTTTTCTATTATACATTTAATGCTATGGCAATTATAAATCAAGGAAGAAATTTTGAGACCTATCAGATAATTATCGGGGCTATCGGTATTATTTGTCTGTTTGAGTTGTGCCGCAGATGTGTAGGTCTGCCCATTCTTTGTGTGGCGGGTGCATTTATTATTTATGCGCTCGGCTGGGGACTTAAAAATCCCGATATTATGAGAAGGGTTTCAACCCTTATTAGTCAGCTTTTCTATACTACTACCTCGGGTATTCTCTCAACTCCCATCAGCACCTGCTCTAAATTTATAGCAATATTCATAATTTTCGGCGCATTTTTGGAACGCACGGGAATTGCCGATTTCTTTATCAAAATTTCCAATTCTATTGTTGGAGGATTCTCAGGCGGTCCTGCAAAGGTTGCTGTTGTGGCTTCCGCATTGGAGGGTATGGTCTCGGGCTCCTCGGTTGCTAACACTGTAGGCTCGGGTTCGGTTACCATTCCGCTTATGAAAAAAACCGGCTACAAGCCGGAATTCGCCGCCGCAGCTGAGGCCGCCGCATCTACGGGCGGACAGATTATGCCTCCTATTATGGGCGCTGCCGCATTCCTTATGGCAGAGAATATCGGCGTACCCTACAGTAATCTTGTTGTACGTGCAATTTTACCCGCCATACTTTATTTTTTGGGTGTCTTCATTGCTGTTCACCTAGAGGCTAAAAAAGAGGGACTCAGAGGTCTTACTAAGGAAGAGTTACCCAGATTTTTACCGCTTTTAAAGCAGTCATATCTGCTTTTACCATTAATTATTCTGATTTCACTTGTAGGCTCGGGCTCACGCTCAATAGCCTATGCCGCCGCTATCGCTATAATCGCAACCATCGTTGTTGGTCTTTTCAATAAAGAAAACAGAATTACGCCTATGCGTATTTTTGAGGCTCTTGCGGCAGGTGGTCAGGGTATGATTACCGTTGCTGTTGCCTGCGGTGTTGCGGGAATTATTGCGGGTACCATTACATTAACAGGCCTTGCTAATGTTATTATTAACGGTATTGTAGCGATTGCAGGTAATCAGGTAATAGTTGCATTATTCCTTACTATGATTTGTTGCATAGTGCTGGGCATGGGTGTTCCGACAACGGCTAACTACTGCATTATGGCAGCAACCTGCGCACCTATACTTATAAAGATGGGAGTACCCGACCTTGCTGCACATTTCTTTGTGTTCTATTTCGGTATTGTAGCCGACCTTACCCCTCCCGTAGCCCTTGCTGCCTATGCGGGCGCGGCTATTGCGGGAGCAAATCCGATGAAAACGGCGGTTACCTCTACAAAGCTTGCCGTCGGCGCATTTATCGTGCCCTATGCCTTCGCGCTTAATCCCACAATGCTTTTCATTAACGTAACAAGCGTATGGGAAATTATTCTTATATGTATTTCTTCGATTATTGGAATTTTTGGGGTTTCAGCATCCCTCGAGGGCTATTTTATAAAGAAAATGGTTTGGTATGAGCGTATTATAGCGGCCGTAGGCGGACTGCTGCTTGTATACCCCGGCTTAGTTACCGACCTAATTGGTCTCGGCCTGGTGGCTACAGTAGCAATGTTACAGGTTATAGGCAAAAGACAAAACAAACTAAAAAATGCATAAATGTAAAATCTCCGCTTTCCTTAGTGTAAGCGGAGATTTTTTATAGTTTCATATGTATTCCAAAAATGTAGATAAAACTTTGTAATACCTTACAATTGAAAAATATAATAATTTTATAGTATAATTAGCGAAAGGAGGAATTTATATGGCATTTCATAATACACCCGAAACCACAACAGCATTTGAGTATGATTCAACAGGTTCAATTGTGCTTGCAATAGTTGTAATAATTTATCTGTTTTTATTGGCATATTTGCTTATAACCTACATATTCAAGAGCATATCGCTTTATAAAATCGCTAAAGACCGTGGGATACAAAACCCGATACTCGCGTGGATACCTGTGGCAAGCGAGTGGCTTGTAGGCAAAATTGCCGATCACGCCGATGAGGCACATGGCAAAAAATCAAAGTGGGCAACAACCCTTTTGGTATTAAGCCTTATACCTATAGTTATTTTTGTTCTGATGTATATAGTTGCATTTATGTCTATTATAGGTGCTGCCATTAGTATTGGAATGACGGAGAGTGCGGCATCTAATATGGAAGATGCCCAAGCAGCAATGATAGTCTTATCGGTATTTATTCCTATTTTTATATTTGCCTTTATTGCGGAGATGGTGACGCTGGCAAATATGAGTGTACAAACCATATGTGTTTATAAAATTCTGGATTCTTGCGATCCGAAAAATTCTTTAAAAAATTTGCTTATATACTTGTTGGTACCTTTTGCGGCTCCGTTTGTTTTATTTGCTTGTCGAAATAAGCATTGGGGCATTCCGCGTGAATTTATGCCGCAAATGCCGCAATTAGCACCGCGCATACCGGTAGATACGGCACCTGTAGTATCTATAGAGACAGAAACAGACGATAAAATTTCTGAATAACTAAACAGCCTTGTCGGAAAGACAAGGCTGTTTTCGTTGTAGGGAAAAACCACCGGCACAGCTGGTGGTACAATAAAGCTTTAGCTATGGGCAATCTCGCCGCAGCGATAAGGCCCTCTTGTGTAAAGGGGGCTGGCAAAATCTTTGATTTTTGACTGGGGGATTGTTTGGTAAAAAATTGTTGTGGGAAGAATATTGATTTTGCCCAGACAATCCCTCCGTCTTTTTGCTACGCAAAAATCCACCTCCCTTTACACAAGGGAGGCAATTTTCAGCCACATTTGTGGTAGTAGGGCGACGAGTGCAAAAGAAATTTATTCGATGAGCCTATAGGCTCTGCTGGTAATATGCCCTAAGGGTGCAGTGCATACCACCGGCACGGCCGGTGGTTATGATTTATGGAACACAAAAAGGGAAATAGCGAATATTAATTTTGCTCATCAAGGCTTAAATTAAATGAGGGGATAAAGTCCTCTAAAAATATCTCGGCCTCCTTGCAGTTCATTTTATGAATTGATTCTTCAGTGCTTTTAGCGGCTACTTCAAATTCGCGGTTGCCCATCTTAATTTCCTCAAGGCATTTAATATATGCCGAAATTTTATCTGCCGCCTTTATAATTTTCTGTATCTCTTCAGGGATGTACTTATAAACCGCCGAAATATCCTCCTTCATATAATCGGGAAGATAAGAAATCAGCTTATCCTCAGCCACCGTTTCTATTTTTTTGTAAACCTCTTTAATTTCGGGGTTATAGTATTTAATAGGTGTGGGCATATCGCCTGTAATAATTTCGCTTGTATCGTGAAACATAGCCGCGAGGGCTGTTTTTTCGGGACTTATATTTCCGCCGAGCTTTTTATTGTTAATAACTGCAAGCGCATGGGCAACAAATGCAACCTCTAAAGAATGTTCGCTTAAATTCTCCTGCTTTGTGTTGCGCATAAGCCCCCACCGGTATATATTTTTCATTCGGGATAGCATTGCATAAAAATGATAACTCATAATTACTCATCCTTTCTATTGAATATTATATCATAATTTGTTATAATAACAATATAGATTTTACAAATTTCGATAAAAGGGGTGCAGATATGTTTTTTTCTTATAACAAAGCAATGGCGCTTCGTCCCAAAAAGGAAAAGTGGCTCAGCACTTTTCTTTTCACACTGTTAATTAGTTTATCGGTTATTACTCCCTACATATTAACAAATGCAGCTTTTTTCACCGAATCTGCCCGTAATGCTATTGGGCAAATGGCAATGTCCTATATATCACCCTTGTTGCTTGGCGGCGAGTATAAACTCTTTTTAATGGATAAATTCGGAATGGTGCTCGGAAGCCCTCTTGGATTTGCGGCATTTCTCCCAGAGTGGCTTCTGCCTTACATTTTCGGCGCATTAACGGTTCTTAGAATATCATTCTCAGCCCTCACGGCGTATCTTTTTATCCGCCGCTTTACAAGAACCCCCGAAGCCGCAAGGTTCGGCGCATTCCTTTTTGCCTTTTCGTCAGGTGTTATCGGTATATCCTTAAATAATGCAGTGCAGAACGCCATCTGCCTTTTCCCGATTATTTTATTGGCAGCAGAAAAACTGCTTACCGAAAACCGCAAAATGTGGCTGCTTATAACCGTTTTAATAGCGGCGATATTAAGCGGTTATGCCCTTTGGAGCATAGTTGTATTCTTAATAATTTACTTGACCCTACGCCTTACAAGCCGTGATGTAAAGGTATCTGCCGCGGTTGTTTTAAGGTTAGTTCTTGAAATAGCGTTAGGCGTACTCTCGGCGGCGGTTATGATTATTCCGCTATCCCTCATCTGCGTTGCTAACACATTTTCCCCACTCGATTTTGTAGGCCTGCAGTCGCTTTTTGGGGAGGACATTTATCTGCAGATATTAAGAGCCCTCTGGTTTCCGACAGAATCGGTTAATAACCCTGTGGTACTAAGCGAACTTAGCGCTTCTGGCGGACTGTTCGGCGCATATCTGCCACTCTTGAGCCTTTCGGGTGTTATCGCGTTTTGCGGTGCCAAAAAGGGAAGCAGTTTTAAGCGAATTATTATCGCTTCGCTCGTGCTTTTGTGTGTACCTGCGCTTAATTCGCTTTTTTCTGTGGTTAACCCCACGGCGCAGTATATGTGGTTTTATATGCCCACCCTCATTTTCGCGCTTGTAACAGTAATGGCGCTCGAAGACCGCGAAATTTCCCTTTCCTCAGGTCTTAAATGGTCGGCTTTTGCCACCGTGGCACTTTCACTTATTATCATGCTTTATCCCGCAGGCACCGATAATGGCATTGCTTTAGGGCTTTATAACGGTGCTATGAGTAAGGCAGGGCTTATCCGTTTTGGAATTTATGCCGCAGTAGCCCTTTTGGGTATTATTGCGTCGGCGGTAATCTATAAAATGTCGGAAAACCGTTCGCCTATGCTTTTTAATGTGCTGACATTTTCGTCAGGAGTTTTTGCTGCCGTGAATATGTGGCTTTATATCGCGACCGAAACTACCTTTTCTCATAAGAGTATACTGTCTTCAAATGCGAATCTGAATGCCGATTATCTTTCCATTCAAGGCTTGGAAATTGGCAGGATTTTATTCTATAGTCAGTTTATATCCATAGCGGCTTTGGGCGGTGTACTCATTTACATCATATTCTGTATATCAACCCGTAAATCGCGCCGGGAGAGACTCTGCGAATATCCCGAGGGAGAGGCATTGCTCGAAAAATGGGCAGCCTATGAGGAAGAGGATAATATTGATTTAGATGTTGATGCGGAGTTTTCACTCGAAAGCATAGCCGAAAATCTTAAAAACGAGTACCCTGTGAATTATAACAATCAGGAATTTACAGGCGGATTTAGCATTGTTTCTGATATTTCCGAGGAAAAGAGTATTGACAAAGAATAATTCGGGTGGTAAAATATAGTTAATCTCGAGATTACATTATTATACAGCAAACAAAAAGGGGAGCTTGTGAACTCAGGCTGAGAGGAAACCGTTTCGTTTCGACCCATAAAACCTGATGCGGATAATGCCGACGTAGGAAAATAAATGCCCGTCTTGTTATGCCGCAGTCTGACTGCGGCATTTTTTTGTTTGCGAAAGGGGTAAAAGATGAAAAATAATTTGAAAAAACTTACTGTTTCTGCGCTTTTTATTGCACTTTCCACTGTACTTAGCGAATTAATACCGAGTATATCTCTGCCTATGGGCGGATCCATAACGGTATTTTCAATGGTTCCGATGTGTCTGCTCGGTTTTGCATTTGGGGTAAAATGGGGCGTCTTTGCAAATCTTGTTTATGGTGTAATTCAGCTTATGTTTGGTTTTGGCAATTTAAGCTATGCTACCTCGTGGCTTGCTGTAGTTGTTATTATTTTATTTGACTATATAGTGGCTTACGCAGTGCTCGGCTTATCGGGTGTTTTTAAGGGGAAAATTAAAAATGAGCTGATAGCTTGCATTCTGGGTGTGCTTTTAGCGGTATTTTTACGCTACGTTTGCCACTTTATTACAGGTGTTACCGTTTGGCGCGAAATTGCGGACATTTGGGGAGCTATCTGGTTTTCTATTACCTACAACGGAAGCTATATGATCCCCGAAATGATTATAACACCGCTCGGTGTTGCGCTGCTTTATAAGGCAAATGTACTAAAGCGAATTAAATAAATGTTTTATGTCGGCTAAGGGGCATCGGGAAACCGATGCCTTTTTTATTTGACAAGGCTTTTTCTGTATGGTAGAATGATTTCAGAACAAACTTTTGGAGGCATTTATGAAAATAAAATCCAAAATTATGGACGAAATTGCCGTAACTCGTGCAATGGCGCGTATCACACACGAAATAATCGAGAAGAATAACGGTGCCGATAACGTAATTTTGCTCGGCGTTAAGCGCAGGGGTGTGCCGCTAAGCCGTATGTTAGCCGAAAATATCGAAAAATTTGAAAATATTAGGGTGCCTGTGGGCTATCTTGACACAACACCGCACCGTGACGATTTGTCAGATGCCGATAAGCAAACCCTTGCGGGTGAATGCCATTTCCCCTGTGATATAACCGATAAAACGGTGATAATTGTTGACGACGTGCTCTATACAGGCAGAACTGCCAGAGCGGCAATAGAGTCGGTATTTGCCTTTGGCAGACCAAAGGCGCTACAGCTTGCCGTTCTTGTCGATAGGGGACACAGAGAATTGCCTATAAGGGCGGATTACGTCTGCAAAAATGTACCTACTGCACAAAACGAAAAGGTGCTGGTTCGTGTTTCTGAATTTGATAACGAAACGGGTGTTTACATAGCCGAAAAAATTATCGAAAATTAGTGGTTTACCGTTGACAAATTAGTGCCACAGTAGTATAATAATCTAAATGAAATCTTTAAGGCGATACGAGATATCGGCAAGATTGGGATAGAGAATTGGTGAGGGGCAGAGTATACCTGCGCCCATCTCGGATTAACTTTACCGCCTTGCCGCATCGGCAAGGCTTTTTTTATAGGAGGAAAAACAATGGCACAGCTTAAGGCTCAGCATATAGGACTTGAAAAGATGGGTATAAGTGTTTCCTCCGTTACCGACATTTTATCGGGAGAGTTTTCATTTCTTAACAATAGCAGATTTACTGTTTTACCCGGATTTACGGACGTGCATGTGCATTTTCGTGAGCCGGGTTTTTCTTATAAGGAAACTATCGTGTCGGGCTCACTTTCTGCGGCTCGCGGAGGCTACACCACCGTATGCACAATGCCTAACCTGAATCCCGTACCCGATAGCGCCGAGAATTTGCAGATACAGCTCGACTTAATAAACAAGGCGGGACTTATAAACGTAATCCCCTACGGCTCAATAACGGTAGGACAGCAGGGCGAAAAGCTCGCCGATTTTGAAAAAATGGCGCCCTTTGTCTGTGCCTTTTCTGATGACGGAAAGGGTGTGCAGAATGCCGATTTAATGAAAGAGGCAATGCTTATAGCCCGAGAACTCGGCAAAATAATAGTGGCGCACTGCGAGGATAATTCGCTGCTCCAAGGCGGATATATCCATAAGGGTAAATACGCCGAGGCGCACGGTCATAAAGGTATCTGTTCAGAGAGTGAATGGAGACCGATTGCCAGAGATTTAGAACTTGCGGCTAAAACGGGCGCTAAATACCACGTCTGCCACATTTCCTGTAAAGAAAGTGTGCAGCTCATCCGTGAGGCTAAAAAAAGCGGAATTGACGTAACAACAGAAACGGGTCCGCATTATTTAATTCTCGATGACAGCAATTTAGAGGAGCACGGTAGATTTAAAATGAATCCGCCGCTAAGAGATAGAAGTGATAAAGAGGCGCTGATAGAAGGCGTGCTTGACGGTACGATTGATATGATTGCAACCGACCACGCACCGCATTCACGTGAAGAAAAGTCCCGAGGGCTCGAGAAAAGCGCATTCGGTATAGTAGGGCTCGAAACGGCGCTACCGCTACTTAACACCCACTTTGTTAAAAAAGGAATAATAACGCTTGAAAGACTTATAGATTTGCTCGTAACCAATGCGAGCGAGCGTTTCGGTCTTAAGTCAGACGGCTTCAGCGTGTGGGATTTAGATAAGGAATTTACCGTAAACCCCGAAGAATTTTTGTCGCTCGGTAAGGCGACGCCCTTCGAAAGCCACAGGCTTTTCGGAGAAAACCAGTTAACAGTTAAAAACACAAAAATTGTATATAAGAAATAAACGGAGGAAAAGTTATGGCAAAGAGAACAGACATTAAAAAGGTACTGATTATTGGCTCAGGCCCTATTGTTATAGGTCAGGCGGCAGAGTTCGACTATGCAGGAACTCAGGCGTGTCTTGCGCTTAAAGAGGAGGGCTACGAGGTAGTGCTCGTAAACTCAAACCCTGCTACAATTATGACCGACACCACTATTGCGGACAAGGTTTATATGGAACCACTAACCCTTGAATACATTGCAAAAATTCTCCGTTTTGAGCGTCCCGACGCTATCGTTCCCGGTATCGGCGGTCAGACAGGTCTTAATATAGCAATGCAGCTTGAAAAGAAGGGTATTTTAAAGGAGTGCGGTGTAGAGCTTTTGGGCACGAGCAGTGAGAGTATTGAACGCGCCGAGGACCGAGAGTTATTTAAGGAGCTTTGCCAGTCTATTGGTGAGCCGACCATTCCCTCAGAAATTACCTACAACATTGAAGAGGCTAAAAAGGCGGCCGAAAAAATAGGCTACCCCGTAGTGCTTCGCCCTGCCTTTACCTTGGGTGGTACAGGCGGCGGCTTTGCTGAAACGCAAGAAGAGCTTGTTGAAATCGGTCTTAATGCCTTTAAATTATCTCCTGTTTCTCAGGTGCTTATCGAAAAGAGCGTTAAGGGCTATAAGGAAATTGAGTTTGAGGTTATGCGTGACTCTAACGACCACGCCATAACCATCTGCGGTATGGAAAATATCGACCCCGTTGGTGTTCACACAGGCGACTCGCTCGTTGTAGCGCCTATTATGACACTTACACCCGAGCAGGAAAAGATGCTCAACGATAGCGCTATTAAGCTTATCCGTGAGCTTAAAATCTGCGGTGGCTGTAATGTTCAGTTTGCACTTCACCCCACAACCAATGAATATTATTTGATTGAGGTTAACCCCCGTGTTTCACGCTCTTCAGCACTCGCTTCCAAGGCAAGCGGCTACCCGATAGCACGTGTTACCGCTAAAATTGCGCTTGGTATGGCACTTGAAGAAATTGCTATTGCAAACACTAATGCCGCTTTCGAGCCGAAGCTTGATTACGTAATTGCAAAATTACCCCGTTTCCCGTTTGATAAGTTTACAACTGCTTCCAATAGCCTTGGAACACAGATGAAGGCGACAGGTGAGGTAATGGGTATTGGTTCTAACCTTGAAGAGTGTCTGCTAAAGGGAATACGCTCACTTGAGGTTGGCGTAAATCATATCTATCACCATAAATTTGATAATATGAGCGATGAGGATATACTTTCTTATATAAGCGAGTTCCGTGACGATAACATATTTGCTATCGCTGAAATACTTTATAGAGGTGCGACGGTTGAGCAAATCCACTCTATTACCAAAATCACACCCTTCTTCCTTGAGGCAATTAAAAATATCATCAATATGGAGCGCACCCTTAAGGAAAATCCCTTCTCACTTGACACTTTAAAGGTTGCCAAGAAGATGGGCTTCTCAGATAAATATGTTGCAAGGATGTGGGAGTGCACCGAAATTGAGGTGTTCAATTTCCGCAAGGAGCATAAGCTATTCCCCGTTTTCAAAATGGTTGATACCTGCCACACAGGCGCGTATATTCCTTACTTCTATTCCTCTTATACAGGCGAGAATGCTTCTCGTCTTACCGATAAAAAGAAGATTGTAGTGCTGGGCGCAGGACCCATTCGTATCGGTCAGGGCGTAGAATTCGACTATTCTACCGTTCACGCTGTTACAACAATTAAGAATTCGGGCTATGAGGCTATTATTATAAATAATAATCCCGAAACCGTTTCAACCGACTATACAACCGCAGATAAGCTCTATTTTGAGCCGCTCACTCCCGAGGATGTTATGAACATTATCGAGTTTGAAAAGCCGGAGGGAGTTATCGCTTCGCTTGGCGGTCAGACTGCAATTAATCTTGCCGAGCCGCTAATGCAACGCGGAGTTAAGATTATCGGTACCGACTGCGATGCAATTGAACGTGCGGAAAATCGCGATAGCTTTGAGAAAATTCTCAGAGACCTTAACATTCCGCAGCCGAAGGGCAAAGCCGTTACAAAGATTGAGGATGGAATTGCCGCAGCCGCAGAAATAGGTTATCCGGTGCTCGTTCGTCCGAGTTTTGTTCTCGGTGGTAGAGCAATGCAGATAGTAGCGGATGAAAATCAACTTCGCCACTACCTTAAAACCGCCGTTGAAATTGATGAAGACAAGCCTGTGCTTGTTGATAAGTATATTCAGGGCAAAGAGGTTGAGGTTGACGCTATTTGCGATGGCAGAGATGTTTTTGTGCCCGGTATTATGGAGCTTGTTGAGCGTACAGGCGTACACTCGGGCGACAGTATCAGCGTTTACCCATCATTCAGCATTTCGGATAAGGTAAAGGGTACAATTCTGCAGTATGCTAAGAAATTAGGTCTTGGTATTGGAATTGTAGGTCTTTACAACATTCAGTTCATAGTTGACGAAAAGGACGACGTTTATATAATCGAGGTAAATCCCCGTTCTTCACGTACAGTTCCGTTCCTTTCAAAGTCTACCGGCTACAGCCTCGCGGACATAGCAACCGAGGTAATCCTCGGCAAATCACTTAAAGAGCAGGGGATTTTCGATATTTATCCCGATGAGAAAAAGCGTTGGTATGTAAAGGTACCCGTGTTCTCATTCAATAAGCTTCGCGGACTTGATGCTTATCTCTCCCCCGAGATGAAGTCGACAGGTGAGGCTATCGGTTATGATGACAAACTGAACCGTGCACTCTATAAGGCGCTTCAGGCATCGGGTATGCATCTGCAGAACTACGGTACTGTTTTTGCTACCATTGCCGATAAGGATAAGGAGGAGGCACTGCCGCTTATCCGCCGTTTCTACAATTTAGGCTTTAACATTCAGGCAACAGAGGGCACCGCTAACTTCTTAAAGAAGAATGGAATTCGCACCCACGCTTTAGGTAAAATAGGCGATGGTAGTGAGGAAATTCCCGAGGCTATCCGTCAGGGTCATATTGCCTATGTTATAAACACTAAGGATATTAATGCAGGAGGGCCTGAAAGTGACGGTCAGCAGATAAGACATATTGCAACCGAAAACAATATAACCCTGTTTACAGCACTTGATACCGTTAAGGTACTGCTCGATGTTTTAGAGGAAATTACGCTTACAATTTCAACGATAGATGCATAAGGAAAATTAAAATGAAACAAGGAATTTTTCAAATTACCGAAAATGTAAATTTGACCGATAACGTGCTGAGGATGTCGCTTATAGGCGACACTTCTGCCATAACTAATGCAGGTCAGTTTATAAACATAAAGCTCACCGGCAAATATCTTCGCCGTCCCATTTCGGTTTATGATGTAAACGGCGACACCGTTACCATAATCTATAAGGTTGTAGGACACGGCACCGAGCAGATGAGCAAAATGGCGGTGGGCGAAAGGCTTGACGTTTTAACTGGCCTTGGCAACGGCTATGATTTGAGTCTTTCGGGAGAGCGCCCCGTGCTTCTTGGAGGCGGCGTGGGTGTGCCACCACTCTATTTACTCGCTAAAAGACTGTCTGCCGAGGGTAAAAAGGTTTCGGTAGTTCTTGGTTTTAATACGAAAAGGGAAATCTTCTGTGAAGAAGAATTTAAAAATTTGGGCTGCAGCGTTACTGTATGCACTGCCGACGGCTCATACGGAGTAAAAGGCTTTGTAACCGACGCTATGCCCGAAAGCTACACTTACTTTTACACCTGCGGTCCCGAGCCGATGTTAAAGGCTATTTATAAAGCCTCAACCACTTCGGGAGAACTGAGTTTTGAAGAGCGTATGGGTTGCGGTTTCGGTGCCTGTATGGGCTGTAGCTGTAAAACCATAACGGGCTATAAGCGAATTTGCAAAGAGGGCCCCGTTATGAAAAAGGAGGAGATTTTATGGGAAAATTAAGCGTTAATTTATGCGGAATAGAGCTTGATAATCCCGTAATTCCTGCTAGTGGCACCTTTGGTTTCGGCTATGAATTTGCCGATATTTACGATATAAATATTCTCGGCACATTTTCCTTTAAGGGCACAACCAGAGATGCACGTTTTGGCAACCCAACACCGAGAATTGCAGAATGTACAGCGGGTATGATAAACGCTGTAGGACTGCAAAATCCCGGTGTAGAAAAGGTAATGAACGAGGAACTGCCAAAATTAAAGAAGTGCTTTAATAAGCCTGTAATGGCTAACGTTAGCGGCTTTTCGGTTGAGGATTATGTTTACACCTGTGAAAAACTTGATAAAGAGGCTCAGGTGGGTTGGCTCGAAGTAAATGTTAGTTGCCCTAATGTTCACGGCGGCGGTATGAGCTTCGGAACTTCACCCGAGGCGGCGGCAGAGGTTGTAGCGGCTGTTAAAAAGGTTACTACCAAGCCAGTAATCGTAAAGTTATCGCCCAATGTTACCGATATTGTGGCTATTGCTAAGGCGTGTGAAGAGGCAGGGGCTGACGGTATAAGCCTTATTAACACAATGCTCGGAATGAGAATAGATTTAAAGACAAGAAAGCCTGTTATTGCCAATAAAATGGGCGGATTTTCGGGTCCCGCAATTTTTCCGGTCGCTGTGAGAATGGTTTACCAGGTGAGCCAAGCGGTTAATATCCCCGTTATTGGTATGGGTGGCGTGAGCAGTGCCGAGGATGTAATTGAGATGATGCTTGCCGGTGCGACGGCCGTAGAAATCGGCGCGGCTAATTTAGTAGAGCCTACCGCTTGTAAAGATATAATTGAGGATTTACCCCATGTTATGAAAAAATACGGAATTGATAATTTAAAGGCTATTATAGGAGGAGTTAAGTAATGGGTAAGGATGTAATTGTGGCTTGCGATTTCGCGAGCGCTGAGGCGGTTTATAGCTTCCTTGATAAATTTACAGGAAGAAAACCGTTTGTTAAAATAGGTATGGAGCTTTTCTATGCCGAGGGTCCCGCAATTGTTCGCGAGATTAAGGCAAGAGGTCATAAGATTTTCCTTGATTTAAAGCTTCACGATATTCCCAACACCGTTAAAAAATCAATGGCGGTTTTATCGGGACTTGATGTTGATATTACTAATCTTCACGCCGCAGGAACCTGTCGTATGATGGAGGCGGCGCTCGAGGGGCTAACCCGCCCAGATGGTACAAGACCGTTACTTATAGCGGTTACACAGCTTACCTCTACTGACCAGGAGAGTATGGAGAACGATTTGCTGATAAGAGAGCCTATTGATAAGGTTGTTATGCACTATGCCGCAAATGCTAAAAAGGCAGGTCTTGACGGTGTTGTTTGCTCACCACTCGAGGCAGGTAAGGTGCACGAAAAGTGCGGTAAAGAGTTTTTAACCATTACCCCCGGTGTGCGCTTTGCCGACGGCGATATTGGCGACCAAAAGAGAGTTATGACACCTGCCGAGGCTAAAAAAATCGGCTCAGATTATATCGTTGTTGGTCGTCCGATTACCGCCGCAGAGGACCCCGTTGCAGCATACGAACGCTGCGTAGCGGAATTTGTTGATTAAGGAGAAGGACTATGGAAGGCTATAAAAGAGAATTCATTCAGTTTTTAGAGGAAGCGGGAGTGCTTAAATTTGGCGATTTCACCGCTAAATCAGGCAGAAAAATCCCATATTTTATTAATGCCGGAGACATCAAAACAGGCGACCAAATAAGACGTCTTGGTCAGTTCTATGCCAAGGCATACGATGAGAAAATAGGCAACAAAAAAACAGTGCTTTACGGTCCTGCATACAAAGGTATTCCGATAGCTGTATCGGTTGCCTGCGCTTTATCAGAAAACGGGCTCGACGTCCCTTTCTTCTTTAACAGAAAAGAGGAAAAGGACCACGGTGAAGGCGGAGTTTTCGTAGGTTATAAGCCTGTAGACGAAGAAATCGTTATTGTTGAGGACGTTATAACCGCAGGAACGGCTATCAGAGAGAGTATGGAAATTTTATCCTCTTTAAAGGATTCAAAGGTAGTGGCAACCTTCGTTATGGTTGACCGTAAAGAAAAGGGTAAGACCGAAAAATCTGCTATGGCAGAGGTTGGTGAAGAGTTCGGCTTCCCTGTGTATTCGGTAGTTGATGTTTACGATATTATCGAGTACCTTGAGGAAGATGAGAAAAACCGCGAAAATGTTGAAAGAATTAAAAATTATCTTGAAATAAACGGAGCAAAGGAATAAAATGCGTAGTTTAATTGATATTTTAGATTTTTCGGTTGAGGAATTGGACGAGCTTATTAAGACCGCTATGGATATTATCGAAAATCCTCTGGAATACAATGAAAAATGCAAGGGCAAAAAGATAGCGACGCTCTTTTTCGAGCCGTCCACAAGAACACGCTTAAGTTTTGAGGCTGCTATGATAGAGCTCGGTGGCTCTGTTTTAGGCTTTTCGGATGCCGGTTCATCATCCTCCTCAAAGGGTGAGAGTGTTGCTGACACAGCTAAAATTATTAGCCTATATGCCGATATTATTGCAATGCGCCACCCGAAAGAGGGAGCACCGCTTGTAGCGGCAATGAATGCAAGTATCCCTGTTATAAATGCAGGGGACGGTGGACATAATCATCCCACACAGACCCTTGCCGATTTACTCACTATTTACCGTGAAAAAGGGAGACTTTCCGATATAACCGTTGGCTTTTGCGGCGATCTTAAATTCGGCAGAACGGTGCACTCACTGATTTCGGCACTTTCCCGTTATAATGGCGTTAAGTTTGTGCTTATTTCACCTGAGGAACTCAAGTTGCCAAGCTACATAAAAAAAGATGTGCTCGATAAAAAGGGCATAGAATACTATGAAACCACCGATTTAGAGACCGCTATGCCTGAACTTGATGTTCTCTATATGACCAGGGTTCAACGTGAACGTTTCTTCAATGAAGAGGACTATTTAAGGCTTAAGGATAGCTATATTTTAGTCCCTGAAAAACTTAAAAATGCAAAAGAGGATTTAAGTATTTTACATCCTCTTCCGAGGGTTAATGAAATTAGTGTCAAGATAGATTCCGATAAACGCGCCTGTTATTTCACACAGGCACTTAACGGAAAATATATGAGAATGGCGCTGATTTTAAAGCTGCTTGATAGCGCAAATGATAAAGGTGTTACCGCCTTTGCCGATACAGGTGAGATTATCCGCAATAAAATTGAGTGTAAAAATCCACGCTGTATAACAAGCTGCGAGCAGGAGATAGAGCATATTTTCAAGGTAACCGATAAGCAGAATAATGTGTGCCGTTGCATCTACTGTGAAACTAAGTCAAAATAGATAAAATTAACGTCGAAAAAACAGTGATTTTTTACACTCTTTTTATTGACTTAAAACTGCCCTTTATGGTATAATGAAGGTATAGTTGAAAGCGTTTTTTACGACTGACGGATTATGTGGAATTGACCACAAAGGAGTAAAGGGCGCATGCAGATTTTTTGCACATTTAGCCGACCGTCTGGGCGCATTTAACTAAGGGTTAGTTAAATGCGCCTATTTTTAATTTTGGAGGAAACAGAATGAAAAAAATCGGTATTATTATGGGAAGCGACAGCGATTTACCCATCATCAAAAAGGCAACCGATATGTTAGATAACTTTGCGGTGCCTTACGAAGTACATATCTATTCTGCACACCGCACACCTATAGAGGCGCGGGAATTTGCAGTAAACGCCCGAGAAAACGGCATTGGCGCAATAATCTGCGCAGCAGGAATGGCGGCACATTTAGCGGGTGCGATTGCGGCTAACACAACTCTTCCCGTAATTGGAATTCCTTGCAAAAGCTCGGTGCTTGACGGCATGGACGCTCTGCTCTCCACCGTTCAAATGCCCACAGGAATTCCCGTGGCTACCGTTGCAATAAACGGCGCGGCAAATGCGGCATTACTCGCTATGCAGATTATCGCAGTTGAGGATAAGGAATTAGCCGATAAGTTAGACGCCAAACGCAAAACCGACGCCGAGGCAGTGCTCAAAAAGGATGCTAAAGTGATCGAGAGTTTAAAAAGTTTATAAATTCGAAAGGGAGATATAAAAATGGAAAAGAAGCTTGTTTACAAAGGAAAAACCAAGGATGTTTTCGCATTAGATAACGGAAACTACCTTTTAAAGTTTAAGGATGACTGCACCGGTAAGGACGGTGTGTTTGACCCGGGCGAGAACACAGTAGGTCTTACTATTGACGGTGTGGGCGATGTAAATCTCAGGATGTCAATTTATTTCTTTGAAAAGGTGAATGCTGCAGGCATTAAAACCCACTATGTAAATGCTTCCCTTGAAGATACTACAATGGAGGTGCTTCCTGCAAAGGTATTCGGAAAAGGTCTTGAGGTTATCTGCCGTTATAAAGCAGTAGGTAGCTTCTTGCGCCGCTACAGTGATTATATCGAGGAGGGTGCAGACCTTCCCGCTTACGTTGAAACTACATTTAAGAATGACGAAAAGGGCGACCCGCTCGTTACTAAGGACGGTCTTGTAGACCTTGGCGTTATGACGGCTAAGCAGTATGACGATGTTAAACTGATGACCCAGCAGATTACCAAAATTGTTGCCGACGATTTAAAGGAAAAGGGCTTAGAACTTTACGATATTAAGTTTGAGTTCGGCTATGATGCTCAGGGTAACGTAATGCTTATTGACGAAATTGCTTCGGGCAATATGCGTGTTTACAAAAACGGAGAGTATATCGACCCGATGACTCTTTCCAAGCTTTTCTTTGCATAATTTAATTATATACCAGTAAAGTGTGGCGGAATTTTCTGCCACACTATCCCAATTTTTAAGGAACATTTTTAAGGAGTAATTTATGGGAGGATTTTTTGGAGTAGTTAGTAGTGAAGATGCAATTTCAGATGTGTTTTTCGCTACCGATTATCATTCGCATTTGGGAACGCGCCGAGCAGGTATAGCGGCATACGACAAGGGAATAGGTCTTCAAAGAGAAATTCACAATATTCAAAATTCACCCTTCAGAACCAAGTTTGAGGATGTTTTTGATGAAATGCAGGGGACGTCGGCCATAGGCTGTATAAGTGATTACGACCCACAGCCTTTGCTTATACATAGAATAGATGGAGTTTACGCTATATGTGTAACGGGGCTCATTAACAATTCAGAGCAGATTGTTAAGGATTATTTATCCAAGGGCGGTCATTTAACCTCTATGTCTGGCGGACTTGTAAATTCTACCGAGATAGTGGCGGCGCTTATAAACCAGAAGCCTGATTTTGCCGAGGGTATCGCCTTTGCGCAGGAGGTTATTGACGGTACTGCCTCAATTCTCATCCTTCGGGATGACGGCACGCTTATAGCCGCGAGGGACAAGCTTGGCAGAATACCTGTGAGTATTGGTAAAAGTGATACAGGCTACTGCGCCTCATTTGAGGCATTTGCATATAAGAAACTCGGCTATAAAGAAGTCAGGGATTTAGGGCCCGGAGAGATTGTGAAGCTTGAAACCGATGGTATGACGGTACTGAAAAAGCCCAATAAAGAAATGAAAATCTGCTCATTCCTATGGAGCTATTATGGTTATCCAACCTCAACATATGAGGGTATGAATGTTGAGGTAATGCGTTATAAAAACGGTCAGATTTTATCTCAGAATGATAAAGACTCGGGATTTAACGCACCGGTAGATTACATTGTCGGTGTTCCCGATTCGGGCACACCCCACGCTATAGGTTATGCGAATGAAAGTGGAATTCCGTTTGCCCGCGCCTTTATTAAGTATACACCTACCTGGGCGCGAAGCTTTACCCCTGCACATCAGAGTGAGCGCAAAAAGGTTGCTAAAATGAAGCAGATTCCTGTTCACGAATTAATAGAGGGTAAGGATTTACTATTTGTTGACGATTCGATAGTAAGGGGAACACAGCTCAGAGAAACGGTTGACTTTCTTTATGATAACGGCGCTAAATCGGTACATATGCGCTCTGCCTGTCCGCCGATTATGTACGGCTGTAAATACCTTAATTTTTCCCGAGCAACGAGTGATTTAGACCTTATTGCAAGAAGAATTATTTTAGAACTTGAAGGTGAAGATGGCTTTAACTTCATTGAAGAATACAGTGATTCCTCAACCGAGCGCGGCAAAAATCTTCGAAAAGCAATCTGTGAAAAACTCCACTTCGCTTCGCTCGAATTTCAGTCGCTTGAGGGTGTTATAAAGGCAATAGGAATAGACCCCGAAAACCTATGCACATATTGTTGGAACGGAAAGGAATAAAAATTATGAAGAATTCAAAATCTGAAAGTTATGCAGCTGCAGGCGTTGATATTACCGCAGGCTACAAGGCTGTTGAGCTTATGAAAAAACACATTAACCGCACTAAAAACGAGGGTTGCCTTGATGACGTAGGCGGCTTCGGCGGTTGCTTTGGACTTAATCTTTCGGGTATTACCGAGCCTGTACTTGTTGCAGGTACCGACGGTGTAGGAACCAAAATTAAGTTGGCTCAAATTCTCGATAAACACGATACCATCGGAATTGACTGTGTTGCTATGTGCGCAAACGATATTATCTGCTGCGGAGCAAAGCCTCTTTTCTTCCTTGATTACATTGCTTGCGGTAAGAACTACCCCGAGAAAATTGCCGAAATCGTAGCAGGCGTTGCAGAGGGTTGTGTTCAGTCGGGCTGTGCTTTAATCGGCGGTGAGACTGCCGAGCACCCCGGTCTTATGCCTGAGGATGATTACGATTTAGCAGGTTACTGCACAGGTATAGTTGATAAATCTAAGATTATTGATAACAAAACAATGAAGGCTGGCGACGTTGTAATAGCTCTCGCCTCCAGCGGCGTTCACTCAAACGGCTTCTCACTCGTTCGCAAGGTGTTCGACGTTGAAAATGCCGATATTAAAACACCTCTTGCCGAGCTTGGCGGTAAATCTATTGGGGAAACCTTACTTACTCCCACACGCCTTTACGTAAAATCTGTTCTAGCTTTAATTGATGCTGTCCGAGTTAAGGGAATTTCCCACATTACAGGCGGCGGATTTTATGAAAATATTCCGAGAAGCATTCCCGATGGTTTAGGCGCTAAAATTGATAAAGCATCGGTTAAAATTTTGCCGATTTTCGAGTTGCTTGCAAAACGCGGTGGCATTAGTGAACGCGATATGTTCAACACCTTTAATATGGGCGTTGGTATGAGCGTTGTAGTAGCAAAAGAGGATGTAGAAAAAGCTCTCGAAATCTTAACTGCTCACGGCGAGGACGCTTATGTAATCGGCGAGATAGTAGAGTCGGAGGATAAGATTATCTTATGATAAAGGCAAAAATTGCGGTACTTGTATCGGGTGGCGGCACTAATTTACAGGCGCTTATAGACGCTCAGCATTCAGGCATTATTAAAAGCGGTGAAATAAAGCTTGTTATTTCAAACAATGCCGATGCTTATGCTTTGACAAGGGCTGAAAACGCAGGAATTAAAACGGCTTTTGTTTCTAAAAAGGAATTAGGCAAGGAAGTCTTTGAAGAAAAAATCTGCGAGCTGCTTAACGAAAACGACATTGATTTTATAGTTCTTGCAGGCTTTATGGTAATACTCAGCGAGAAATTTACCAAAAAATACGATAAGCGCATAATAAACGTTCATCCGTCCTTGATACCTTCTTTTTGCGGCGAGGGCTTTTACGGGCTCAAGGTTCATGAAGCAGCGCTCAGCTATGGCGTAAAGGTAACAGGCGCTACGGTGCATTTTGTGAATGAAATTGCCGACGGCGGCGAAATCATAATGCAAAAGGCGGTTGAAATTAAAGAGGGCGATACCCCCGAAATTTTGCAAAAACGAGTTATGGAAGAGGCTGAGTGGAAAATTCTTCCCTTGGCACTCGAAAAGGTTTGCAAAGAACTTAAAAAATAAATTTAAGGTGGATAAATATGGCATTATTTGATTTAAAAACATTATTAAAAGAAAACTCTTACCCGGGTCGCGGAATTGTAATTGGCAAGTCACGTGATGGCGAAAAGGCAATGATTGCCTATTTTATAATGGGTAGAAGTGTAAACAGCCGCAACCGAATTTTTGAACGCTTTGAGGGCGGCATGAGAACTAAGGCATATGACGAAAGTAAACTTTCCGACCCGCATCTTATAATCTATAATCCATATCTTAATACAAAGGGCGGCAATGTTGACATCATCACAAATGGCGACCAAACCAACACCATTTTTGATTTTATCAACAATGGTGAGCGTAAGGGTAAAACCGATGATTTTGAGGCTGCTTGTGGAGTTCGCGAATTTGAGGATGATGCCCCAAACTTTACTCCTCGTATTTCTGGTATCTGTTATTACTGTTTCCCGAGAAATACTTTTGTGTACAAGCTTTCAATTTTAAAATCTGCCAATGGCAGACCGGAAGTTTGTCAAAGATTTTTCTATAATTACGGCGAGGGTGAAAACGGCATAGGCCACTTTATCCATACCTATAAATGCGATGGCAACCCAATTCCGTCTTTTTACGGTGAGCCCGAAGAGGTAGAACTACCTAACTCTGCAGCGGCGCTTGCCGATTTAATTTGGGAAAACCTAAACGAAGATAATAAGGTATCGCTTTTTGTAAGAGAGGTGCCGCTTGATGGTAGTGAGCCTACCGAAATTATAATTAACAAAAACAATTAGGAGGTAACACAAATGAAAGAGTTTGAATTAAAATACGGCTGCAACCCTAATCAGAAGCCGTCTAAAATTTATATGGCAGATGGAAGTGAACTTCCGATAGAAATTCTTTGCGGCAGACCGGGTTATATAAATTTTCTCGATGCCTTTAATTCATGGCAATTAGTAAAGGAACTCAAAGAGGCTTTAGGTCTTCCTGCAGTTACCTCGTTTAAGCATGTAAGCCCGACGAGTGCGGCGGTTGGAATTCCTATGAGCGAAAAGCTTAAAAAGGCCTGCTTTGTTGACGATATTGAGGGACTTGATGAGTCGCCGTTAGCACTTGCTTATGCTCGTGCACGTGGCACCGACCGTATGTGCTCATTTGGTGATTGGGTGGCACTATCTGACGTTTGCGATGTTACAACCGCAAAACTCATTCAGCGCGAAGTGTCCGACGGTGTTATTGCCCCAGGCTACACACCCGAAGCCCTTGAGATTTTAAAGACAAAAAGAAAGGGCAACTATAATATCGTTAAAATTGACCCTGATTATGTACCTAACGAAACCGAAACCAAACAGGTTTACGGAATTACCTTTGAGCAGGGCAGAAACAACTTTAAAATAAATGAGGAATTACTCGGTAATATAGTTAGTGAAAATAAGGACATTCCCGAAAGTGCTATCCGCGACCTTATAATTTCACTCATTACCTTAAAATACACACAGTCGAATTCGGTTTGCTTCGCGGTGGACGGACAGGCTATCGGTGTGGGAGCAGGTCAGCAGTCCCGTATTCACTGCACACGCCTTGCCGGCACTAAGGCAGACACCTGGTTTTTACGTCAGCACGAAAAGGTGTTAAATCTGCCCTTTAAGGCTGATATAAAGAGACCTGACCGCGACAATGTTATTGACGGTTATATCAATAAAAACGAAGAGGATGTTTGCGCCGACAGCATCTGGCAGAACTATTTTACCGAAAGACCCGAGCCACTGAGCGAACAGGAAATTAAAGAGTATCTCGCCACTATTGACGGTGTAGCGCTCGGCTCGGACGCCTTCTTCCCATTTAGCGATAATATCGAGAGAGCAAAGAAAAGCGGCGTTAAGTATATTGCAGAGCCCGGTGGTTCAATTCGTGATGACGCAGTAATAGATTGCTGCAACAAGTACGGTATGACACTTTCCTTTACGGGAATGAGACTTTTCCACCATTAATTTTTGTGAGGTAGAAGGATGAATATTTTAGTTATTGGCGGCGGCGGAAGAGAACACGCCATTATAAAGAAATTAAAAGAAAATAAAGAGATTACCGAAATTTTCGCTCTGCCCGGCAACGGCGGTATGGCCGACGATGCAACACTTGTTCCCATTTCGGCTACCGATAAGGCGGAAATCGTTGAGTTTGCAAAAAACCATGATATTGACTATGCCGTAGTAGCGCCAGATGACCCGTTGGTACTCGGTGTAGTTGATGCCTTAAACGAAATCGGTATCGACTGCTTCGGACCCAAAGCCAATGCGGCAATAATTGAGGGGAGCAAGGTTTTCTCTAAAAATCTTATGAAGAAATACGGTATTCCCACCGCCGAGTATGAGGTTTTTGATAATTCGGCTGATGCTATAAAATACCTTGAAACCGCACCTATTCCAACCGTTATCAAGGCTGACGGACTCGCACTCGGCAAGGGTGTTATAATAGCCGTTACCCGTGAGGACGCTATAGCCGCTGTTAAATCCATTATGGAGGATAAGCAGTTCGGCAAAAGCGGAGACAATATAGTAATTGAGGAGTTTTTAACAGGACCCGAAGTATCGGTGCTTTCCTTTACTGATGGAGAGACGTTAGTTCCTATGATTTCATCTATGGATCACAAGCGCGCAGGCGATAATGATACAGGTCTTAACACAGGCGGTATGGGAACGATAGCCCCTAATCCATACTACACCGAAGATATAGCTAAAGTGTGTATGGAAAAAATCTTCCTGCCCACTATAAAGGCTATGAATAATGAGGGAAGAACCTTTAATGGTTGCCTTTATTTCGGACTTATGCTAACCGAAAAGGGACCCAAGGTAATTGAATATAACTGTCGCTTCGGCGACCCTGAGACTCAGGTTGTTCTGCCACTTCTTGAAAGCGATTTATTAACCGTTATGAAGGCTACAACTTATGGTACATTGAAGAATACCGAGGTTAAATTCTCGGATAAAAATGCGGCTTGTGTAATAATGGCATCAATGGGCTATCCGCAGTCCTACGAAAAGGGTTTTGAAATTAAAATAGAGGATAGTGTAAAGGATAAGGTTTATGTTGCGGGCGCAAAGCTTCTCGAGGGTAAAATTCTTACAAATGGCGGCAGGGTACTCGGCTGTACCGCCGTTGCAGATACTTTGCAGAGTGCTATTGCCGACGCATACAAAATAGTAGATAAGGTGCATTTTGATAATGCTTATTACCGCCACGATATTGGCAAAAAAGCTTTGGAGGCTAAATAATGGTATACAGAGTTTATGTTG
>JAZRKE010000077.1:0-2285 GCA_045646145.1 Acutalibacteraceae bacterium | reverse complement strand
TGAAGAATATTCAAAAGAGCGATAAATTGTTCCAAACTCGCCGTCGGTAAAGGTGGTTTCGGTAATAGAAAAAGCGGTCAGCAAAAGCTGACCGCCCATTTGAAAGGAGGAAAAATGTAAATATTTTGTCAACACAAGAGAACCGTCTCCTTGTGTTCAGGAGAACCGTCCCTCTGTCTCCCTGGTTGGTTTCACGCTAACCGTCCCCTTGTGTCCCCAATCATCATTAAACAGGATTTTCTTGTTAAACTTTATAAAATGATATGCATTAAAAATAGGGACAACTATAAAAAACAATATAATCCCCAGCAATTCAATATAAGAAAGTTTTCCATTTGTGCCGTTTTTAAAAAAATCAGAAGCTTCATTAATCGTTGATGGGTTAAACAACAGAAATAATAACATGCTCAAGCCCGCCAAGAACATGACAATAAATAAAATATTATACTTGATTATGTAGAACATTTTTTTGTATTGTGCATCAAAAACACTGGATATAACATCTTCAACAACCACTGAACTTTGGCTAGGAAAATTAGCCTTGAGTTTATTGATTTTATATTCAATAATCTTTATGTTTGTGGAATATTTATTCTGCTCTCGGGTTATTGCGTCATAGATTTCTTCCTCATCTATTTCAAGAAGTAATGTAGAATTTTTTCGTTTTATTTTGCTTTTTACAACAGAGTTAATATAATAATTGTTAAACTGCCGTACGTTTTTTAACTTTCGAGGTACTCTTGATACTTCAATCCTCAAGTCATGAGTTGTTGAATCGGCGATATTAACCTTGTAGCAATCCTCCGCATCATTGTATTCAAGCAATTTACCATCGATGAAAACCAGTTTGTTTTTTAACGCTATATTCTTTCCACATTTTAATTTTACTGATAATGTTCTCATGTCTTTGCATCACGCCCTTAAGATCTTAGTCACAAAATAACCTATATGCTGAACCAATAGCTAAACACCCAATGCTATATATCGTTAAATACTGAATATTGACCCCTATGATTTTTAAAAATAAGATTAAAAAAAGCAAGGAGAAGCAAATGCCAATATATAAAACTGTATCAATATCCTGTGTGTTTTCATGATGTGTTTTTGTAATCCGACTCACGCTAAACAATTGCCAAAAACCAGTATTACCTAAATTTAACAAACAACATGTACACACCAAAAACGACACACCATATACAATAATGAATGGATAACTATTTATTTCTTGCCAATGTGTATGGAAATGATTTAATAATGTAATTACAGAAATTATAATGCTTGAAACCAACAATATCCAACGTGTTTTTTTAAAAAACGACCAAACAGTATTATACAATTATTACCCCAACCTTATTACACCATTTAGATTAAAATCTGTAACATAATCTAAAAACGTTGCAGTAAATCCACCCCAAGTGGACAAATTTATTATAAAATCGATGGCTTCAAAAATAATATTATTGAAAAATCCCCATATTTTCGTAGCAAAAAAATCTGCAGCAAAAAATAGTGTTACACCTGCAACTTTCCAAATTACGTTCCTAATAAAAGTAAATAGTTTAGAAAACAATCCTATAAATTTAGGAACAGCCTTCTTTATTAAGTTGATTGCTATCTTTTTTATGCCCTCAAGTTTTAACGTTGCAATTATAGGCGATAGCGTAAGAGAAAAGGTTGCTACGGCCGCAGGATTAACAATAATAAGTGCCAAATCAATTGCAGTTGCAACTATCCAAGCAGGAATATCAAAATGTTTATCCTTTTTATTCTCAACACTCGTACCACCACTTGGAATATATGTTTCCCCATACGTCGGCACATAACAGAAACCAAGATAGTCAGCATTCTTAGTAGGACAGTTTCCGCAGTAAGCAAACAGGTTGCCGCCCTGAACAGATACATATTCAGGTGAATCTGAATTTAAGAATCTGCCTGTTTCAGGGTCATAATATCTGGATTGTAGGTAATAAAGCCCTGTTTCAGCATCAAAGTAATAGCCTCTGTAACGGAATGGGTTAACAGTGGCGATTCCACACTCTGTAACATCCTGAGTGATTGCGGGAACTCCCCAAGCATCGTATGAATACCTTGCAACCGTGTCGCCCTCGTCGTTGGTAATGGCAATAATATCACCCTGTAGATTCTTGAGGAAATAGTATGCTGTACCGTTATAAATAATTCCGCAAACGCTGTCCGAATTATCATAAATAGGAACAAGGCTGTTTTCTCCCCAAGTCTCCCTTAATATTTTAGCACCGTCAAGCGCAAAATCGTGTCGAATTTTG
>JAZRKE010000076.1:0-2217 GCA_045646145.1 Acutalibacteraceae bacterium | reverse complement strand
AAAATAGTTGTCATCTTATATTTCATCCTTTCTATTTTTTATTTTTTTGATTAAAATGTAACTATTTTTTTTGAAATCGGGGCCCCCGATTTCTTACAGCTGTAACCTCATTATAAATGTTAACCCTGACAGTTTTTGTCAGGGTTAAAAATAAAATTTAAAATTTTTTAGTAATAATTTTCGTTTACAAAACTTTAAGAAGGTGGAAGACCGACGCTTTAAAGCCTATGTGGAGCATCTGAAAAATCGTACGAAAAAGGGGCAGCATCCTCCATGATGTTATTCATAAGCTCATCATACGTTCTACACTCTATAAAAATAAATGACTCATCATAAACCATTTAAACTTTCAATGCTTCCGCAATTATACGAGTCGTAACATTTTTTCATTTTATTAGTTGACAATAATCTTTTATAATTATACAATTAATAATGTAAAAGAGACTTTGGAAAGAGGCGAATAATATGAAAAAATTTCTTGCATTACTTTTGAGCGTTTTTATGGTGATATCATTTGCAGCCTGCAAAGGCGGAGAACAGATTCCGACAGGTGATGGGAATGGTACAGGTGAGCAACAGGGCTCAACCGAGACTAACGGCGGCGAGGGCACTTCTACCGAAAATGACGAAGGTTCCTTCAGCGGAAACAGTACGGATACTTCTACCGGAAATAGTGGTGGAACCTCCTTAAACAACGGTGGTGGTACATCTACCGGTAATAGCGGAGGCACAACCTCAAACAGCGGCTCAGGTACATCTACAGATAATGGTGGAGGTTCAAGCGGTAATAGTGGACAAAGTACCACACAAGGGCCTGGTTATGCTACAGCACGCACCCTTAACAAGTCGGGCGCGGTAAGTGCGGTTGATAATCTTGCCAATACGTATTATAAATTAACAACCGAGAAAAAACTTAATATTGCCTATTTTGGCGGATCGGTAACGGGTGGCACAGGTGGCACAGGCGGCTACTGTTGGGCATCTGCCACTACCGACTGGTTAAAGGCTAAATTCCCGAGCGCTAATATTACCGAAACCAATGTGGCTTGGGGCGGCACCAGTTCTTTTTGGGGCTATTTCCGTATGGATGAGGATAATACAGGAAGCAAGGCGAATCTTGTAGCTTCTAATCCAGATCTTGTGTTTATTGAGTTTTCGATTAATGACATATATGCGGGCATTGACCAAATGCAGTCCACATATTATATGGAGGGTATTGTTAAAAAGCTTCGCGCAGCTAACCCCAAGGTTGATATTGTAATTGTCTTTGTAACCGATAAGAGTCGCCAGGGCACCGAGCATAAGAATATTTTAGGTCACCAGGATGTTGCGGCGCATTATGGAATTCCTACTATTAATGTTGGAAATGCGCTTGTTTCTGAACTTAATAAAACAGGTAACAGTTGGGATTATTATATGACAGACATTGTGCATCCGAATAATAAAGGTTATAAAATTTATGCCGACTGCATTGCAGAGTATCTTAACGGCGTTCTTGTAGCAGCGCCCAATAAATCAGGGCTCAAAGACCATGCAAAACCAACTAATGATTTGGTTTCGAATGCAACCGGCAAATCTGAAATTATTCCCGCCGGGCAGATTACCGATTTTACGGGTTTTAAAGCGATGAAGGGCAATAGTGCTAACTGCCCGGCTATGGGAGGAAACCGTCTTTTCGGAAAGCAAGGCGACAAATTAACCGTTCAATTTGAGGGTAAGGGCTTAGGCTTCCTTGCTGACGGCGGTAATGGTGGCAAGGTAAAGATTACGGTTGCAGGAAAAAGTGTGACTGTTGATGTAATGGGTGGAAATAATTTCGAATATGTTGCTATTGAAAATCTGCAATACGGTAAATACACAGCCGAGGTCGAAATAGTTGCGGGTTCAAAGGTTGCCTTCGGAGCGTTTTTAGTTGAAAAATAATAATATACATATATTAATATGTACAAAAAACTCGGATTTGTCCGAGTTTTTTCGTATGTGTAAGGTTTTCTAAGCACAATATATTGTGGTGCTGAATATTATGAAAAAATATTTAAAATTTTTTGAAAAAAAGGCTTGACAAAAGGGTTCCGTTTTGGTATTATAATTGGGCGCCCAAAAATGAAGGGTAGCGAAACGGACCTTGAAAATTAAACAACGACGATAATAAGGACCCGACAATTCCGAGCGAGAAATCGCAAGGAGAAGTCAAGTGTACTTTTTAAAGTAAACGGA
>JAZRKE010000075.1:0-6030 GCA_045646145.1 Acutalibacteraceae bacterium | reverse complement strand
GGTGTGTTGCGTCTGCCTGTAAGGGCTATTCTGAGTACTGTGCTAAGGTCTCCCGCATGTCCCTTATATTTTTCGAAGTCGGAGGCCAAGCGGTCTTAGGAAGACAATTTTCATTTTCAACTCCTTGGCTCACAGAACGACATGGCTACGATCCGACTTGGTGTGTTGCGTCTGCCTGTAAGGGCTATTCTGAGTACTGTGCTAAGGTCTCCCGCATGTCCCTTATATTTTTCGGGTTCTGCTTTATATACCTTAGTTTCGGCAGCAAACTGAAGCTCGGGTGCTATAGCCTTTATTTTATCAAACCAAGCCTGTCGGTCATCGTTTTCATCATAAACCGAGATGTATTTATTCAGGAAGGCGGCGGCGTCGCCTTTTTCTATATTCTCAGGCAGAGTATAGTCGGGAGAGTAAAGGTCTTCAAAGAAAAACGCAAAGTAATTCTTAGCCTCACTCCATTTTGCCAAATCCTTTCGGGGCTTTTGGGCGTCATCGCGGTCAATTGCCAACATATTTAGAGAGAAATCCTTGTCAGCAGTTAAAATATTATAAAATTCACCGTCAAATTCCTTTGCCCAGGCGGTAAGTTTTTCATAAACCTCATATGATTTCATAGCGGCAATTCGGTTTTTGCTTACATCAAGCAGCTTGTTTTCATCAAACAGCGCACCCGATACACTCATTTTTTTAAGGTTAAACTTAAAATCCTTATATGAAGCATCTTTATTAGCCCTGCGCCAATCCTCAAAATCTGAGGCGGCGATTGTCATAAGATATTCAAGCACGGTATCACCCTCAAAGCCCTGTTCAGCAAAGAATTGCACGGCGGCTTCAGGGTCTTTTCTTTTTGAGATTTTGCGCTTAGCACCGTTATCAAGCTTCATAATTGGGGCAACATGAGCAAATTTCGGCACCTTATGTCCGAGCAATTTAAATAGTTGAATATGCTTAGGAACCGATGAAATCCACTCGTCCCCTCTGATTACGTGGGTTGTGCGCATTAAGTGGTCATCAACGGCGTGGGCAAAATGATAGGTGGGAATACCGTCGGATTTTAAAATTACAAAGTCCTCATCATTCTCAGGCATTTCAATTTTACCCTTAATACCGTCTTCAAATGTAATTCGGTTTTCTTCACAGCCGGGGGATTTTAAGCGAACTACAAAATCCTTACCGCTATTTATAAGTTCTTTGGCCTCTTCAACCGTTATATTTCTGTGTTTTGCAAATTTACCGTGGTATCCGGTTCTGATTTTATTTTCTTCCTGATAAGCCCTGACGGTATCCAAATCCTCTGCAGTACAGAAACAAGGGTAGGCAAGGCCTTCGCGGATTAGTTTTTTAGCATAGGCTTGGTAGATTTCGGCGCGTTTGCTCTGCTGATAGGGACCGTAATTACCCTTTTCTTCGGTACCGCTTACAAAGCCTTCATCTATGGCAATTCCAAAGCGGTCAAGTCCGCCGATAATATTTTCAATTCCACCCTCAATTTCACGCTTTTTATCGGTATCCTCAATTCTTGTAAAGAAAATTCCTCCTGAACTCGTAGCAGTGATACGGTTAACAAGTGCAGCGAAAAGTGTACCTAAATGCAGATACCCTGTGGGAGACGGTGCAATTCTCACAACGCGTGCACCCTCAGGCAAATTGCGGGAAGGATATTTTTCTTCATAGTATTCGGGTGTTTTAGTAATATTAGGCAGAAGAAGCTCAGCCATTCTCTCGAATTCGGTCATTAAAATTCCCCTTATAAAAATATATTATCTTATATATTATCGCAGATTTTCCTGCATTTTACAAGTCTTTTAAGCAAAAAAAGAGGGGGTAACCCCACTCTTTTTAAAATTATTCAGCAATTAGTTTATTAAGTTCTTCCATAAAGGTGCTTATATCCTTGAATTTGCGGTAAACCGAGGCGAAACGGATATAGGCAACCTCATCAATATTTTTGAGTTTTTCCATAACAAGTTCGCCGATTTTATCGCTCGTAACTTCTCGATCAAGTGAATTTTGAATTGTAATTTCAATTTCATCAATCATATTGTCAAGGGTGTTAATCGAAATCGGTCTTTTTTCACATGCCCTTAAAATTCCGTTCATCAGTTTATCACGGTTAAAGGTTTCGCGCGATTTATCCTTTTTAATTACGATAATCGGGAGACTTTCAATTACCTCATAGGTAGTAAACCGCTTAGCACAGGAGAGACATTCACGGCGGCGTCTTATTCTTTCACCCTCATCGGTTGGGCGTGAATCAATTACTTTACTGTCTTCAGTGTTGCAGAAAGGACATTTCATAAAATCTACCTCTTTTTCTAATATGAAAACATTTTAACACAATATATTGTATTTTACAAGTAAAAATTAAAAGTACTTGTAAAATACTGTAAATAGTGGTAAAATAATGGTGCAAAGGAGAGATAATATGAGTTATCAGACAAATAAACCGCAGAGTAACGATACCGTTGCTGTTATGCACACATCAATGGGAGATATTAAGATTAAATTATTCTTGAACGAGGCACCCAAGGCTACCGAAAACTTTATAACCCATGCCCAAAACGGCTATTATAACGGTCTTATTTTCCACCGTGTTATTAAGGATTTTATGATTCAAGGTGGAGACCCGACAGGTACAGGCTGTGGGGGAGAGAGCATATGGGGAGTGAATTTTGAGGACGAGTTTTCTCCACTTCTTCACAATATCCGTGGTGCGCTTTCCATGGCAAATGCAGGTCCAAATACTAACGGCAGTCAGTTCTTTATTGTTCAGGCAAAGGAATGTCCAGATAGTATGCTTTCTCAAATGAGCGATTTAGCAGATAGAGGTTTCCCTGCCGAGAGCGCTGAGGATTATAAGGCACTCGGCGGCACACCATGGCTCGATTTCCGCCACACCGTTTTCGGTCAGGTTTATGAGGGTATGGATACTGTTGATGCTATAGCCACGGTTGCTGTAGGCACTGCCGATAAACCGGTTGATGAAGTTAAAATTGAAAGCATTGAAATTATAAAGTTTTAAAAGTAAAAGCCACGATATCGTGGCTTTTAACATAGCCAAAATTAAGGTTTTATGGTATAATATAAAAAATTGATATTTATAACACAAAGAAAAGGGTGAATTCAAGTGAATAAAATAGAAAAGGGTAGAATTGTATATACAGTGATATTTTTTGCTGTTCTATTACTTGAAATATTAATAGCACTTTTTTTAAAGGGTAATTTTATACGGTCGTACGGCGGCGATATACTGGTTACCTTTCTTATCTGTTCAGGTGTAAGAATATTTTTACCTCGCGGTGTGCGACTATTGCCACTTTGGGTATTTCTTTTTGCTACCATGGTAGAGATTGCGCAGTATTTTGATATTGTATCACTATTAGGGCTTGGAAATATAAAGTTTTTCCGAATACTTATTGGAACAACCTTTTCTTTTGCGGATTTGCTTTGTTATGCTGTGGGATGTCTGGCTTTTTTAGTTTTGGATGTTTTAATGAATAAAAAAATCAGCCCAAAGGCTGATTTTTAAAGAAGCGTTTCTAAAAGCTCGTTGATAGAGTAGGCAATTTTTATAGCCCCTGCTTTCAGCATATCGTTTGGATTACCAAATCCCCATCCTACACCTATGGTGTCAATGCCAAGCGTTGCCGCACCTTCAACGTCAAAAACGGTATCTCCTACCATTATCATATTTTCAGGATTGTATTTTTTAATCAGGTATTCAATAACTGCACTTTTAGAGTCGCGGCTGGTATCAAAAGAGGCGCCGCAAATACCCTCAAAATAATGGCCTAAATTAAAGTGGTTCATTATTTCTATAGAGGTTTCCTCTGGCTTACATGTGGCAACAAAAAGCCTGTGTCCTGCGCCTTTTAAGCCGCTTAACAACTTTTCAATATCGGGGTAGGGCTTATTTTCAAATTTACCTACACTGAGATAACGTTCGCGGTAACGTGTGAGGGCATTCTCAATTTCATTTTCAGGTATGCCGTAACGGGCAAAAGAGTATCTTAGTGGCGGACCTATGAGGGTAGAAAGTTTATCCTCTGGAATTTCAATTCCGTAGTGAGAAAAGGTGTAAAGGCAGCATTTAATTATACCCTCTGAGGAGTCGGTAAGGGTACCGTCTAAATCAAATAAAATAGATTTTTGCATTTTCATCAATCCTTTAGTTAATTATAACTTAAGGGTTCAAAAAATTCAAGAGCAGGTGATAATATGGTACATATAGGCAATGATTGGGATAGCATTTTGGCAGATGAATGGGAAAAGCCTTATTATAGGGAACTTCGCGAGTTTTTAAAAAATGAATACCGAACCCACACCGTTTATCCAAAAATGGACGATATATTTAACGCTTTAAAATACACCTCATTCGCCGATACCAAGGTTGTAATTATCGGTCAGGACCCATATCACGGAGAGGGTCAGGCACACGGGCTTTGTTTTTCGGTGAAGAAGGGTGTTACACCGCCACCATCGCTTAAAAATATATATAAAGAGCTTACAAATGATATTGAGGGCTTTCATGCTCCTTCTCACGGAGAATTAACCTATTGGGCAAGACAGGGCGTGCTTATGCTTAATAATGTGTTAACGGTACGCGCCGCAACACCAAATAGCCACAAGGGTAGGGGCTGGGAGAAGGTAACCGACAGAATTATAAATGAGCTCAATAAAAAAACAACTCCGGTTGTGTTTTTGCTTTGGGGCAATAATGCCATAACCAAGGCTAAAATTATCACAAATCCAATTCACACCAAGCTCACTTCGGTTCATCCGAGTCCGCTTTCTGCTTATGGGGGATTTTTCGGTTGTGGGCATTTTTCCAAAACCAATGAGATTTTAACCGAATCAGGGCTAAAGCCTATCGATTGGCAAATATAAATGCATAATTCACGATTCTAATAAACAATCAAGGGCTCCTTCGCCACGGCGAACGAGCCCTTTTCACTTTGCTATTCTTGGGTGGACGGGTTGTAATTGTTTCAAATTTGTAATTATTTCGGGTAAATGGTCTATAATTGTTTCAAAACTGTAATTCTTTTGTAACCGTTTTGTAGTGGTATTTTTTGGATATTATTGTATAATAAAATTGCAAGTTAAAAGAAGGAGTTGACTTTATGAAAAGAATAATAATATTGGTAATATGTCTGATGTGTATGCTTACCGCTTGCAAGCAAGCGGATTTAAGCAGAGATATATCATCACAAAGCAACACCCACGAATCACCTGACAAAATATCAAACTCAATAGACAATACCTCTGATATTCAATATATAGACCCTTCGCAATTCACCTTTTCCACAGGTAATAGCGAGATTACAAATTCTGTTTCAAGAAATGCTTTTACAAAACCTATAGAATGTATGTATAACGGCACTAAAATAACAATAGACACGCCGAAATTTACAGGTATACCCGTCGAGGCAGTTTACAGTTATAAAAAAACATATGATTTTATTGACGGATATGTAATTTTTGATGTTGCAACAGATAACGGGTTAATATACTTTAAGGTTGATAAAAACGGTAAAATATTAGATGTAAACTCCAACTACCAAATGATAACTGCCGGAAGAAGTTCCAATAAATATATGTCAGAAATATTGGAAGCCGCTAAATCTATTTCCAGTGGCAGACTTATTGGAAACAATGTAGTAATAGAACAATTTGGAGAACCGGGTAATTACATACAATACTTGTATTCGGTGGATGGTGAACGTTTAAGCGACGGTTATGATTCTATTGGCTACTTTTTCAATGGTTTGGCACTTACAGAAACGGACAATAAAGTGGGTTTAATCGATGAAAATGGCAATGTAGTTTTAAGCCCGAGTATCCCATTTGATACAATTATCTATCCTCCAAAAAATAAAGGATTTTATCTCAATTTTATGTTCGAAGACGCATTTGTAATTCCAGTTGACGGTGAATTTGCTATTATTAACATACAACGGTAATACAAATATAATTATCATTAAAATATTAGACTATAATGGAGTTGATCTTATGAAAAAAATAATAATA
>JAZRKE010000074.1:0-7895 GCA_045646145.1 Acutalibacteraceae bacterium | reverse complement strand
ATGCGACCTAACCTCTCTTTTATTGATGTACAATGATGATATCAAATGAAAGAGAGGTTTTTTATTATGAAAAACACAAACAAAAACAACATTACTGAACTCGTATTTATTTTGGACAGAAGTGGTTCGATGGCTGGTCTTGAAAGCGACACAATCGGCGGTTTCAACTCTATGATCGAAAAGCAGAAGAAACAAGATGGCGGTTGTTATGTATCGACTGTGCTTTTTGATGATGAGAGTGAAGTTCTGCACGATCGAGTAAAGCTAGGAGACATTCCAAAGATGACCGATAACGATTACACCGTTCGTGGTTGCACAGCTCTTATTGATGCTATTGGCGGCGCTATTAACCACATAGGCAACATTCATAAGTATGCTCGTCCTGAGGATGTACCGGAACGCACAATGTTTGTAATTACGACTGATGGACAGGAAAATGCTAGTCACCGATACACAAGTGAACAGGTTAAAAAGATGATTGAACGACAGAAAGAAAATACGGTTGGGAGTTTCTTTTCATTGGTGCGAACATTGATGCAGTTGAAACAGCGGCACGTTATGGCATTGATAAAGACCGAGCAGTAAATTACAACGCAGACGGTGAGGGTACTCATATTCTCTATGAGTCGGTTGCAAAAGCAGTTTGCAATGTCAGAGCAAACGCACCGCTTGAGGCAAATTGGAGCGAGGATATCAATGCTGATTATCAGCGCAGAGGAAAAAAGAAAAAGTAATCAGTTTTAAAGACAAAAGAGGTCTGTACCAAAATATGGGACAGACCTCTTTTATATGTATGGACAATAATATGAACTCGCCATTTAAGATTGATATGGCTCTAAATATGACCTTCACATCACGTAACGGTATGATGCAGAATATGAACAATACCCTTTATAGACAATGGCTCTTAATATGATATAGCTCCGTTGGAATAATATGCTGTTAAATATGAACCGATGTGTGTTGTTCGAGTATGGACTTATATATGACTCTCTTCCGTCCTTGCGTTCTCTTATTCTTATAGGAATTATCATAAAGAGAAGTGAGACAGAATATGAACCTGATGGGAATAAAACTGTATGCGGCAAAATATGATACGATTTAACCGCAATTTACTTGAAGTCGGATATAGGGCGAAACCTCCCAAAAACGTTAACCGGTTTTGCAATTCTCTTTTCTCCCTTTAAGGTTAATTTTTGAAAAAAATATCTTAACGGGGTTGTATCCTGAAGAATCCTTATGTTTTTTAATCTAAAAGTCGAAATATGATGGATTTTTCGTAAATAAGCTTAATTTTCATTAATTATATGATTCAAAAGTAAAACTTAAGAGATTGATTTACATTTAGTTATGATAAGAGTTCGAGAGTTTTTCTGCGGTACTTTTTGTTTTGAAATAATTATCATTTTTGAAGCAGAAAAATGACACTCTCTTTTTATTATTAAACTATAATTTTGAGATTTTGAGTGTCATACTTTCTGTTATATATGACAAGAAGATGTTTGACATTTTGAGGTTGACAAGAGGGGGAGCAATCTGAGCATCCCAAAGGGATGGTCATTTTAAAATCTTTAAATGAAAGTCATCTCAAAAAAATCTCGAAATGTAAGTGAATCAATCGCCTGAAATGACAATCATTTATTCTCTCAAAACGACAGTGCCGAGTCATTTAAAAACGACAGTTTTTCCTAAAATTAATCTACTATTAATCTATAAGAATCTATAAATTTCATACACGAAACGAGAGTTATTCATCATACAAAAAATGACACTCATCGAAAAATTTATTCCAATAAGAACGGAAGGTAGCCCTTGCCTAAATAATGTCTCTCGCTCAAAGACAACCTTGTTCTTGTCACCGAGCAGAAGAAAAAAGTGTGTTGTTAAATATGAACTGTTCTCAACCATCTAAAAACTTATATGTGGAATAGCCGAGCAACTTGATTTTGTCCAAACATATCATCTGTCAACCAGAGGCAGTGAATTTTCGTTAATAGAATCACGCGGGATTCACCGCGCCTCTTTTCACGTTGCCACTCAATTTTCGTTCACAAACCATTCTCGTGCAGCATCAGATGTTGAGAGCCTTTTTCGTCAATAAACTTATATAAGTGCTCGTTCATCATCAAACACGAACTTAAGGTTCCAATCCCTTTTATCACAAAGAGGTTCACTGAGCCCAAGTGCGACTTTGCGCCATAATGTGAGCGAAAAACCAAGGTTTAGTAATTTAGAAGTCAAAATAATTGAAGTATCGACTGAAATATGGTAAACTATTCTCGTACATAAAATAATCTTTCGCGTCAGATGATTCAGGAGAGGCGGCAAAAGTTGTTAACGAAAATTCTCGATTAAGCGATAACTGCTTCGTGCTTCACCATCCAACGGCTTCGATCAATTATACTATATATAATAATTAAAATCACAGGTTTCAAGAAAAGATTAATTGTGTACGAAAATGTGACCGAGCATATCGTTGAAGCAGGTGCGGTATCTGATGTGCCGTACATTTAAAATTCTCGTTCACAAAAAACTGATTGAAAGCCTGAACAGCGGATGTTGCGACGAATCAATTTATTAACGAAAATAGTTCAAGATCGTTACCGCAAAGGCGCGCTAATGATTCGCAGTGCGACTTTGTAAAAAACATAAAACTCGGAGGTGATTCCGGATGACAGAAGCATTTATTGGAAACAGAATAGCAGAGCTTGTAAACGCAAGGCAAATTTTAACAGATAAGATGAGTGAAGATCTTGCGCAATCAAAAGATTATATTGATAATATAATTGAACATAAACAGTTTCCGTCTATGCAAAGCTTTTTAGCAATCTGCGACTACCTTGAATTGTCGCCCGCAGAATTCTTCACCGAATAAATCTCAATGACTAAAATTAAATTATAGGCATAATAATTATCGGCACTAAATCAATAGTGCCGACTTTTTTTATTGAGCGATATATTTTTCAAGGACTCAATCCCTTATCCGAAAAGGGGATTTTTCTGGCGCCCGGAGCGAAAATACTAATAAGTTAATTGTAAATCTTGACAAACGAGTGCCAAAGTAGTATACTTTGGTCACCAACTTAATATTTTGCTTTTTTTGAATAGACGGGGGCATATGTGTTATCACATATCATAAGAATGAGCGGTAAAGCAAATTTTTACGGTAAGTGATAATCACTAAGACTTACGAATAGTTTCAGGCACTTATCGAAAGATAGGTGCCTTTTTTTGTTTTTCTGTGCGAAAATTAATGTTTTCTTGAAAAAGATATTTTAAGTTCTTTATATTGTATTCAGAAAGTGAGGTGAACGAAATGAAGTTCCACTTAGTATTAACCAAAAAAGATACGGACATCATTGCATTTAAAAACTCTGTTTCTCCCAAAACATTCGGTGAACTCGTGACCAAAATTTTAAAAAGGGCTGTGCGCGGCAGGGTTGCTGAGATCCCAATGTCCTTTGAAATTAATGACGAAGTTTGTGAAATGCACACTAAAATCGAACTTGATGATGAATTAGTGAAAGAGTGCCAAGAGGTTTTAGGGTTCGAAAAAGGTAGATTTACTGCTTGTGTTAAGCAAGAAATCAGACGGTGCATTAACAAAAATCTTGTTATTCCTAAAAAGGAACATATAGATAATGGTCACATTAAGGAAATACTTGATAATGCGTCGTTATCTATTAAAAAGCGTAAAGCAGAGCTTGTGGACTCTCCAGAGAAGTTTAGAAAGATGCATAAATCGTATCGTACAATTTTAAGTAATGCGGCGCATGAGTTTAATAAAATTAATTAATAAGAGGTGATATTTTGGTAAAAAGAAAATCCATTCATTTTGTATTATCGCATACTAAGGATTTAGACTTAATCGCTTGGAAGAATTCACTGCGTAATGGCGAGTTTAACCGAGTTGTGAACGAAATTCTGATCGCAGAGCAAGATAAGAAAATCGCTAAGATTCCTTGCGGCAGCAAAAAGGTTGAGAACCCGCAAACCATAAACAGTAGGTTGCTAATCACGGATAGGTATGCTGTTGAATTGGTAGAGTCGTTTGGTCCGAAACAAATTACGTCAAGTATTAAAGATGTTATTCGTAAGCATATAGCAAAGAACAAACAAGCATCCAAGCCCCCAAAGGATGAACGTGAACGGATAATAAGAAACATTATTTCTACATTTGAAGACCGGATGCTTAAGAGCGAACAAAAATATAATGGAGCAGCAAATAAATATCAAAAATTATGTGATGCCTATGACATGGCAATTAAAAAGATTTTTGAGGAAATACTTATTTGCTCATCGGCGCCCTATGTAACAGAGGCTTGTAATAGATTGAGAAAATTGGACATAAACAGAATAGTAAACGAGGCTTTTGATAAAGCTTTTTATGAACCTCCTGTGCCAAAGAAAATCGAGACGGTCGTAGCAGCGCCACAGATTAAAAATCAGCCTGTTGAGAAAAAGGAAGAAAATCTTAAACTTAATCCTGCGCAGAATGTTCAAAAAGAAGAAATAAGAAACAAACCAACACCGGTACAAAATATTAAGAAAAGTGTAGAAAAACCTGTGGAGTTAGTATCGCCAACAAGTCGCAAAGAGGAATCTCCACAAAAAGTTATTGAAGAAGATGCGATAAAAAAAGAACAAGAAGATCGTGGAAATGACTTTATCAGAAGAATGACGGCTATGGCTGAGTCATCTCAAAATATAAATAAATCTTCAAAGCCTTTCAAAAATTAGTGAAAAATTTTTAGCTCTATTGCTTTTGCGATAGAGCTATTTTTTACGCAAAAAAGCGTATGAGCTTAAATATTGCCATGCTAAAAAAATTATATATGAACTTAAATATGAACCATAATCAATGTGATAGGCATGAACCAAAATATGAACTGCAATTAGTTTGTATGAAATGAGCCAAAATATGATATATTAGCAATGGACTATAATATGATACAGAAAAAGCCCTAAACCTACGATAAATAAAGGGTTCTTAACTTTTTGATGTGCTAAATACAACATTCATTTTTCAGAACTTTTTCGATTTAAAAAAGAACTGAAATTGGGTGTTGTTTTTTCTTTTTTAGAGTTATTTTTGCCGATAGAATTCAAAGATTTTTGCGCCAAAAAACATTTTTTCAAAAATATAGTTTTCTTGAAATGAACATCTTAAATTTATGAAATTGCACTCGTAAGTCAATTCGGATTGGTCAACCGAAGTGGCTTAAAAAGATATTGGAATTTAAGTTTTCTTGAAATGAGAAAAAAACTTAATCCATATTTATACTGCAAATCAATTCAGCGTGGAGAACTGAGTTGTTTGTAAATAAATATCGAACTGGATGTAATTCTTCAAAAAACATTGTTACATTTAATCGCGAACTTTTAGGATCGGAAAACCGAAAAGTTTATTTAAATGTATCGAACCCTAATGTTTTCTTGAACAGCTACATTTAAGTTACCGATATTAAATACGAACTATTCGTGTGGGTCAGCGGATAGTTCACAAATACTTTTTTATATGAAAGGAAATTCAATATGTTCAAGAGTTATGAAGATGAATTTTTAGAATCGCTCCAAAGGCAAGAAGATGAATTTAAAAAGAATAGTGAACGGGCAGGAACTATTACTGTAATGGTCAAAGAGATTGAAGATAAACTCTCACCGTTAATGTGGAAGGTATTCTACATTGTTGTTTCAAATGGTTTTTCCAAAGAATCAGAAATCAAGGATTATGTTGTTCGATTTTTAATTGAAAAAGAAATGCAATGTTATAGCAAAGATTCAATTTATAGAGCAATAAAAAATTTGATTGCTATTAATGCTTTTAAAACCATACGCATTTCAATCGGAATTCGCACCTTTAATATTTTGGAACTTACGGACGTTGGCAGAATGCTTTTTATGAAAAGATTTTTGAAAGATCCGCCTGAATCGGAGATGGAGAAAATTTTGTCGGCCCATTCCAGTTATGCTCACGGATATATGGTTGAAGAAGTAAAGAACATTTTGGAAAATCGTGGCGGATTTGAATTGGTATCTACTGATCGTAAGGCGAACCGAATAAAACTTAAAGACGACGAAAGCTGTATTCCGGATGTTATCACTAAAGACCATTGGGGTTATACATTCTACGAGGTGGAATGCGGAACGCATAATTACGACGACTTTTATAGAAAGTGTAACAAATTAATTCAGGTCACAAGGACTTTAATGTTTATCGGTCCCGGTCGAAATGTTGTTGAGAAAAAATTACTGCCCAAAATAACAGGATGGGTTAAAAATGTTAAACCCGAATTCCTGAGAGCAAATAATATCTCCATTAAAGTTGCGAGTATGCATGACTTTAAGCAAGGCAAGTGGACTTATTCATACGATATGAAGCGAGGCCTCCCCGTATGTAATATAAAAAATTCTAAAAAGAAGGAGAACGCAAATGGCTAAATTTTTAAATGTTGGTAAAGGTGCGCTCGTAAATATTGATAAGATCAGATGTATTATTTCGGGCGATGCTGATAAGGTTAGAAAGGTTATGCTTAAGCATGGTTATGATAGAAGTTCTGTGGAGGTCTATGATGTAACGGCTGATGCTGAAACTCGTTCGGTTCTCGTGCTTAGTGATGAGACCATGATTATTTCCTCTGTTAGTGCTAATGCATTAAACAAGCGTATTCACGAAGATTACGATAAATAGTAGTTTAGACTGCTAACTTGGATTTTCGTTCACAGAACTAAGCACATACGGGGATTTGTAAAAATTCTTGTGGACGAAAATCCTTATAAACGTATCTTGCTTCATTGACCCGTGAAGCAGGATATGCAATATAAAAAATTTTAGAAGAAAGGAGAACGCATATGCCTAAATTAATAAATATTGGTAACGGCGCGTTCGTAAATGCTAATAAAATCAGCGCTATTATTTCGAGCGATGCCGATAAGGTTAGAAGAATCATGCTTAAGCATGGCTGTGATAGAACTTCTGCGGAGGTCTATGATGTAACAGATGATGCTGAAACTCGTTCGATTATCTTGCTTAATGATGAAAGCATAGTTGTTTCATCTGTTAGTACTAGTGAATTAAATAAGCGTTTTCACGAAGATAGCAAATGATAGTAGTTTAGACTGCTAATTTAGATTTTCGTCCACAGGATTAACCACATACAGGGTTTGTAAAAATTCTTGTGGACGAAAATATCCCTTAACTTTCTATCCGTCTTCAATGACACAGAAGACGGGTGGCAACACAAATAAACAATTAAGTATACAATCTTGATCCGCCATAAAGGTGTATGCTCTATAAAGTAATTAAAAATTGCATAGGAGGTGTATATCGCATGGTTCAAAAAGAGTATGAGGCTAAAATGCGTGAAATTTTAGATCGTGAGGTTAATACCGATGAGGATTGTATTCGACAGGTGGATGAACTTATGATGCTAGATGCGCAATATCTGTTGAGCAATATCTAATGAAAAGATAATTTCACAGAATTAATCGGTCAGATCTGTTGGCGGCAGATTTGATTTGAAAATAATGAAGGAGAAGTTCAAATCGCAAAGTCGGAGAACATTTGCTTGAAAAAGCGCAGCGCAGGAAGAATAGGAGTGAAGTTTGTCGAAAGACAGATTTTCGTTAATAAAGTGAGTTCAATGAATTGGTAAATGCTGTATAAATGTTTTTCGCAAGGTAAAAAATAGACTATGAAAGGAATGGCAAGTTATGTTAAATTATTTTGATTTAATAAACTTTAAAACTGCTGCTATTGCCGATTATTCTAAAGATAGCCTTGTTGATTTGCGTGACGTGAAGATAGATTCGGGTAAATCAGTGCCCGAAAAGATGAATGATTATTTTGAGCAAATTAAAAACCCTTATCTTTTCAAAGTCGGCGATATGAGAGT
>JAZRKE010000073.1:0-8386 GCA_045646145.1 Acutalibacteraceae bacterium | reverse complement strand
CCCCGCGTCAAAGAAGAATCAGTAAGAAATGGAAGTTTGCAGAGACCTTTGACAGTGGGTGTATTATGCCCTGCGGACTTTCCTTTTAAGAGCCATATAGGGTAATTATAGATTAATATTAGATTACATTTAACAATAACTTTAATTTGTATATGGCTCTTGTATGCTTGATGATGTACTTTTCGATATGCTCTATGACAATAGTTTTGAAATGATATTTTGAAATTACTTTCATTCCCTCAAAAAAGGATTGTGCTGACCATCCGTTCGAGAGTACTTTCATTTCGAGTTTGGGTCAGCACAATCTCTGAAAGCAATTTTTTATGCCCTTCGTTTTGAAATGATATATGACTTTCATTTGCAAATGAGCAGGAAAAAATTTTCGTCCACAAAATTATTTTCGTCAGGAGAACCCCGAATATTTTATTGACGAAAATACCCTATAATCTATATTTTTCGTACACAGCTTTTTACGCAGTGCTTGGTCCCTATCCTTGCGTTTAAATAAAATTTTTGGAGAAAGGAGACGGTTTGCTATGTCAGATTCTAATAATATTACAGTGCTAAATCCGGGCTTGTATAAGAACTTACTTGCTCAAGTTGAGTCTATCTATAGGCACAGCAACGAGCTAAGTTTTAAAACAAGAGCTCGGTACTTTGAGGCAACAAAAAGGTTCTGTAAGTTCTTAGCCGATAATTTTCGTCTGCAAAACTTTAAGAACGTGGAAGATCGGCACTTTAAAGCCTATGTGGAACACCTGAAAGAAAACAACTCTGCCGCTACTATTCAATCCGATCTATCCGGCATTCGTTATTTCCATAGAAAGTCCGGTAGTAAAAACAGGCTATCCCCTAATAGCAAGTTAAATCTGCCCAAACGAGCGACAGGTGTAAAAGACCATTCACTATTAGATAAAGAACTTGTCCGTATACGACAGTTGGCTATCGAAAAAGGTCGACAGGACGTGGTTATTGGCTTTGACTTTGCCAGTGAATTTGGTTTAAGGCTTGAAGAGATTTGCACGCTGAGAGTTGAATACCTTATGTCCGCATTAAAGACCGGACAACTTGTCATAAAAGGCAAGGGCGGTCAGACAAGGGCCATTGATTTAAGCGCAAAGCAACGCAGTATTATTACCGATAATTTGAACTATGCCAGGTGTTCAGGTAGATACCCGAGAGATTATTTAATCTCAGGTAGCGAAAAGGGCGGCGTACAGCGGGAAAAACGCTCGTTGCAGAACTGGATGAGCTATAACAGAAAATACTTTATGGTAGAAAACCGTGAGGATTTGAGTGAAGACGGTAAAAAGAAAAGAACCGAGACAATCTCTTGGCACAGTCTGAGACACACCTATGCTCAAAGAACCTATGAAGAAGCATTAAAAGAGCGCCCAAAGAAAGCACGAAAGATTGTAAGCGAAAACTTAGGTCACCACAGAACCGAAGTGACAAGAATTTACTTGCCTGATAAGCCGAAGAAAAAGTAATCTATTAATTAAAATGATGAAGGAAGTATTTAAATTGACTACAATATCCTGTTGACGAAAATTCGCAGGATTGATATAAAGGGACAATCAAAGGAAGTAAAGGTCGGGCGATTCAAAAGCCCGAAGTATATGGCGGTGGCAACCCTGCCACCGCCTGTAAGGAGATTTTATATGTTATATGATTTGAGTAAAGCAAACAAAAAATGTCCATACTACTAGTGAGTAGAAAGGAAAATATATGAAAAAAGATAATAAGCTCGAAGTTGAGATTATGACGAGAGAGCTTAGATTGCTTTATTATAATGATTATCTTTTTAAGAATGGTGTTATAACAAAGCGTGAGCACGATAAGATGAATCTTGCTATAATCTCAAAATACGGGAAAAGACGTCGCAATGAACTCGGCGAAATTTCGTTAGAGGATCGTCTTTCATCCGCACGGCACATTTGATATGTGCCCTTACATAATTTTTTTAGCTTATTATCTTAAACGAGTTGACAACATATCAATATTATGATAGAATATGCATAGAATAATTACGGGAGGTAATTTTATGGCAGCAATTAGACCGAGTTCTGATTTGAGAAATAAATATAATGAAATATCTGATTTTTGTAATCAGTTTAATGAGCCTGTGTTCATTACTAAAAACGGAACAGGAGATTTAGTTGTTCTCTCTAATGCAGAATACGAAAGACTTTGCGGTAAGGCAGAACTGCATAGACTATTAGATGAAGGCTTGTTTGCAGTTAAAAACGGCAATAGCCGTCCGGCAAACGATGTGTTTTCTGATATAGAGAGGAAGTTCGGATTTGACGGAGTATAAAATTGTTATTGAAGAAACAGCCGAGAACGATTTAGTCGGTATTTTATCATATATCAGCGATACACTTCACGAACCGGGTATTGCAATGAAAATTTACGGGTCGATTAAGAAGGAAGTATTAACTTTAAATAAAATGCCGTTTAGGTACGCTGTTGTTAACGAGGAGCCTTATCGTTCTATGGGGGTTCGCAGAATACCGGTCGAAAATTATACTGCTTTTTATATTGTTGATGAAAATGAAAAAACAGTACATATTTTCCGAATCCTCTATAACCGTAGAGAGTGGCAATATTTATTGTGACGGGTGAAGAATATGGGATTATTGGATTTAGCAAGTTATAAATCTGTTTGGCGAGGATATGAATATTATAATGCAAAAAATGTGATTACACATATTAAGCAAAGCGATACTCAGATTAAGGGAATGGTTCGTGGAAGCGGTCAAAAGCATTATGAGGTATTTATTGATTTAGAACATCCTCGTAAATCGAAATGTAACTGTCCTCACGCTGATGGAAAAAGAATTATCTGTAAACATATGATAGCGTTATATTTTTCTTCATACCCTAAGGAAGCGAAAAAGTATTATGAGGATGTTATTAAGTATCAAGAGGAAGAAGAGCAACGACAGGAAGAATTAGAATACAAGGTTATCGACTATGTACATAAGCTCAAAAAATCCGATTTACAACAATTGATCTTACAAGTATTGTTTGATGGACCTGAATGGCAGTACGAAAGATTTATACACGAAAATATCGAATGGTAAAATAGGATGTATGTTTTGAGGGATTTTTATGGAATGGATTTTATTTGTTTTAATAGCCATTATTGGAATTGTTTTATATAAATTCAGAACTGATTCAAAAAAGTTTGAAAATCTAATATCAAAACAAAATCAAGAAATAGAAAATTTACGTTCGCAGAACTTAAAGTTAGAAGAAGAGCTTAAAGTATTTACGGAGATTGGTAGCGATTCTAAGCAATTAAATGATACTGTCTCACAAGAAGAACAAGAAATTCATATTGCAGAAACTTTAGAAACCATAGTAGAAAAAGGCATTGCGCATACAGATTTAGATAGCGAACAAAAATACATATTTGATTTAATGACAAATAGCAATAAAAATCTATTTGTTACAGGCAAGGCAGGAACAGGTAAAAGCTATCTTTTAAGACTTTTTGTAGAGCTTGCTCGTAAAAAGACATTAGTGATGGCGCCTACTGGGATAGCGGCATTAAATGCTAACGGTGTTACAATACATTCGGTGTTTGGATTTCATAATTTAGTAAATATTAGTATAGAAAATTTGAACGAAGACACCTTACGTTTAAAATCCGAAAACAGAAAAGTGCTGAAGAATGTTGAAACTATATTGATAGATGAAATTTCAATGGTTCGTTCTGATGTTTTTCAAAAAATGGATAAAATAATGAAACTTGTAAACAGATGTGATTTGCCATTTGGTGGAAAACAAATAATACTTTTTGGAGATCTTTATCAATTACCGCCTGTTGTAAAAAGAAATGAAAGTGAATATTTAAAAGATAATTTTAGAGGGAAATATTTTTTTAATACAGAAGCATATAACGAGGGAAAATTTGAATTTTACGAATTATCAATTAATCATAGGCAAAAGAGTGATGAGTGTTTTTTTGATATTCTTAATGGGATTCGTGAAGGAAAATTGTCAGATGAAGGTTTAGATAAATTAAATGAACGAAGTAAATTTGAACCATCTGAACTTCGGCGTGTAATTCGTATTCTTCCTCTAAAAAATTATGTTGATCGTATAAATAAAAATGAGCTTGCGAAAATTTCGGCACCAGAGTACGAATTTAAAAGCAACATAATATATCACAGACAAAATATAACATTTGATATTGAGAATAATATGCCTATTTCCGAAACTTTGAAGTTGAAGTTAGGTGCATTGGTTATGATGGTAACCAACGATGAAAATCATCGTTGGGTTAACGGTACATTAGGAATAGTATCCAGCGTTAGTGCTACTGGTGTAAAGGTAACTATTAACGATAGAGAGTATGAGATTTCAAAAGCCACATTTGAACAGCAAGAAGCTAAATATGAAGATGGAGAAATAAAATATGAAACAGTTTGCGAGGTCAAACAATATCCTATCGTATTGGCTTATGCGATAACCATTCATAAATCCCAAGGTATGACTTATAAACGAATTGCTTGCGATGTATCAAAATGCTTTGAGTCCGGTCAAGCCTATGTTGCATTATCAAGATGTACAACGCTAGATGGTTTGTATCTTTTGGAAAAAATAAATGCAAATGCTTTAAAAGTGGATAACGAAATCGTTAAATTTTATAAAACTCAAAAACAATCAATTAATCAATTTATTCAGTAGATAAAAGGCACGAACTCTGAAATGTTCGTGCCTTTAATAATATCTATACAACCACTCTAAATCCGTATGTAATCTGCTTTTTATAGCCTTTTACAGTGCGATTTTTACGAGTGAAATTCATATGTCGTACAGGACAGATGTTATTAACCATCTGACCGCCGATAGAACCGGCCTGCTTTGCAGTAAGGTCGCCGTTGTAACCCTGCTTTAAGTTAACGCCAACCTCGTTAGCAGCTTCCATCTTAAAACGGTTGAGTGCGTCCTTAGCCTCAGGAACTACGTGTTTAGCCATTGTTTTTTCTCTCCTATTAAAATTTCTTAATCGCGTTTGCAATATTATCTTGTGTTTTTTATTTTGTTTTATTTAAGGTAATTTTTGTTTAAATTTGAATTTTTTGCTCAAAAAAAGCACGAACTTTAAGTTCGTGCTTTAAAATTTATAATCCAAGAGCTGCGGCTCCGATTATGCCCGCATTATTGCCTAGCTCGGCAATTTTGATTTGAGAAAAGTTTGTTTGGTTTTCGGCGCCATATTCGCTTTTTCTAACTATTTCAACGAGGGGTTTTAAAAGATAATCACCCTCGCCGCAAACACCGCCGCCGATACAAAGAACCTCGGGCTGAAAAATATTCACTAAATTTGTTAGTCCGCAGGCGAGATACTTAATATACATATTAACAACGGCAAGACCTGACTCATCACCCTTTTTAGCTGCGTCAAAAGCGGTGCGGCCATTTACTTTTTCAAGGTTATTATTTACCAGTTTCCACATAAGCGAGTTTTCATCCTCGGTCATTTTTTCCTTTGTCATATTAACAAGTCCTGTTGCAGAGCTATATGCTTCAAAACAGCCTTTTCTTCCACAACTGCAAACTCTGCCATCAACCTCGATAACGGTATGTCCAAGCTCGGCGCCGCAATGGTTGAAGCCTGAATAAAGCTTGCCATCAATTACGATTCCGCCGCCAACGCCTGTTCCTAAGGTAATCATAACAAGGTTAGAATAGCCCTTGCCGGCACCTGCTTTTGCCTCACCCAAAGCTGCAGCATTGGCATCATTCTCTAAATATACCTTTCTAATAGGTAGACGGCTTCTAAGCTCATCTGCTAATGGGTAGTTTGACATTTTTACATTGTTTGAATATCTAACGATTCCATTTACGGGGTCAATAGAGCCGGGAGCGGCAACACCCAAATATTCTACCTCGTCAAAGGTTATCCCTGCACGCTCTACCAAGGATTTACAAAGAGAAGCCATATCATCTATAATTTCGCTTGTTGGACGGCTGGTGAGGGTTTTAACCGAATCCTTTAATACGATTTCTAAATTTTCATCAACAAGACCCACGGCAATATTTGTTCCTCCGAGGTCTATTCCTAAATAATACATATAATCACCCAATCAAATATTTTTGAATATTATATCAAATATTGAATAAAAAGTAAAGATAATACTAAACAAAATACTTTTAATAATTTTTTTGGTATGGTATAATGTAAACAAAGGTTTACAAGGGAGGTTTCTATATGAAGTATATTGTAAACGGAAGTATTATTTTGAAGGATGGAATTGTTGAGGACTGCGCTTTAAGCTTTGATAACAAAATTTGCGGAATAACCTCAAAAGAGCAAATTCCTGAGGGGGCTGAAATTATAGACGCCAAGGGCGGTTTTATAGCTCCCGGACTTATTGATATTCATATCCATGGCTATCTAGGTGAGGATGCTTCTGATGGCAGCGCTGATGGCATAAAGAAAATGGCTAACGGCATTATAAAAAATGGTGTTACCTCCTGGTGTCCAACAACTATGACAGTTAGTATGGATGAAATAAACGAAGCACTTAATACAGTTCGTTCTTTAAAGGAAGAGAGTAAAGGTTGGCAGGGCGCTGAAATTTTAGGTGTTAATCTTGAAGGACCTTTTATCAACCCCAAGAAAAAGGGCGCTCAGGCTGAAACCCATATCAAACCGATTGATGCAAAGTTTATTATAGAAAATGCTGATATTATTTCACTTGCAACCGTTGCCCCTGAGATGGATGGCGCTATTGAAGAAATAAAGAAAATTCGTGAAAACTGTGGCGTCAAGGTGTCTATCGGTCATACCGATGCCTCGTTTGAAGAAACCTTAGCAGGTATTGATGCGGGCGCTACTCATATCACTCATCTTTTCAATGCTCAAACTCCTTTGCACCACCGCAATCCCGGTGTTGTTGGTGCGGCATTGCTTCGAGATGTTTATACAGAGCTTATTTGCGATACCTTCCATGTTCATAAAGGTCTATTCGAGCTTGTTGCAAAGGTTAAGGGAGAAAAGCTTGTGCTTATTACTGACTGCACAAGAGCCGGCGGTATGCCTGACGGCGAATATACGCTTGGTGGTCAAAAGATTTTTGTTAATGGTATTGAATGCTTATTAGAGGACGGAACTATTGCAGGAAGCGTTTTAAAGCTTAACAATGCAGTTAAGAATGTTTATAATAATACCGATATGCCGTTATGGAGTGTTGTTAAAGCGGCAAGCCTTAATCCCGCAAAGGCTATCGGGGTTGATGACCGCAAGGGCTCGCTTGATGCCGGCAAGGATGCTGATATTATTATCACCGACCGTGATTTCAATATTATGAAAACAATTATAGGGGGAGAAATAAAATATGAAGTTTGAAGCAAAATTGGATAAAGGCTTTAAGCCGATGATTTTGGTTTTTAACGATTTCATTAAGAGAGCAAAAGAAGCGAACGGAGAAAAATTAGTTATAGGAATTGAAAGAAACAACAGTTTTGTTTCAACCTTTGAAATGACTGTTTTCCCTGATGGCACAGGTCATGATGAAGAAAACCTCGGCGTTGTTGAGCGCATTGTTAAAACTTTATTATGGGTTAAGGGCGGCTATAAGATTATTATTGCAGGCTCAAAGCTAATTTTCGAGGGAATAGCAAAGGCTTATGCTGCCGACGGCGCACGTGCATTTGATAATGATTTTATGTCGGGCGTTTATGAAAAGCCTTTTGAGTGCGTTTGGAGGCCTATTGAAGAGGCGCCTGTAACCGAAGAATCGGCTACCCCTGTTGGCCGTCATTTAGATGGTTGCCGTATCGGTTTTGATGCAGGCGGTTCTGACCGTAAGGTTAGCGCCGTTATAAACGGAGAAAGTGTTTATTCGGAAGAGGTTGTTTGGTTCCCAAAAATCAATTCCGACCCGCAGTATCAGTATGATGGAATTTTATCGGCTATGAAATCGGCCGCAGAGCATTTGCCGAGGGTTGACGCTATCGGTGTATCATCTGCCGGAGTTTATGTTGATAATCGCATAATGGTTGCTTCTCTTTTCTTGAAGGTTTCAAAAGAGGACTTTGAAAAAAGAGTTAAGAATATGTATATAGATATTGCCAAGGAGTTTGGCGAGAATGTTCCGCTTGAGGTTGCTAATGACGGCGATGTTACTGCTCTTGCCGGCGCTATGGACCTTGATGATGACTCGGTATTAGGTATTGCTATGGGAACAAGTGAGGCAGGCGGATATGTTGACCCATCGGGAAATATTACAGGTTGGCTTAATGAATTAGCATTCGCACCGGTTGATTATTCTAAGGATGCTATGGTGGATGAATGGTCTGGCGATATTGGCTGCGGTGTTAAATACTTCTCACAAGATGGCGTAATTAAGTTAGCTCCCGCGGCAGG
>JAZRKE010000072.1:0-17765 GCA_045646145.1 Acutalibacteraceae bacterium | reverse complement strand
ACTCCGTTTTGAAAAGGCGGATTTTCGCTCATACTTTGTTAAAATACTCGTTAATCCGTCAGGATTAACTGCGTTTTGTGCCACGTCTGAACAAAAATCCAAGTCGGAGGCCAAGCGGTCTTAGGAAGACAATTTTCATTTTCAACTCCTTGGCTCACAGAACGACATGGCTACGATCCGACTTACTCCGTTTTGAAAAGGCGGATTTTCGCTCATACTTTGTTAAAATACTCGTTAATCCGTCAGGATTAACTGCGTTTTGTGCCACGTCTGAACAAAAATCCGCTCTTTTTAAAATCTTCGACCTCAAAGGGAGAATATTTTGAGTGGTTTTTATTCAATACAGGCGCAGTAAGGCTGACGCCTTACAAGAATGAATCGGGTAAAAAGCGCCTAAATAAGCCACTTTGAGGCGGGTTCGGAATATTCGCTCTACCCTAATTTTCCTGTTGCTTGATTTTATCCCACAATGGCGACATAGCTCTGAGCCTATCAATAATTGGGGGTAAAACCTCGCAGATATATTTTGCATCGTCAAGTGTGTTAGCATCACTGAATGAAAGCCTTAGCGAACCGTGGGCTACCTCGTGGGGAAGCCCAATACTCAGCAGCACGTGGCTCGGGTCGAGCGAACCCGAGGTACAGGCCGAGCCTGAGGAGGCGCAAATACCTTTAGCATCAAGCATAAGTAACAGAGATTCGCCCTCAATTCCTTCAAAACACATATTAACATTACCTGATAATCGGTGCTTTAGGTCCCCGTTTACGCGTGAACGCTCGATTTTAAGACTGTTTTCTATAATGTAATCCCGAATTTCGCGGCACCTTTTATTGCGCTCATCCATAGTGCTAACCGCTTCTCTTAAAGCAGTGGCAAGACCGACGATTCCTGCAGTGTTCTCGGTTCCTGCACGGCGACCATTTTCCTGAGCACCACCGTCAATAAGGTTTTTAGGGAACACACCACGTCGAATGTAAAGTACACCCGTACCCTTAGGACCGTGAAATTTATGGCCCGAAAGGGAAAGCATATCAATATTTTGTTCTTTTACATTAATCGGAACATTTCCTACGGCCTGAACAGCGTCGGTGTGGAAAATAACACCCTTTTCACGGCAGATAGCACCGATTTCGGCTATGGGCTGAATTGTGCCGATTTCATTGTTGGCATACATTATTGTAACAAGACCGGTGGTATCCTTAATCGCCGTCTCTAATTCTTCGGGGCGCACAAGGCCATCCGAATGAACATCTAAAAGGGTAATTTCAAAACCATCTTTCTCAAGCGCCTTTAGAGTGTGAAGCACCGCGTGGTGTTCAAACTTGCTCGAAATTATATGGTTTTTACCCTTATTCAGCATTGTTTTAGCGTAACCCTTAATTGCCCAGTTGTCCGATTCGCTGCCACCGGCAGTAAAGTAGATTTCACGCGGCTCGGCACCTAAAATTTCGGCTACGGTATTTCTTGCGTCCTCAACCGCTTCTTTGGCGGTATTTCCAAAAGAATAAAGGCTGGAAGCATTTCCGAACTCGGTTGTGAGAAAGGGCATCATACTCTCAAGTGCTGCGGCACTGAGCGCTGTGGTTGCGCTGTTATCTGCATATATAAATTTTTGCATTAACATCCTTACTTTCTGTGAGTGTATTACTTGTCCGTAATATTGTATACCATTTTACTCCACTTTTCAATAGGTAAATTAAAAATTCTTGTAAAAATTAACAGCCATAGCATCACAACGTTCATTTTCAGGATGCCCTGCGTGGCCTTTAACCCAATTGAACTGGACCTCATGAATTTCCAAAAGCGCTAATAGTTCCTCCCACAAATCTGTGTTGAGTGCAGGTTTTTTATCGGCCTTTCGCCAACCGTTGTTCTGCCACGATTTTGCCCAACCCTTTGTAACCGAGTCAACAACATATTTTGAATCGGTTGTAATCTTAACAAGGCAGGGCTCTTTAAGTGCCTTAAGCCCAAATATCACAGCAGAGAGTTCCATTCTGTTATTGGTTGTCTCACTTTCTCCTCCGCAAAGCTCCTTTTCGTGCCCTGCATAGCGCAGTATTGTGCCCCATCCACCCGGACCCGGATTTCCTGAGCAGGCGCCGTCGGTAAACATTTCAATATATTTTTTCATTTTCTAATACCTTCTGTATGAGCCTATAACCTTTCCTAGAATTGAGGGATTTTCGGGATAAATGGGCTCAAAATCTTCATTTTCGGGCATAAATATAACGGTTCCGTCAGCTGTTTTTATATATCGCTTAACGGTTGCTTCATCCCCATCCATGCCTATAACAATATCACCCTCACGCACATAGGCGTTTTTATCGGCTATAACAATATCACCGTCCAAAATACCGATATTTTTCATACTAAGTCCCACAACACGCAGAGCAAAAAGCTCTTCGGAAGAGTTGGTGGAAAAGGGGATATAGTCTTCAATTTCTTCAACTGCCAAAATTGGTTGACCTGCCGTAACTCTGCCGAGTACGGGGACTTGTGCTGTCTTTTCGGCGCCTTCAATTCTTATTGCGCGTGAGTATCTGGGGTCGCGGTAGATGTATCCACCGTCCTCCAAAACACCTAAGATGGCATGAACGGTAGAGGTTGACTTAATAGAAAGCGCAGAGCATATCTCACGAACGGTAGGGGGTACACCCTCAGAAATTTTCTTAACAAGGTAATTATATACCTTTAGTTGCTTTTCGGTAAGCGTTGGCCTAGACATATTTTTCCTCCGAACATTTATTCTTTTACTATTCAGTATAACAGAACACCCGTTCTTTTTCAAGGGTTATTTTGTATCTTTTGAAAAAAATTCTTTAAGGGCTATTGCAATTAAAAATCCACCGAAAATTTTGGTGAGCAGTGCACTGTCTATCAAAATTGTAAACCAAAGCCCTAAAGCCGCTCCCAAAAGGCCTAAAGCCGCAATGGGTAAGACTTTTTTCCATCTAATCTGTCGATTTTTAATATAAAAAAATAAAGAAAAAACGGCGGTTGGAATAAAGAAAAGCAGATTAATCCCCTGAGCGTTAAGTTGCTCGGTGGCAGTGAACAGGTTTAGATAAATAAGCAGTACAGCGCCTCCACCCATACCCATAGATGCAATAATCCCTGAAAAAAGCCCTGCTAAAAGGGCCCAAATATTCATTTAAGTAACAGGCGAATGCCTGCCCACAGCATAAATGCCGCAAAAATCCTTTTGAGCCATTTATTAGATATTTTGTTCATAAGTTGTGTGCCTAAAAAAGCACCTAAAAGTCCACCGGGGATATAGGGGGTAGCATCAGGCACAGCAACGTAACCATTAATAATATAAATTATACTACTGAGCAGTGTTATTGGCAGTATAACGGCTATAGCGTTTTGCTGTGCCGCCTTCTGTGAAAATCCCGCTTTTTTAAGCAACGGAACCGCTATCATACCGCCGCCTGCACCGAGCAGTCCGTTAATAAACCCCGTAAGTAGCGCTAGTGCGGCTGTGATAATATTCTTTTTATTAAAAATTTTCATATCCTTCACCGAATTTAGTATTAGCGGCAATTTCAACTAAATGCAAAAAACACTTGATTTTAGTGAAAGAATTATGTATAATGATGCTGTTGCAAAAATATATGCGGATGTGGCGGAATAGGCAGACGCGCTAGATTCAGGTACTATTGCGTGAATCTAGTCTTATGCTTTCTACCAGATAAGCCACAAACCTTTTAAAATCAAGGCTTTTAGAGATTTTAAACTTGATTTTCAAAACTTCAAAAATCTCGAATTTTGGTCGATGTCTTCCAAATGTCTACCAAAACACCAAAACTTAATAAACACATGCGGATATGGCGGAATAGGCAGACGCGCTAGATTCAGGTTCTAGTCGGGGCAACTCGGTGCAGGTTCAAGTCCTGTTATCCGCACCATCGTCCAAACCCTTTAATAATGCGGGTTTGGACGATTTTTTATGTTGTAAATTCTCTCTAATTTCGGTTTTAAAATGCCTATTTTTTCGTGGTAGACACTGGTAGACATCTTTAATTTATGTATGGGACGGCTACTTGCCGTCCTTCTTTTCTCTCTTAATGCTTAAAGTCTCGGAAATCTTTCCGGCAGACTTTAACTTTGCACCGTACTCTAAATGACTATAAATATTAGCTGTTGTTGAGTAATCCGAATGGCCTAACCAATCCTGTATCTCTTTTAACGACACACCGTTTGCAAGTAAAAGTGATGCGCAGGAATGCCTTAAATCGTGATACCGAATCTTCTTCAGTTTGTTCTTTTTAATGATAATTTCAAAATGCTGTGTCAGATAGTCGGGTTTGAGTAACACACCCAAACTGTCTACACAAACATAATCAAGATAATCTTTACAGTAAGAACCTTTTGCTTTCTTGCGACAGGTTTCCTGCTTTTTCTTTGTTTCAAGCAGCAATTCTTCAATTTCAGGGATTAACGGCAGTGTGCGGATACTTGCTTTATTTTTCGTTGTATCCTTTTGCACCACGAATTGCTGACCGTCAAGCACAGTTTTACAAACGGTATGGCGGATACAAAGAGTTTTTTCTTTGAAGTCTATTGCACTCCACTTTAACCCTAAAACTTCGCTACGGCGTAATCCATAATAGGCTGTTAAAATAATTGCAACCTCTGCAGGATCGCCTTTAATAACTTCAAACAGTTTGTTTAATTCATCTTGATTATAATGCTCTGCAATATATTTTTGCCTTTTCGGAGTCTCAATTCTTGCCGCAGGGTTCAATGGTATGTAGTCCATCTTCACTGCATAGTCAAGAGCCTTGCGGATAATGGCATGATGCTTAACTACCGAATTCCACTTAGTACCCTTTGTGAGCATTGTGTTGTAATACTCTTGAATGTCCTTCGTGTTTATCTTTTGCAGAGTCATCTTCTTTTCATCAAAATACGGATTAATTCGCTGTTCTATAAAATATTGATAACCGCCGTATGTAGTGATGAGCAGGGTGCTTTTAACCATTGCAAGCCAGTTAGATAAAAACTTTGAGAAGAGAATATCTTCATGCGATTTATCTGACTGCTTTTGTTTAAGTTCTAATTCGAAAGCTTCCATTCGTTCTTTTAAAATTGCTTCAGCTTTGCGAATGTTACCCTTTGCTGTCAATCCGGTAGACTGCCATTTTTTCTTTCGCACTCCGTTTTCATCTTTATAAGAGATTACGGTGTGCAAATAACCGCGTTTTTCTTGTACGTTGCCTTTTAACATACTTCCTTCTTTCTACATACCTTAATTTCGAATTCTCTCCTTCATCCACCTTTGCAGAAATATTTACAAAGGCATATAAGATATGTATGCCGCACAGACAAAGGCGGTCTGTACGATGCTTGTTTATGCTTTTATAACGTACTTAATAATAGAACGCTTAGTAATTAAATAACGGGAAGTGTCCGGCGTATCATTCAATAATTCTAAACGACCGCTTCTTATAAGTTCATAAATCTTTTTTCTTCCCATATGTAGCATATCACAAGCTTCTTTTACCGTTACGATATCTTTAAACTCGGTAAACATAACAGTATAATACTTATCAACTAGGTCAAAATCATTCAATAAGCAAACCTCCTTTTATTTAAAGTTTTGTATATGCGGTGTGCTTTAATTTGGTACACCGCATATACTATTTGTTGCACTACTTGTGCTTCTTCTCGGCAGTGTAAATTTTGGTTACACTCACACGATGGTGACCAAGACTCTCGCTGAGATTACGGTCAACATCCTTTACACCGCTATCAATCAAGCGCTGTTTACGCTCCTGAGCATAGGTGTATCTAAGACCATGCCAGGTTAGCGTTTCCATTCTCGGCTTTTCGTTTTCGCCAACAAATTTAGTGCGGTTACGATAGGTAAACTTTTTCCTATTATTGATTACCCAATTTTTTAGTGATTTGATTTCCTTGTCGATACCACGATATTTGTTTTCGGAAATTAAACAGTCACCGGGTTGCAGATTATTCATTCTCGCATACTTGTATAAGTCGGATAAAAGTTTCTTCTGCTGCGGGGTTTCTACCGGAATGGAGCGCACATAGCCTCCCTTACCTTTAACATATAACTCGCCGCGTGTAACTGCGCGAGTTATATCCTCAACACGCAGCTTTGCGATTTCGTGAATACGAAGTCCAAAGCGCCAACCGATACGAATACCAAATACTACATCAGTTCTACCCATTGCATCAGCAACCGCAATAGCTTTATTGATTTCTGCTATCAACCACGCTCTGTTTACCACGCCGATCTCGCGGGGTAAAAGATTTAAGGACTTGTTTTCGGGCAATTTGTTTTTTCCACCACAAATCTTGTAGAAAAAGCGAATACCGCAAAGTTCCGTCCTGATTGTTGCAGGTGAAGCACCCTTAGCCTTTAGATGATCAACATAAGTATAAACATGTTTTGCTGATATGTTCTGGACCTTCTGACAGTGGAACTCTTTTTCACAGAACAAACAAAATCTATCAAAAGCGTTCCAGTATCTGATTCTCGTTCCAAAGCTGCCGACATTAGTTTTAATAGCCGCGGCATTAGCTATTCTGGATTTCCCTGAGAAATCCGACATAGACATCACTCCTCTTTGTATTTACCACGAACTCAGAAATACAATTTACTAATTAGCGGATCATAAATCTTTTTTCGTTGCCCGTGTAATAAACTGCTCGAATGGAATTTTTTCATCTGAGCCGCTAATCATCAGAATCAAAAACTCGCAAATGTTCAGTTTATGTAATGAGCAGATAAATAAAGGAGCTATATATCAAAATCAAAAGCATTTACCCTTGATTCGATAACAAAATATAGCGAAACTTTTTTAGGAGTTTCAAGAAAACAATATTTTAGTTAATAAACCCTTCCAAATTTTATTAACGAAAATAATTCTCTGTACGAAAATTTTGCCGCCCGTCATTTCGAAATGAGAGTCATATATCATTTCAAAACGAGTTATGGGGGTCACTCATTTCAAAATGAAAGTCATTCATCATCTCAAAATGTTTTGGCAGTTTTCTTTATAGGGAAAATAAAATCAACATTGGGGAAGTCTTAATATTAACTTTATTTACTCTATAAATTCACTTTGCAGTATCATTTCAAAGAGATAGTCATACGCTCTATAGCAGCGACAGTCATTTTTAATGGAAAACATAAAAGAACGTCATTTATCATTTCAAAAAGATAATCATAAATCATCTAAAAATATCATCTCGAAATAGTGTCATATATCATATTAAAATGATAGGCAGGCATAGTACGCCCATTGGCATTTACTTTAAATTCCTGTGCGTTTCTCACATTTTCAAGTCCTACTCTGCGTACTATGCCTGCACCGCCGCCCCTCCGAACACTGTTCTCCGGGGCGTTTCTATTTGGGTGACCCCAAATAAAAACGGCGGCTCTCAAAATGATGGTCATAGTCATTTCGAAAGGATAGTCATCTTTATCATCAATCATTTCGAAAAGAGAGTAATCTATCATAGCAAAACGAACATCATATCGAACTTTCTTTCGAAAAGAAAATCATTATCATTTCAAAACGCATATCATATTAAATTGTTCCAATAAGGTGAGTACTTGGTTGCTTATCAACCGGCGTATACCTTCCTCTAAGGAAAGGCGTTAAAGATACTTTTTTAACACGCAATGCCAAATACTGATTATTAAAATCAGCGACAGATAAACTATCTTAGCAGGGCTTTTCATACGATTAAAAGCACCATAAACATTCGGATCTGTGAACGAAAATGCGCCCACACTGATGCAAGTTTTTACACGATACCATCCGGTCTGCCGTGTACACAGGTTCGGATTTAATTCGGCAAATCCTAAAGCCGAGTAACGTAATAGGTCGATTGTATCCCACAATGCCTATTTCCATATATCACCTTGTCCGTTACTAAACCGTGATAGCTCTATTGACCCGTATTTCCTGTTCCTTTGGTCCTACGGATAATCAGCCAGAGCATTAGCTGATGAAGTTATACCTTAACTTCAAAGGGTTCTCTGCTATCAATTCACAGCCTACCGCAGAACTCGGACTGCTGTACTCGGCACCAAACCTTTGGTGCAACTAACTTCCCGTCCAATTTGAGCAACTGCTCGACATTTTAAAACTTCCTTCTTTTGGATACGTTGTCCTCTGACAGTAACTTCGTCAGAAAACAAAAATACAAAGAAAAAAGCACCTATCCGAAGATAAGTGCTTAAAAGCTTTTCGATATACTACTTGTACTGCACAAGGATACCTCAAAGAAAACACACTCCACCTACGGACTAAATTTTTGCTTTATTCTTTGTAAAATATCCTTCTTAATTTTAAAGTACGACCTCATTATAACACATGATTTTTATTTGTCAACACCACTAAAATCTGTGCTTTTTAGGTCGTTATAGGTCTTTTTGAGTGCTTTTTATATTCTTTTTTGTCTTTTTTAGTTCCTTGTAGTTCCAAAACTTTTTTATGAACAAATTGTAAATAAATTCTTTTTGTAATTTATCAAACAATTAAACCACAAACTTAAGAAAACATTAATTCTATTGAGAAAACATACTCAAAAAACAGAAAAAATATATTTTTTCTAATTTTAGAGGTGCTTTTTATGCATTTTTTAAAAATCAATTTAACTATTAATGCTTTGTAAATTTTTACTGACGTTTTTCGAGAACTATTTCTTCAGCAACTTCTTTGAACCCGCTTTTTAATGCAGTTTTTGCTGATGCTATATTTTCACTATCGCAGTGATATGTAACAAGCATTCCTTTGGTTGCGTATAAGGTCGACACATCTCTTAATAGAACAGATGCGTAGCCCTTATTTCTACATTGGGGTTCGGTATGTATCCAATTGATTTCTGTTATATCTGCTTTTTTTATTTCGCTTACACTTGCAAAACAACACAACTCATCTTTAAACAATCCGAAACATGGCTCATCATACTCTATTGCCAACGAAAAATTTTCCTTTGTTGTCTCAGATACACTCTTTTGTATAAGCAACTTATAAGAAGCGTCAAGTCTTACAGCATCACAAGAATCTCTGTCGGCTTTACTTTTGCAAAACTGTCGTCTTTTCGATATTTTCCAGTTGTCTTGAATTTGAGCTTCTGAAATATCAAAAGGCACTATTGCAGTTAAAACAAAACCGTCAAATGAAGAAATTATCTTATCAAAATAATCTATATCATCACAACACACAAACATATCATTGATGCCGAATTGTTCATTCACTCTACGAAACCAAAAATTATTATCATCCTTATATTCACAAATAATATGAGCCAAACCCTTGTTATATAAACAGGTTAAAAACTCGCAAAATTTTTCTTTATCTTTTTTCATTATCTGTTCGATCTGATATATCATTTAGTTATCTCCGTTTTGGCTTAAAAATTCATCAGTGTATTGCTTGCCGATTTGAAAAATTGAGGGTTTAGATCATATACAAATCGTTTTCCTCTATAACTACCCTTTATAACACCTGCATCACTTAGTGTCTGGATATGGTAATGAAGTGAATTGGTCGGAATATTAAGCCGCCTTGCTAAGTCGGTCAGGTAACTACCGTTGGTTTTGAGTATTCTGATAATCTCGCAACGCGTAGGATCGCCAAATATCTTTCCTATGGTCTCAAGTTCAAGCATCGGCAGTGATCCGATAGCTATATTGGCCGCTTGCTCATAGTCAACGCCTAATTTGAAATATTTTATACCGCCTGTATTGTTGACATATATAACCCCAGGATTAAGCAATATAGGTGTAATAACGACGGTATCGTTGTTATTTATATAATCGGCTTCAAGCAGAGTTTCGATTATCTTATCATCATTATTAAATACTGAACGAGCTTTTTTAATAGCATAATTACGTGAGCCGAAAATGCAACGGAGAGTATTAAGCGTTTTAAAGGCAAAGTCAGTCATCTTCGTGTGGTACTCCTTACGGTCAACCAACATAGATAATAAAACCATGCGAAGTTCTTCATCAATATCCATTTCAAGACAATGCTTCACAGCATCTAAGCTTCCGGCAATGAGCTTGCGATAGAATAAAATATCATTGGCATTATTATCTGCTGTCATAAATACTCGTGCAGTCAATTCGTCAGGGTCATCGGTCAAAACTCTTGATATGAGCTCTTCGGTAGACAAAACGAGGTCCTCAGATTCGGGTATAAACAATCTACGGCAATTGCTAAATAGTGAGAGTTTGTATGATTTATGACAAAACAAAGGCATTAAATAAGAAAAATCTTTGAGTTCTGATTTTAGGTCTTTTTGGATATCTGCAATTAACTTGGGTAATTGATCGTTTTGATAGTAACCATTGCTTTGGTAAACATCCGACATAAGCGTGAAGCAATATACAAACTCTTCACGTTCGGAATACTGTGTGCTTATTGTGACGTTAGGCATTTTTAATCTCCCTTCAATGGCTATCGAATAATTTATTCCAACTAATTTTATTATATTCTAACACATTCGAAACTTTTAGTCAATATATACGAAACAGATTGACAATAAATATTTCGCATGATATAGTGAAAGTAACATATAAGGTGAAGGGATGTAATTATCAAATAACAGGATTCTTTGTTTTTAGATATATGTATGTTGGTTTTTGGAGGAAAAAATGAAGAAAAAGGAAAAGAAAAAGAAAAAGCTTGGGTTTAAAAGAACCGCCGCAAACAATTTGTTTGCATTAAAAGCAATATGGGAAGGCTCACCCAGTTATCTTATCGTGTATCTTGGTTCATCAATTATATACGCTGTTCTGGGATTTTTGTCTGAAACCTATCTTTTGAGAAAAGTGGTCAATGGTGTACAAAGCGGAGAAGACATTGGCAGTCTTGTAACCTATGTTGCATTTATTGGAATCACTTGCATTGTTGTATATCAGGCATTGCAATGGTTTTGGAATGTAATGTCGCCGCCCAAGCAAAGAAAAATTGCCGCAAATATTGAAAAAATGCTATTCCGACAGGCGGCCAAAGTAGAACTCGCCTGCTATGAAACACCATCGTTTTATGACAAATACGTGAGAGCTATGGACGAGGCGTATGACCGTACGATCAAGGTTATGAGGTCGTTCGACATGCTTATAGACAGATTTATAAGTTTGTTTGCCAATTCTTTACTTTTATTTGTTATCGATCCGTGGCTTATCGTGTTTGGATTGTTTCCGTTACTACTGGGATTTTTTAAGCGTATGGAAAATATAGCGACACACGATCATCAAGCGGCATTAAAACCTATAAATCGCCGTGCAGCTTATGTCAAAAGAACCTTTTACTTAGGCGAATATGCTAAGGAAATGCGTATAGGCGGTATGTATTCTGAAATGCTGAGTGCGCTTGGAGACACATTCGCTGATTACAAAGCGTTAGTGAAAAAATATGGTGTTAAAAAGGCTATATTAGGATATGTACAAAAGATTGGGCTTGAGGTTGTAACTGTTTTGGGTGCAACGCTTTACGCAGTATGGAGCACTATGTGTATAGGTCCCGAATCCGGTGGTATGCAGGTGGGTGACTGTATTGTCGTACTAAGTTCAATCGGTACGATTTCCTATTGTCTTAACAATCTTGTGCAGAACTTTGCAGAGTTTGGAGAACATGCATTATTTTTGGAGGACGTAAGATACTTCCTTGACTATACACCGGCAATACTTGATGGCGATAAAGCAATGCCCTCTTACGGTGGAGATTTAGAGGTTAAAAACCTCTGCTTTAAATATGAAGGTGCTGATGTTGATACCTTAAAAAATATAACCTTCACGTTACATAAAGGCGAAAGAATAGCTCTTGTGGGTAGTAATGGCTCGGGCAAGACCACGCTTGTAAAGTTGCTGCTGAGACTTTATGACCCTTCAAGCGGTGAAATTGAACTTAACGGCGAAAACATTAAAAACTACCATGTTGGCGGATACCGTCAGTCGTTCAGTACGGTGTTTCAGGATTTTAAAATGCTATCTTTGAGTGTTCGTGAAAACGTATTGTTAAGACCGCTTACCGACGGTGACGAACAACTGGTTGAAAATGCTCTGCGTGAAAGCGGTATTTATGATAAGTTATCCGGACTTGAAAACGGACTTGATTCAATTTTGACACGGGAGTTTGATGATAATGGCGTTAATCTTTCTATTGGAGAACAACAAAAACTATCCCTTGCCAGAGTGTTTGCCGATTCCACACCATTTGTAATTCTTGATGAACCGTCAAGTGCCTTGGATCCTATTGCCGAGTATACGATGTTCGAAAATATGATGAAGGCAACAGAAGGAAGAAGTGTAATTTTTATTTCGCATAGGCTTTCTTCCGCAGTGCTTGCCGATCGAGTAATACTTATGGATAACGGTACTATTGCCGAAATTGGCACACATAACGAATTACTACACAAAAACGGCAAGTATGCTGCCATGTTCCGTCGACAAGCGGAAAACTATCTTGGAAACGAGGTGACAGCAAATGCCTAAGAAGAATCGACAGAAATTTTCATCAATACTCAAAAACAATCTGTTTATTTTGGGCAAGGTAGCAAAATTCACACCCGACTATTTTGTGTGGATGGTTGTAGAGGGTCTTGTATGGGGTATGATAAACTCTGCCTCTGCTATATTCAGTTTTAATCTGTTGAATGCTGTAAGTAACGGTTCGGATTTTGCATATGCTTTGAAAATTATTGCCATAATGGCGACTTTTTATTTACTGGCGTACGCCTTTGATAAATGGTATTGGCTTATCCACAATCCGTTGATGAGACAAAAGTTACACCTTAAAATGCACGCAGAACTATTCAGCAAAGCTCAGACTCTTGATTTGGCCTGCTTTGATGATCCTGAGTTTTACAACGATTTCGTTTGGGCAATGAACGAATCGGATAAGCGTGCCATTGATGTAATGGAAGATACCGGAAAACTGATAAACCGAATAGTAGCATCCTCCTCTCTTTTTGGTCTGCTGTTAACAGTCGACCCCATAATAGCTTTGATGTTGTTTGTATCTTCGGGCATCACGGTTATATGTAATTTGATAGGTAATAAAGTTAGTTTCAGACACAATAAGGAATCTAATCCCTTGTGGCGCAAAAAGAATTATATTAACCGTGTTTATCACCTGAGCGATTATTCAAAAGAGTTGCGCATCAGCAGGGCAGATGAACTGCTGATGAAAGAATACGACCAAAATAACGAAAAGATAATAGAACTTGATGTTAAATACGGTAAGAAATATTATCTTTTTTATGGACTTGGTTGGAATGCGATGTCAACGCTGACCTTTTTTGCGGTTCTTTTGTATATGGTGCTTCAGCTTGGCAACGGAACGTTGGCGGTAGGTGGCTTTGCAGCAACGGTCAATGTGGTTTGGAGCATCCGCTGGATGTTTTCCAACCTTATAGAAAGAATAACCAATTACCCCAAGCATTCTTTGTATATAGAAAAGTATCGTGAATTTTTGCGTTTTACCCCCGAGATAAAAGACGGAATAAAAGAAATACCGCCGTTCAAAAGTCTTGAGTTTAAAAACGTCAGTTTTTCCTATGAATTTGCTTCACATCCTAAGTATAAATTTCACGATGAAGATTATAAGGCACCAACCAATGTCGAAAAAGGTAAGGATGCTTTAAAAAACATTTCGTTCAAACTGACTGCGGGTGAAAAAATAGCCATAGTAGGTTATAACGGAGCAGGTAAAACCACACTCATTAAGTTGATGATGCGCCTGTATGACCCAACCGATGGCGAAATACTTTATAACGGTGTCAACATAAAGGAATACGATCCGGTGTGTTACCGCAAAATGATAGGAACCGTTTTCCAAGACTATAAAATATTCGCAACATCAGTTGCTATGAATGTTATGAACGGAAAGTACGATGAAACGACCGACTACGGTACGGTTATAGATGCTTTAGAAAAGGCAGACTTCACCGAAAAACTTAAAACCTTGAAGGATGGCATCAATACACACCTCACACGAGAGTTTAATGATGAAGGCACCAACCTTTCCGGCGGCGAATCGCAAAAGATAGCTATTGCACGTGTTTTTGCTAATGAGTACCACATAATTATTATGGATGAACCGTCCAGCGCACTTGACCCGATGGCTGAGTATAATCTCAATCAATCTATACTTAAGCACACAAACGACAAGACGGTGGTGTTTATTTCTCACAGATTGTCTACTACTCGTATCGCTGATAAGATATATATGTTTTCGGATGGCCGACTTATTGAAGAAGGGTCACACGCAGAACTTTTGGAGGCAGACGGAAAATACGCCGAAATGTTCCGTTTGCAATCAGAGAAGTACGAGGATTGCAAAGCTATTTGAATTTGCGTTTTATAACTTATGGAGATTAATATGAAAAAGTACCCAATCCGTGGGATATTATTATTAAGAACGAACGGGTCGAACTATTTATCTGTAAATGTACTATTGTAAATTCAGATGAACGCTATCAATCAGTAGAAAAACTTGCAATTGTATTATAGCAATAATAAAAGCTGTTTCTCTTGAACTAAGAGAAACAGCTTTTATTTTATTATTCTAATTTTTCTTGGCCTTTTATGCGATTTTTTAAGTGAATTGGTGGGCTCTAAACCTATATATTCCTTGCTAATCATACGATGGCAATATGATGTTGATTAACCGTCACATCCGTCGTTTGACAAAAGAACCAAAATAATTAACAGGTCACATCTGTTAGGGGTGTGACCTGTTAAATGTGATGTACAATTATTGTCTAATTTAGAGATAGCAACCTTTTGAGCGTTTGCTCACATATTTTTATAAGGTTTATAGCTACATTACACCTATATTTAGACCTCCAAATAAGAATTTATAATGTTTAGTATTTTTGATAACATTATCTGTCATTCTTTACTTTTAAATGATTAATGGTTATAATTATAACATTAGATAGAATAAAGTCGAATATGGGTGAATATATGAAAATCAAATCGAAAACAACAAAATTATTATTAGAGATAATTACTATTATTTTTTTAATTGCAATAGTAGTACTGTCTTTTTTAGCAGATTTGTCTTTTTATAATATATCGGATTATTTTGTGCTACGCATAAAAAATACAGAAGATCTGTTATTTAGTTTATTTGCTGTGCAAGCCACTGTGACTACTATGAGCATTGCCATTATTGCTTTGGTTTCTGGCATAGTATCAGATAATATTTTTGGAATATCGATTACTCGTTATGTGTTGCAATTAAAGCCCAGGCTATTCAAACATAAGCGCTTAATAATTTTTGGCTTAATTATTACTTTTTTAAATTACTTTGTTGTTTCGTATAATTTATTTAATACATCAATTGCAATTTTTCTTTTAAGTATAGCCATATCAATTATTTTGGTTAAAGATATTTTTCTCGTATTCCTTGGTCGCAAAGAGATAAAAAGACAAATGGAAACCTATATTTTAGAGAACTACGAAAGAATAGGTGTTGACAATTTTCAAACAGCACTCTTAGAAAACGATAATATATATAAAACTACATATCTTAAAGAAAATTTGCAAGTGATCCAAAAAATCTTTGAAAAAGAGAGCAATTCATCGTCTGTTGATAATAAATCTGAGTTACTTTCTGAAATAGAGGCAATTATATCTGATACTTTTATTAGAATATACCAAAAAAATAATTTAGAAGCTTTAATAACGATATTAAATTATATAAGCGAACTTTACGAAATCGCAAACTCCAAAGAGGACCCCGTTCCCTTATCAATTTGGGATAATATTTCGCGAGAATATTTTAAATCTTTAAGTTTACTTTCCGAGGAACAATTATACAACAGCACTTTTTTCCTAAGACTGCATTCCCAACTATATAAAAACTTAAAAATTAAAAAATCCGATAAACGGGACATGGTCGTTAATTGTTACGATTTCAAGTATTACAACGTATGGATTTATTACTCTTTGATAATAAACAACAAGAAAATTTCCAATCATTATGATCGCAAGCGTTTACTCGAATTTTTATATGATAATATTACCGGTTTAATGTTTTATCCACAAAAAGTTGAGACGGACGAAACCAAAAAAACCATACTTATAAGTGCGTGGTGTATCTTTGTTAGATCTTTGATTGATGAGGGTGAAAAGGATATTCTCAAAGGCCAATTTTTCAAAGATTCACATTATCATGTTGCTAAAAACAGTTATCAGGTTGTTTTTATAATCGCATGCATCTACTTATATTATGTTGCTTGCCGTGAAAGCTTATTGAGTGGAAAAGATTCTCAAAAATTTGCAGTAAATATTATTAAAGAAAACACCGATGACATTGAGGATATTTTGCATCATATAAATTTGGCAGATTTTATATCAGAAAATCTTAAGTTTATTATGGAGCAAATACGAACTTGGGAGGTTGTTCCTGAAGGTGATGCAAAATGTGTCATTATAGACACAGTCATTAAGGACTTCTTTGTTTTTACAGCACTGAAAAGTCATTGGAATAATGAGATGATCGCTAACATTATCAAGGCACTGATAGGTGATAGTACTTTTTCGCTGTACACCCATTATTTTAGCGATAATAATATAAACTTCGATTTGTTATTTAATCAATATAATTCATTATTTTTCAATGAAGAGAACGATTCATCATCGCAAGAATATTCAGAGTTATTAAAAGATGTTTTAAATGAAAAATACAAATACGAAGAAATCGAATCAGGAAAGAAAAATATTATTACTGATGATACAAGAACACAATTTGAAAATAATATACGAGACACTTTTGAGACAATTATAAATGAGAATTCATATTTATTTGAAAAAGAAATACAGAGCGATATAGAATACACAGAAAAGAGAATATGCCTCAGCGAATTAAACTTACCATCTTCAATTATTAACAATTCAAAACTGGATAAATATATTAGTAGCTTTATTCATACAGCTATTATAAACGCTTATATTTGTGCAATTCGTCCGGCATTAAATATTGATAAGAAAAAAGTTAATGACAGGACCCTACAGGAAACATTAATTGCATCAATAAAAAACATAGGCATAAGCGGCGATACGTTTATCGGTAATCGTGATGTTTTTTGGGGTGAACAAGATAAACATCTTTTAGATAGGTTCACTAAAGATATGAAACAGGTTAAATATCCTGAAGGATACAATAATTTTTATATTATAAATCATTCACTAGTACACTGTGTAATATCTGATCTTGAAATCGAGTTTAACGATCTAAGTCAAAAAGAAATTGAAAAAATGTGCAAGAAAACTGATGACGGAAAACTAGAGTTTAAAGTATCTAATGATATTTATATTCCGTTTGAACGGGACGAGCTTGAGGAACATGTTCATCGTATTAGGAAAAAAATTAGATTATACGCAACAATCAAGTCTCATCTAAAAAGTAACAAAGTCGGAGCGGGCATAAATGTGATTTTTGATGAATAGTGAAAATACTATAGTAAGTGTCTTCCAAATGTCTACCAAAGTTCTATAAAACATCAAAAACAGTGATTTTGCCAGATTGCTGATAAAATCACTGTTTTTACTGATAAAGCCTTTATTTATGCGGTTTTTAAAGAACTTTAATGATATTGGAAGCACTGTGCAGAACTATCTATTAAATGATTCAGGTTCTAGTGAGATTTTTCTCATGTGGGTTCAAGTCCCTTCATCCGCACCAAACTTAAAGAGCACCTAATTTTAGGTGCTCTTTAAGTTTACCCCCAAAATTAACGCCTGCGAAAACAGTCCACCGAACTG
>JAZRKE010000071.1:0-3754 GCA_045646145.1 Acutalibacteraceae bacterium | reverse complement strand
GTTTGCTATATCGGCGGATGTTACCGCTATGAAAAGCCACAGGCGGGAAGGCTCAGGGAATTTCATCAGTTTGGTGTTGAATGTATAGGCGGCACCGCTCCCGCGGCAGATGCCGAGGCTATCTGTCTTGCTAATCAGGTTTTAGATGAAATAGGAATTAAAAATATATCTTTGCAGATAAATTCCATCGGTTGCCCCGAATGCCGAAAGAATTACCATGCGGCATTAAAAGAATTTTTTACAGCTAAAAAGGGCGAGCTTTGCGGTATCTGTCTTGAAAGATTAGACCGCAACCCGATGAGAATACTCGACTGCAAGAGCCCCATCTGCTCGTCTATCGCGGCACAGGCGCCCGTTGTACTAGACTATCTGTGTGAGGATTGTGCTGAGCATTTTGAGATTGTTAAAGCACATTTAACTGCAGCAAGACTAAAGTTTACCGTTAACCCACACATAGTAAGGGGACTCGATTATTACACCAAAACAGTTTTCGAGTTTGTTGCTGAGGATATCGGTGCGCAGTCGACCGTTTGCGGCGGCGGCAGATATGATGGGCTGATTGCTCAGCTCGGTGGCCCTCAGGTTCAGTCGGTTGGCTTTGCAATGGGAATTGAAAGACTGATGCTTACGGCCGAAAGCCAGGGTGTAGAGTTCCCCGAGCCGCAAAAGTGCGATGTTTATTTTGCCACAATGGGCGAGAAAGCGTCTGTAATGGCGGCGGGGCTCTCAGCGAGACTTCGCGAAGAGGGCTTTGAGGCTCTTTATGACTTAAATTCAAGGTCGCTCAAAAAGCAGATGATTTATGCCGATAAAATAGGCGCTAAATTTACAGCAGTTCTGGGCGATAGCGAGGTAGAAAGCGGAAGCATTCGCCTAAAAGATATGGCAAGCGGTGAGCAGAGAGAAATTAAAGCAGATAATATCGTTGAAGAAATTTATAAAATTGCTACCGAAATAGCCGTTAAAGAGCTTGAAGACGCTGTTTTATAAAGAGGAGATTTTATGAAATTAGACAGACTGGGAAATACAAAAAGAACCGATTATTGCGGAACTCTGAGAGCCGCCGATGAGGGCAGACTGGTTGTGCTTTTTGGCTGGGCTCAAAGGCAGAGAGACCTTGGTGGACTTATATTTATAGACCTTCGCGACCGTACGGGTATTGTGCAGTTGGCATTTGATGAGAAAACCGAGAAAAGTGTTTTCGAAAAGGCGGGTGCCGTTCGCAGTGAGTTTGTTTTAGCGGCTGAGGGTGTTGTAAGGCGCAGAAGTGCTGTAAATACCGAAATTCCAACAGGCGACATTGAAATTGAGGTAACCGCACTTGAAATACTCGGCAGAGCCGAAACACCTCCGTTTGAAATCCTTGCAGACAGCAAGGCGGGCGAGGATATCAGACTTAAATATCGTTATCTTGACCTTCGCCGCGAGCCGTTGCAAAAGAATATTATGCTTCGCCATAAAATTACCAAGGTAACAAGGGATTATTTTGATGAGAACGGCTTTATTGAAATAGAAACTCCCACCCTTATTAAATCTACACCCGAGGGGGCGAGAGATTATCTTGTTCCGTCCCGTGTTCATAAAGGTACATTCTTTGCACTTCCGCAAAGCCCGCAGATGTACAAGCAATTGCTTATGCTTTCGGGCTTCGATAGATATATGCAGATTGCCCGTTGCTATCGCGATGAGGACCTGCGTGCCGACCGTCAGCCCGAGTTTACACAGATAGACCTCGAAATGTCCTTTGTGGATATGGAGGATGTTTTCTCCATTGCGGAGGGTTATATTGTTCGCCTTTTCAAAGAGGTATTGGATATGGATATTCCTACCCCATTTCCACGCTTAACATTTACCGAGGCTATGGAGAATTACGGCTCGGATAAACCCGACACACGCTTTGATATGAAGATTATTGACGTATCGGGCGCGGTAGAAAATTGCGGCTTCGGCGTGTTTGCCGATACCGTAAAATCGGGCGGTACTGTAAGAGCTATAACGGCTAAGGGTGCGGCTGATACCTACACAAGAAAAGAAATTGATAAATTAACCGAGGAGGCTCGTGGCATTGGTGCTAAGGGCTTGGCATTCATACGTTGGGTTGAGGATACACCTACCTGTTCGTTCTCTAAATTTATGACAGAAGACGAAATGGCAGAAATTATCCGTCTGACAGGTGCCGAAAAGGGCGATGTGGTGCTCTTCTGTGCAGACAAGAAAAAAACCGTTTTATCGGTTCTGGGTGCGCTTCGCATGAGTGTTGCAAAGAGACTTGGAATTGTTCCGGAAGGATACAATTTCCTTTGGATTATCGAGTTCCCATTCTTTGAATATAATGAGGAAACGGGAAATTGGGATGCTATGCACCATCCGTTCACTTCACCGCTTGATGAATGTATTGAATACCTTGATACTGCTCCCGAAAAGGTGTTCGCCAAGGCTTATGACCTAGTTCTCAACGGTATTGAGCTATCGAGTGGTTCTATTCGTATTACCGACCCCGAGCTTCAGTCCCGTATGTTCAGAGCCTTGGGACTGAGTGACGAGGAAGCCCACGAAAAATTCGGCTTCTTAACCGATGCTTTCCGTTTTGGTGCTCCGCCTCACGGCGGTATGGGTATCGGTCTTGACCGCCTTGTTATGCTTATGTGCGGTGCTGATAATCTGCGTGATGTTATAGCCTTCCCAAAGGTATCAAATTCAAGTGAGCTTATGTCAGGAGCACCTGCGGCAGTTGATGAAACACAACTTACCGATTTATCAATAGCGCTTATAAAAGAATAGATAAAATCCGCGATAGAATTCTATCGCGGATTATTTTATTGGTGTCTTTAGACGTGGAAACAAACCCCCAGTTCTACTGGGGGAAGATTAAACGAGTAGGGCTACAATAAAGGTGGCGAGGCGAGTGCTAAGCCACAAAGAAATATTGGAAAGAATTAAACCTCCAAGTATAATGGTAGTGGTTTGGCGACCGCATTACCAAAGTACAAGGAGGTTTAATTATGAAAGGAAACAATGAAATCAAAAGCACAGCTCACTCAAAATATAGATGTCAATACCATTTAGTTTTTGCACCCAAATACCGTAGGAAAGAAGTATACGGCAAGATACGACAAGACATAGGAGAAATCTTAAGAAAACTATGCAACCAAAAAGGTGTAGAAATCATTGAGGCGGAGGCATGCCCCGACCATATACATATGTTGGTGAGCATACCACCGTATATAAGTATAGCACAGTTTATGGGATATCTCAAAGGAAAAAGTAGTTTAATGATTTTCGACCGACATGCAAACCTAAAATACAAGTACGGAAGCAGAAATTTTTGGTGTCGAGGATATTATGTAGATACAGTCGGTCGAAATAAAAAGTAATAGCTGAATATATAAGAAATCAGTTAGAAGAAGATTTTGCAGCAGAACAAATGAGTATAAAAGAATACATAGACCCGTTTACGGGTGATAAGAGAAAGTAGGCAAAAAAAGACAGCCGCACGTGAGCGGCTGCCTGAGATGGTAATGCATTGCCAAACTTTCGAGGTCCCTTTTAGGGACCTGGCCAGTAGGCGCCCCTTATAGGGGCTGTGCATACCACTAGTTTACTAGTGGTTATGATTTAAATCAGTATATTTAAATTATTCAGCAAAACCGGATTCAACAAGTTTGATTAAAGAGTCTACTGCGTCTTTTTCGTCAACACCGTCAGCAATGATGCGGATTTCGGTGTTACCTAAAATACCAAGCGATAAAACACC
>JAZRKE010000070.1:0-28229 GCA_045646145.1 Acutalibacteraceae bacterium | reverse complement strand
AAACTAGAGAACGTAAAATTACAAAACCTCTGCTTAATGTATACAGGAGTTCATTTTTTAGGTCAATTAGGTGCTGTTTACAATATGGAGGTTGAGGGTTGTATAATGGGCTACTGTGGCGGTAGGGATTTATATTCGGGTGCTGTTTCCCTTGGTAATGCCATAGAATTCTGGAGTGTTGCTGTGGATGTAAATATTCACGATAACTATATTTTCCAATCGTACGATGCCGCTTTAACACATCAAGGACCAATAACTGTCGATCCTAATTCAGAGTCACTTAAAGCAACGAATTATACGAATATTCATTATGAAAACAACCTTCTAGAGTATAATACATATGATATTGAGGCATTCTCTTGCAGAAGCGTTAAGGAGGAACAGAAATCACCTAACGGAACCTTTACTTATAACGATGTATATATAAGGGGAAATATTTGCCGCTATACCGGTTGGGGTTGGGGAAGTCTTGACCGTCCCGATAAAAATGTATATGCACATTTTAAATATGATGCCCAAGGTGAGAATGATACCAACGTTCATGTAAAGCCTCTTTATATAGAAAATAATATATTTGATCGTTCCAGAAAGGGATGTCTTGGAATAAAAACACCTGAATGGAATAAAGCAAATATGATTTTGAAAAATAATCTGTTCTTAGAAACAGATAGAGCAAATATTATTAAAGGTAAAACATTAAAAGGTGATTATATAAGTGAAATTAATAAATATTTCACAGCCGAGGGTAATACCTTTAAAACAGTAAAATAATTGAAAGCGCTCCAACGTTCGGTTGGGGCGCTTAATTTTATAAAGATGTTGACAAATCAACTTCTTTATGCTATATTATGAGATGTTGAGAATTCAACTTCTAAGGAGGGTTAGCAGTGGTAGAAAGATTTGAAAGGTTTTCGTATGCCATTTCAGAAATTTCTCGTTATTGGCATAAAATAACAGGTGATGAAATGGAAAAGTACGGACTTAAGGGGTCGCACTCGGTGTATCTTTTAACAATGAGCCGTTACCCAGAGGGTGTTACAGCGCCCAAAATCTGCGAAGAATGCGGCAAGGATAAAGCCGATGTTTCGCGAATGATGGCAATTATGGAGAAAAACGGGCTTGTAAGAAAAGAGGGAATTCACCAGAATCTTTATAGAGGTGTTTTCATCCTTACCGATAAGGGTAGACAGGCGGCAGATTTCGTCCGTCGCAGAGCCGCTTTAGCGGTGGAGATTGCGGGAAGAGAATTAACCGACTCCGACCGTGCAATTTTTTATAGGTCTTTAGAGTCCATCGCACTTAATCTTAAAAATTTGAGCGTAAATGGCCTACCCGAACAGGAATAAACCGTAGTGAATTTAGGAAAATATTATTGAGGTGTAAAAAATGAGTGTAAAAATTATAATTGATTCAACAGCCGATTTACTTTCCGAAGTAAAAGAAAAATTTGCCGTAGTGCCGCTAACCGTTCATTTTGGGAATGAGGAATATATCGACGGTGTTACAATAACACATACCAAGTTTTACGAAAAGCTTATAGAAACCGACGTTATGCCCCATACCTCTCAGGCAACACCAACCGCATTCAGTGATGAGTTCGATAAGGTAGGTAAAGATGGTGCAGTAGTCATAACCATTTCATCAAAGCTTTCGGGCACTTATCAGAGCGCTATGATAGCGGCAGCAGATTACGAAAATATCTATATTGTTGATAGCGGCTCGGTGGCAATCGGCTCGGGTATTCTCGCCCAGAAGGCTTTAGAGCTCGCTGAAAGCGGAATGGATGCCAAGACTATTGCCAATACATTAGAAAAAATTAAGGATAACATCCGCATTGTTGCAATGGTGGATACACTTGAATATCTAAAGCGCGGCGGCAGAGTGTCGCCAACAGTTGCCTTTGCGGGTGGACTGCTTAACATTAAGCCTGTTTTAGCGGTACAAAATGGGGAAATAATAATGCTCGGCAAGGCGCGTGGTTCAAAGCAGGGAAACAACCTGCTTGTAACCGAGATTGAAAAGGCGGGTGGGGTTGATTTTACTCAGCCGATAATGCTAGGTTATACAGGGCTTAGCGATTTACTGCTTAAAAAATACATTGAGGATAGCGCGGCGCTTTGGCAGGGGAATACCGATAATCTTCCATATACCATTATCGGAAGTGTAATCGGCACCCACGCAGGTCCCGGCGCTGTTGCGGTGGCTTTTTTCAAAAAATAGTGGAAAAATTTTAAAAATATGGTATACTATAAGCAAATACTGTTTTCAGTATTTGCTTATTTGTTAGAAAGGCAAAATGAAATGATTTGGACTTTATTTAAAACTTTTTTCAAAATAGGTCTTTTCACCTTTGGCGGTGGATATGCTATGATTGCCAATGTGCGTGAAACGGTAGTGGAAAAATTTGGTTGGGTGAGCGAGGATGAGTTTATTCAGATTATTGCCATTGCAGAGTCCACACCGGGACCTATTGCTATTAACATGGCAACCTATATAGGCTTTAAGAAAAAAGGTGTTTTAGGCAGTGCTGTCGCAACACTCGGCGTTGTGTTGCCGTCGCTAATAATAATATACTTAATTTCACTTGTTTTAGATGCCTTTATGGCAAATAAATATGTAGCTTATGCCTTTGTTGGAATTAAATGCGCGGTAGCACTTCTTATTACAAAAGCAGGATTTGATATGCTTAAAAAACTTGAAAAGAAAGTATTACCTGTTTCGGTTTTTGTTATAGTTTTAGGTTTAATGTTATCATTTGAACTGTTTTCAATAAATTTTAGTTCTATATTCCTCATTTTAGCGGGCGGCATTATAGGAATTTTTGCCTACGCCCTACCAAAAGAAAAGGGGGATAAATAATGGTATATCTTTATCTCTTCCTTGAATTCTTTAAAATAGGCCTTTTCACCTTTGGTGGCGGCTTCGCTATGATTCCGCTAATTGAAGAAACGGTGCTCAAACACAACTGGCTAAATGAAGCGCAGTTCTATTCATTCATTGGTGTCTGCGAATCAACACCCGGTCCTGTTGCTATTAATATGGCGACCTATATCGGCTCGGTTCAAGGCGGATTGCTCGGTAGTATAATCGCAACCTTAGGTGTGGTACTGCCATCCTTTATAATAATTTTGCTTATTGCTGCTATACTTAAGAATCTTACCGAAAATAAATTATTTAAGGGCTTTATTTCGGGCGTGAAGCCTGTGGTAATCGCGCTTATTTTATCAGTAGGCCTAATTTTGCTTATTAAAGCTGTGGGTTATGTATCTTTAACACAATTTAATTTTGATTTAATTTCTTTAATTATTCTTATATGCATCTGCGCAATATTTTACGGTTATCAGCGCATAACACACAAAAAAATGTCCACAATATCTTTGATTTTAGTGTCGGCGGTGTTTGGAATTGTATTTAATCTTATTAAGGAGATTTTATAAGAATGTTCATTACAGAGGATATTAAATATATAGGCGTTAACGACAAAAAGATAGATTTATTTGAGGGTATGTATGAAGTACCCAACGGTATTTCCTATAATTCCTACCTCATAATCGATGAAAAAATAGCGGTTATGGATTCGGTTGATGCCGCTTTTTCAGACGAGTGGCTCGAAAATTTAGATAAAGCGCTCGTTGGCAGACAGCCCGATTATCTTATAGTGCATCATATGGAGCCGGACCATTCGTCGAGTATTATGCATTTTGTGAATAAATATCCTAAGGCTCAAATAGTGTCGAGCGCAAAGGCTTTCGCTATTATGGAAAACTTTTTCGGCACTGATTTTGAGGAAAAGCGTATTGTGGTAGGTGAGGGGGATACTCTAAGTCTTGGAAAGCACACACTTACCTTTATAGCGGCGCCTATGGTGCATTGGCCTGAGGTAATCTTAAGTTATGAAGCTCACGATAAGGTGCTTTTCTCTGCCGATGCTTTTGGTAAATTCGGCGCACTCGATACTGAGGAAGAATGGGCGTGTGAAGCAAGGCGTTATTATATAGGCATTGTTGGCAAATACGGTGCTCAGGTGCAATCACTTCTTAAAAAGGCGGCGGGGCTCGATATAAAGATTATCTGCGCACTTCACGGACCTGTCCTTACCGAGAATACAGAGTATTATGTAAACCTATATGATATATGGTCTTCCTACAAAAGTGAAACCGACGGTGTATTTATTGCATATACCTCGGTTTATGGGAATACTAAAAAGGCGGCATTAAAACTTGCAGAAATGCTAAAGGCAAAAGGGGTAACGGTGTCGAGCAGCGACTTAGCGAGAAGCGATATGGCAGAAAATGTTGAGGATGCTTTCAGATATAGCAAAATAGTTTTTGCAACCACCACCTATAACGGTGAAATTTTCCCTTTTATGCGAGAATTTATTAATAATCTCACCGAGCGCAATTTCCAGAATAAGACGGTAGCCTTTATAGAAAACGGATCTTGGGCGCCTGTGGCTACAAAGGTAATGAGGGGAATGCTTGAAAAGTGTAAAAACATATGCTATACTGAAAGCACAGTTAAAATTCTGTCAGCACTAAATGCTGACAGTGAAGCTCAGCTTACTGCTTTAGCGGATGAGCTAAGACTATAAAATTTTTGGAGGAAATAAAAATGAAATATGTATGTGATGTATGCGGTTGGGAATATGACGAGGCTTTGGGCGATATCGATAACGGTATCGAGGCAGGTACTAAATTTGAGGATTTACCCGACGATTTCGTATGCCCTTTATGCGGCGTAGATAAGAGCAATTTCAGTAAGGTAGAATAAGTAAACGCGAATAATCCAAACCTGATTTTGAAGGGTGGATTTTGGCTAATGTTTCGTTATACAAAAAGCAGCCCGAGCATCAATGATACTCGGGCTTTGTTGTGTCAAAAAAACCACACGCTTAGCGTGTGGTTCCAAAGAGGCTTTTGCCGCAGAGCAAACTACCGGCTAAGCCGGTAGTTATGATTATGAAAGATATTTAAACTGTGTTAGAAGATTGCCTGTTGCGGTGGCTTCTACAGGTCCTGTTATAATTTTTTTGCCTGTATATTTGCCCGTAAGTGTATTAAGATAACTATCTTTACATCCGCCGCCCACTATGTTTATGGCTTCAATTTTCTCATTGGTGATTTTCTCTATTTCGCTTACTGTCTCAGCATAGCAAGCGGCAAGGGAATGATAAACACTGCTTAGTGTGTCTGCAAGGGATAAATCGGGATGCCCTAAACACTCTTTTATAGCGCTAAGGATATTTTCAGGCGCCACAAGGCGTTGGTCGTTAGGATTAAAGGTTTCAGAAAATGTGCTTTCCATAGCCATTTTCATCATTTCATCATAGGTGTATCTATTGTCTAAATTTTTGCGAATATTCTGGAAAAGCCACATTCCCGTAATATTTTTTAAAAATCGGTAGGTGTTATTAACTCCGCCCTCATTTGCAAAGTTGGCCAATAGCGCATCTTTGGTCAGAATGGGTAGACTGTTTTGCACTCCCGCCAGACTCCAGGTGCCCGATGAAATATACATTGTATTTTTTTCACTGCTACAAGCGGCAACTGCACTTGCGGTATCGTGCGATGGGGCGAAAATTACGGTTGCATCAAATCCTACATAATCTCTAACCTCATCGCTGAAATTTCCAACCCTTTCACCTGGGGCGCAAATGGGCTTAAATATAGAGGATTTAATTCCAAACTTAGAGATAAGCTCTGTATCCCAACTGCGAGTTTTGGCATTTAAAAGCGAGGTGGTTGAGCAAATGGTGTACTCGCTTTTCATAACACCTGTGAGCTTGAATGCAAGATATTCGGGCATCATAAGCAGATGCTCCGCTTTATCTAATTTACCCGATCTAGCGTCGCAATAAAGCTGATATATGGTGTTATAATTCTGCCTTTGGATACCTGTTATATAGTAAAGCTGCTCGTTAGAAATTATCTTGTCAACCTCTTCAGGAATTCCTACTGTGCGGGAATCTCTGTAGGACACGGCAGGTAGAATTTCCTGTTCGTTTTTATCCAATAGAACATAATCAACTCCCCAGGTATCGATGGCAACTGTGTCGGGAATTTTTCCAAGCTCCGCGCACCTTTTAATGCCTGAAATAACTTCATTTTTCAGATATTCAATATCCCAACAAAGAGTTCTTCCGATATTTTTTATATCATTTTTGAAACGATATATTTCGGTAAGCACAAGTTCTCCGTTTATATATTCGCCTAAGATATGTCTGCCGCTTGATGCGCCTATATCTATAGCAAGGCAATAAGGCATAATAATTCCCCTTTATTTATTGTAATGTTTATATCCAGGATGCTTTCCTGTTACCTTGTAATAATTCTCTCTGAGATAGAGCAATTTATCAATTTGTGGCTTTTCTATTTCTTGTGCGCCGCCAAGTAGATGCGCAGTTAAAGAAATCTTAGCAAAAAGCTCAAGCGTTTCCATACGGTAATATGCGGTGATAAGGTCTGTGCCAACGGACAGAGCGCCGTGATTCTGCAATAGCAATACATCGTGCTCTTTAAGGTAGGGGGCAATAGCCTCAGGAACCTCGTTTGTGCTGGGTGTGCCGTAGGGCGTTAGCGGAATTGAGCCGATAGCAATTACAGTTTCAATCATTGAGTATTCATCAAGACTTTTTCCTGCAACGGCATAGCCTGTGGCTGTTGGCGGATGCGCGTGAACAACTGCGCCTACATCCTCGCGCTCTTTATAGCAGCGAAGGTGCATCTTAATTTCGCTTGAGGGTTTGTAGCCCTCATTTCCCTCAATAACCTCGCCATCACTATTTATGATAACTAATTTTTCGGGTGTGATAAAGCTTTTGCTAATACCTGTGGGGGTAGCCATAAAGTTTCCGTCGGGCAGTTTCACTGAAACATTACCATCGTTCGCGGCTACCCAACCTAATTGCCACATTTTGTGGCAAACATCACAAATTTGTTCTCTTATTTCTTGATAGTGCATAATATCACTCCTAATAATACTTTTTTACAAAATTAAATAATAATGTCAAATCTTTTAATCCATGTGGATGATGGTCGCAGTCTTTTTTAAGTATTTCGGTGAGATTTCCGTTATTATCTTTGAAAAATTTTGAGAGTAATTTTCCATTTTCATCATACGGTACGGTTTTATCGCTGTCTCCGCAAACTAAAAATATAGGTATATTAGATTCAAGCAACTGTTCTTTATAGTCTATTGGGTGTTTGCGGTAATTGAGCATATCGGCAAGGGATAATTTAATATTATCACGGAACTCTTCAACGCAAGGATGTTCACTTTTACCTAATCCTAAGGGCCAACTTAATAAATTAAGAACAGGTGCATCTAAATAAATAGCGGCTACAAGCTCCGGATATTTTGCCGCAAAATAGACTGCCTGCATTCCACCGCAGCTTAACCCCACCAGCAAACACTTCGGGTTTAGATTGAAGTGTTTGTTCAAAAAATCGCAAAAGCGAGGTCGAATTTCGGTATCCTCTTCGGGACAAAGGCGGCTTATATTTGATAAATTAGCTACGCAATACCCCTTTTTTAACATTTCTATTTCAAATGTCGGGAAAGCTTCGAAATACTCCGTTTTATATATCCATTTGTTATTTTTCTGAGGTTTATCGGGTAATACAAGTATAGCTTTTCTGCCTTCAAAATAGAAATCTAAGCGTTTGAAACCGTTCCAGTCCGTTTCAAGATAATTCATATCAAACTCCTATTATTTGAATAACGGTCCGTATGTTTTACAGGCTCTGTAATCGGCGCCCTCTTTATCCATTCCAAAGGCATTCCAGCTTGCAGGGCGGAAGATTTTTTCTTCAGGTACATTGTGCATACAAACGGGAATTCTCAGTATTGAACAAAGGGTGATAAGGTCGGCACCTATGTGTCCGTAGGAAATAGCGCCGTGATTTGCGCCCCAGTTATTCATTACTTCATAGGCGGTTTTAAATGCTCCTTCGCCTGTGCAGCGTGGCGCAAACCATGTGCAAGGCCATGTGTAGTCGGTACGCTTCCAAAGGGTATCGGAAACCTTTTCGGGCAATTTTACCGTCCAGCCCTCTGCTATTTGAAGTACCGGGCCTAAGCCTTTTATAAGGTTAAGGCGAATCATTGTTGCGGGCATTTCGGCCTTTGTTTCAAAGCGAGAGGAATAACCGCCGCCTCTGAAGTATCCAAGGTCGGCATAGTTCCATGTGGTATTTTGCATAATTGCCTTACAGTCGGTTTCGGTTACTTCATACCAGGGTTTGATAACAGCATTTCCGTTTTCATCTCTTGCCTCACCGTTTGCATCAAGGCAACAGGCTCCCGAATTAATAAGATGAATTATGCCGTCAGATTCTTTAGCTTTGCCCTCAATTTCGTAACCGGTTACTCTTTTTATAGAGTCGCCGCTCCAATATGTGCGTACATCGGCAAACATCTGAGCACGGTTTGTAAGAAGCTTCATAAATAACATAGAAATACCGTTTAACGAATCGTTTTCGGTAGCTAATATGTAGGGCTCACGAGCTCCGTTCCAGTCGAAAGATGTGTTAAGCATAGCTTCGGGGAAATCACAGTTGGGATAAAAATCGGTCCACTGGCGCTGCCCCTGGAAGCCTGCCACAATAGCATTATGTCCCACCTTCTCTTCCTCGCAACCCTCAGGTAGATTGCTGTTTCCGTTCATAAGGTCTTTTATAATAACCATCATTTTAACAACAAATTCCCAGTCGCTATCCTTCTGTTGCCTTGTTTTCTGCAGATTTTCGGGGTTTTTGTCAAAACCCTCTATGCAGTGCTCCTTGGTCCACGCAAGAGCCTTTTTATATTCAGCCTCATCGTAAATTCCCTCGGTCATACGGCGGATGATTTCAACCTCGTCAACCGATTCAACGCGCATACCAAGGTATTCCTCTATAAATTCGGGGCTAATTATCGAACCGCCTATACCCATACAAATTGAACCTATCTGCAGATAGGATTTGCCTCGCATTGTTGCGGCGGCAACGGCAGCCCTTCCAAAGCGTAAAAGCTTTTCTTTAACATCGCAGGGAATTTCGGTATCGTCGCAGTCCTTAACATCGTGTCCGTAAATTCCAAAAGCGGGAAGCCCTTTTTGAGCGTGGGTGGCGAGCACCGATGCTAAATATACAGCGCCCGGTCTCTCGGTTCCGTTAAAGCCCCAAACCGCCTTTATGGTATTCTTATCCATATCCATCGTTTCGGCTCCATAGCACCAACATGGAGTAACCGTGAGGGTTATATCAACGCCTTCCTTACGGAACTTATCGGCGCACGCAGCAGCTTCGGCTACTCTACCGATAGTTGTGTCGGCAATAATTACCTTCACTTTTTCGCCGTTTGAGTATCTTAAATTTTCTTCAAATAGCTTTGCGGCGCTTTTCGCCATATTCATAGTTTGCTCTTCAAGAGATTCTCTAACACCCAGAACTCCGCGTCTGCCATCAATAGTTGGGCGTATTCCTATTACGGGATAGCTTCCGATAAGTCGTGATTTTGCCATAGATATTACCTCCAAAAATATATTTATATATTGAATTATAGTGTCTTATATGCTATAATTCTTGTGGTATTTACGCTTTAAAATATAACAATATTCACTTTTTTGAGGTGGGTCTATGAAATACACCGATTATATTGAAAGAAAACAAAGAGGAACACCCGATTTTCCGCTTGAATACTACTTTGTCGATAAATTGCATCCGCAATATGTTATGCCGCTTCATTGGCATAGTGATTTTGAAATTATATATGTGCGGTCGGGTGTTTTGAGTGTTTTTTTGGATAATAAGGAATATGAGCTTTGCTCAGGAGATGCTTTGTTGATAGCGCCGGGCTGTCTTCACAGAGCTGACCCTGAAAGCTGCGTTTACGAGTGCATTGTTTTAGACCTTAATATGCTTATAAAGCAAAACTATATTCCGCATAAATTGCTTTGGCCTCTTGTATCTGCGGGTGTCGGATTTAGTCAGCCTCTAATTAACGGAGGCGAAACGGTAGCTGTGATAGGTGAGTTATTCTCGAAGGTCAAAGCAAGAGCGGTGTATTACGAATTGGAGGTATATAGTTTACTCTTTAAAATGTTCGCTCTGTTATATAATAAGGGGGATATTTCGGTTTCAAAAGGCTCATCGCATTCCCACCAAGCTCAAACAATCAGCGATATGCTCAATTGGATAGAAAGAAATCTAAGTGAGAGTATAACACTAAAAAGGCTTTCTCAGATTTCGGGCTTTAGTGAAAAATATCTTTGCCGAATTTTTAAGGAGTACACCTCAAAAACACTAACCCAATATATCAATGAGCTTCGCATTGAAAGGGCTTGTTATGATATATCGGTAAACGGTAAAAATATTACAAATTCAGCCTTTGATAACGGATTTAATGATTTAAGCTATTTTTGTAAAACCTTTAAAAAACATAGGGGCATTACTCCCAACGAATATAAGCGGCTTGTTAAAAACAGATAAAAAAACCGAGTATCATTTGATACTCGGGCTGTTTTTTTCGTAGGACACAGAATAGGAATATTCCTTTGGTGTCATTTTAGTATGCTTTTTGAAGGTTCGGCAGAAATACTGCGGATTATCAAACATAAGGAAGTCTGAAATTTGCGATACGGTATAGGTCTGCTTTCGGATTAGGTATTTTGCCTCGCTAATCTTAAGCTCCCTTGAATATTCGGTTATGGTTTTGCCACAGTTTTTCTTGAAATTGGCTGAAATATGGGTTCGGCTGAAACCTAACTGCTCGGCTATAGCCTCTACCGTAATTCTGCCGTAAACATTGTTGTTGAGGATATCAATTATGGAATTAGTAAGGCTATCGTATTCCTTATTATCCACTTTAGGCATTTTGGAAATGGTGGCGCTTCGTATAAGCTTTAAAAGCAGCATTTCTAAATTTAGTTTAATTAACTGTTCACTGCCGAAAAGCCCGTCGGCACGCTTCACTAAAGGCACTTCATAGGGACTGTCGTCAGTAAGGATATAGGCTTCATTTCCGTCGCTTATCATCTCGGATATGTATTTTCTAAGCGGTGTTGGTACGTTCATTCTGCGGTTTTCAAAAAATACCATATCTTTAGAGTTGCACTTAAAGGTAATAATAAAAACGCTTGGAGGCGAAGCCGGTACAGAGGCAATAGAATGTTTTTCACCCGGCTTATGAAATATAATCTCGCCTTGGTTGAGGGTGAATTTATCGTCGTCAGCCGTAACGATAGCCGAGCCCGAATTTATATAAACAAGCTCCCAATATGTGTGGGTTTCGCCCGAAAAATTAAAATCAGACTTAAATTCAAAATAGTGAATGGACATAATCTGCCCTACGGTTATAAGATTATTGATTAAAGGGGTATTCATATTTCCTCCTGTTTACAAAAATACACCTAAACAGTGCATTTGTGCATTGAACTAATCTTTAATTGATGCTAACATAAAATCGAACCAATGTCAAGAATAAAGGAGGAATAAGAATGAGAGTATTAGCAATTTCCTGCCATCCCGACGATATGGAAATCTGTTGCGGTGGCACACTGCTTCGCTGTGTGAAACGCGGTGATGAGGTTACCGTTTGCCATGTGGCGAATGGAGATATGGGACATGTCGAGATTGGCAAGGAGGAGCTTAGAAAAATCCGTATTGCTGAAGCCAAAAAAGCAGGAGATATGGTGGGCTTTAAAACCGTTACCTGTGATATCGGCGACCTGCTTGTAAATGCTGCAAGTAAAGAGCAACACGATGCTCTTGTGAAAATAATCCGTGAAGCCCAGCCCGATTTTATTATCACCCACGGACCCGATGATTATATGGGCGACCATACGGAAGTTTCACAGCTTGTTTTCAAGGCTTCATTTTCGGCAACCGTTCCGCATTATGAGGAGCAGTTAGGCAAGGCCTGTAATGTAGTTCCGATTTTCTATATGGATAATTCGGCGTTGCTAAACTGCGAGCCGACAGAGTATGTTGATATAACCGAGGAGCTCGAAACAAAAATCAAAATGCTTGATTGCCACGAAAGTCAGATAGCTTGGCTTCAGGACCATGACGATAACGATATTGTCGAAGTTACCCGCACGAGTGCCAGAATGCGCGGAATTCAGTCGGGTGTGAAATACGCCGAGGGCTTTCGCCAGTGCCGTATAGACCACAGAATTACTACCAAAAGATTATTACCGTAACAATAATTTATATAAGGAGAGATTAAAATGGATTTTAATTCAACTGTTAAGGGTTCAGCGCTCGAAAACTTTTATCCTGAGGGATGGGATTTCGAGAAAATTGATGCCTGCATTGATGCGCCTGAGAAGATTACCGAGCGTCAGAGCTTTTGGAACGAGGGCTTTAACCCCGTAAAATGTGATAGCCTTGGCGAGTTTGAGACCTATATGGGTCACGAAATTGCAATGCAAATTCGTTTAGCCAAAGAGAGAAACGAGAAAATCGCATTTATTCTGCCTGTAGGACCTATGGGTATGTATAAGTGGGTTGTCTATTTCCTTAAAGAGTGGAAGGTATCCTGTGAGCATGTTTACACTTTTAATATGGACGAATGGGCGGACTCAGAGGGTAACACCTTAGCACCCGATAATTCCGGAGCATTCCAGTATGCTATGGAGCAGGCGCTCTTTAATCCGCTCGGAGAACTCACCGTACCCAAAGAGCAGAGAAATTTTGCGACCAAGAATAATCTTCCGACCTATCCTGAAAAGATAGCCGCACTAAAGGCTGAGGGTGCAAAATTAGTGCTTGTTTACGGTATCGGCAGAATGTGCCATATTGCTTTCTGGGAGCCAACCTTTGCGGCTGACTATGCAACGGCTGATGAATGGGAAAATGCACCTTACAGAATTGCTGCAAAAATTCATCCACTTACCGTTGAGCAGAACGCTCTCACAAGCTTTAAATCGAGAACAACCTTAGTTCCGTGCCGTGCTAACACTATAGGCCCCGGAATATTTCTAAAGGCAGACTATGCTATCGGCGGCGCAGACGGTACACTCGGTCGTGGTATGCAGTGGCAGGGAATGTCGCTATGGATGACACTTCGCTACGGCAAAACCCCTTGGATTACCTCTTCTTATATTCCAACACTTCCAGGCAGACTTTTCTTCTTAAAGGATTTAGCAGGCCCGCTCACTGCGGAGTGTAACTAATATGAGTGATAAAAACAGAACGGGTATTGCCGTTTGCGGAACAATACTTGTCGATAAGATTAATGAGATTTCGGCCTATCCAAATTGCGGGGAGCTTACCAAAATTACGAGGCTTCAAATGGCTGTGGGCGGCTGTGTTCCGAATGTGGCAATAGACCTTAAAAAAATCTGCCCAGAGCTTAACATCGGCGCAATCGGAAAAATCGGCGCGGATAGCGATGGAGAATATGTAAAGGGTGTTCTCGCTTCAAACGGTGTAGACATTTCTGCACTTACCGAAGCGCAGGGAGAATCCACCAGCTTTACTCAGGTTATGAGTGTTAAGGGTGGTCAGCGCACATTTTTTACATATGCCGGAGCCGACGGTGAATTTACGGCAGACGACCTGCTACCAGAAAAGATTAATTCTAAAATTCTGCACCTTGGATATTTTCTTTTGCTTAAGAAGATTGATGAGGGCGAAGGGCTTAAAATACTTAAGAAAGCCACTGAAGCAGGAATAGAAACATCAATCGACCTTGTAAGTGAAAACTCAGATAGATATTCGCTGGTTATTCCCTGCTTAGAATATACCGATTATCTCATAATTAACGAGATTGAGGCAGGTAGACTTACAGGCACCGAGCCCATCGAAAGCAATCTTCCTGTTATGGCAAGAAAACTCAGAGAGATGGGTGTGCGTAAAAAGGTAATAATTCATATGAAAAACTGTGCGCTTTGCTGTTCGGATATAGGAATTACGGCTGTTGGCTCGGTGGATATACCCAAAAGCGAAATCAAGGGTACAACAGGTGCGGGCGACGCTTTTTGCGCAGGCGCGCTTTATGCGATATATCGCGGAAAGACCGACTCTGAGATACTTGACTTTGCATCATCTGCAGCGGTTATGGCGCTTCGTAGCGCCGATGCTACAGGGGGACTTTGCGCAGAAAAAGAAATTATAGAATACTGTAAAGATATAAAGAGGATGGAAATATGCTTGTAAATTTGAATGATGTACTTAAAAAAGCTCAACAGGGTAAGTACGGTGTAGGTCTTTTCAACACAACCGATACAGATATGCTTGAGGCGGTAATTTCTGCAGCGGAGGAGCTGAATTCTCCCGTAGTAATCGGTACTGCCGAGGTGTTGCTGCCTTACGGTGAATTAGAGCTTATTGCTCCGTCAGTACTGCATCTTGCAAAAAACGCGAAGGTGCCGGTTGTTATGCACTATGACCACGGACTTACATTCGACAGATGTATGCAGGCGCTAAGGCTCGGTTTTTCTTCGGTTATGTTCGACGGCTCTGCCGGAGATTACGAGAAGAATATTGCCGATACGCGTGAAATAGTAAAGATAGCACATTCTTTTGGTGCGAGTGTTGAGGGTGAAATCGGTCATGTAGGTCAGGCTTCAAGTGAAGACAATCTGCTTACCGATATGTATACCACCGCCGACGAGGCCGAAGCTTATGTAAAGGCAACAGGGGTGGATGCTCTGGCTGTAGCCATAGGAACGGCGCACGGAGTTTACAAAACCAAGCCGCAGTTAAATCTTGAGCGCCTTCAGGAAATCAGAAATAGAATTGATACTCCGCTTGTTCTTCACGGCGGTAGCGGTTTATCGGATGATGATTTCAGAAACACTATAAAGTATGGAATAGCAAAGGTAAATATCTTCACCGACCTTTGTCTTGCAGGTAACAGAGCTATGCAAGAGGGACTTTCCAAAAATATGGACTATCTTGACATTCGAAACCTAAAGGTTGAAGAAATTAAAAACACCGTTAAAAATAAAATTCAGCTTTTCGGCTCAGTAAATAAAGCATAAAAAAACGCCCGAGTATCTGATGATACTCGGGTGTTTTTTAACCCTTAGCCGAAATAGTTGGCAGATTGCCTAAGTTATTGTTTTCGCTACCATCCGGTATGGATTTTAAATATTGGGTGTCGCCTCTGTGAGCTATACCAACACCTTTAATATCGCCATTCTTTGCCATAATAACCGCTTGAGATTTTTCCACAATGCTTTGGTCGGATAACTGATAGCCTGTTACTTTGCCGCTTTTTTTAATCAGTCCCACAATTTTTTTAGCATCGCTTTTGCTTTCTGGAATTTGGTCGAGTGTATTTTTAGCAAAATCACTTGAGTTCATATAAATCTCTCCTTTTTAAAAGTTTTGCTTAAAACAGAGAATTTATACACCCAAAGAGAATATAATAAAATGTATTATTTTTTGGGAGTGGTTTTATGTATAGCTTTGATAATTTTTGCAATATTTTCCGCAATCGACCGAGCGCTGTAGCCGTAATAAAGGGTAGCAGGGAATACACCAATATTAACGGTAAGGTTTATTTTTATGAGCTTAAAAACGGGGTAATGGTGAGAAGTGAGATTTTAGGTCTGCCTAAAGGTAGTGGTGCTTGTGATAATCGAATATTCGCATTTCATATCCATAGCGGTAATGAGTGTACAGGTAACGAAGTTGATGCTTTTGCGGATACGGGCGGACATTATAATCCCAATAACTGCCCACATCCATATCATGCAGGGGATATGCCACCATTATTTTCGGTGAAAGGCAGGGCGCTTTCGGCATTTTTAACCGATAGATTTACACTGCCCGAAATATTGGGTAAAACGGTTATTATTCATTCTTGTGCCGACGATTTCACCACCCAGCCCTCCGGTAATGCGAGGCAAAAAATCGCCTGCGGAGTAATTGTAAGAATATGATTATGCAGGATGGGGAAGGTATGAAAAAATCGTTATCCTTTTGGCAGTTTGCGGGTTTTGTCTTTACGGGTATTATGGGAACGCTGCTTCATTTTGCGTATGACTGGACGAACAGTCGCTTTGTTGCGTTGTTTTCGGCAGTGAATGAATCTATATGGGAGCATATGAAGCTACTGTTTTTTCCAATGCTTATTTTTGCGGTTGTTGAGAGTCGGTATTTTGCCAAGACCTATGAAAATTTTTGGGTTTCAAAGCTTATCGGTATTTTGTCGGGACTGGCGATAATACCACTGCTTTATTACACCTATACAGGCGCTTTGGGAGTATCGGCAGATTGGTTTAATATTTTAATCTTTTTTATTGCGGCGGCGATTACTTTTTTAATAGAAACGCGACTTTTAAAAAGCGGAACTAAATTCCGTTTACCACCAACTGCGGTAAAGGTAATATTAATTTTAATAGGCGTTTTATTTATTATTCTTACCTTTTCACCACCCGAAATTCCACTTTTTAGGGACCCGATAACAAAGACTTATGGTATAAATAACAAATAGCGGCATATTTTCTGCCGCTATTTGTTATTAAAACTAGTTGCTTAATTTGAGTTAACCGAAGAAAACAGTTCTTCAATTTGTGAACGTAGCTCCGGATAATTTTCGAGTGTAGGACTTTTTTCAAGTAGTTTTTCCGATGCTTCCTGAGCTGATTTCAAAATAATAGTATCGGCAAAAATATCAGCGATTTTAAATTCGGGCAGACCGTGCTGTCGACTGCCTAAGAAATCGCCCGGACCTCTCAGTTTCAAGTCCTCTTCAGCAATTTTAAAGCCATCAAGCGTTTTGCAAATTACACTGAGCCTAGCATTTGCCTCGTTTTTACTTATGAATATACAGGTGCCTGTGTATTTACCTCTCCCAACTCGACCTCTTAGCTGATGAAGCTGAGAAAGGCCGAAACTATCGGCGTTTTCTATCACCATTATTGCGGCATTGGGAACATCAATACCAACCTCAATAACCGTGGTGGAAATAAGCAAATCTATATTGCCGCTTGAAAACTCTCGCATAACCTTTTCTTTAAGATTAGGCGTCATTTTTCCATGCAGTACACCTAAACGGTAGTCCTTGAAAGCCCCTGACGAGAGCTGCTCAAAAAGATGCTCGGCAGATACCTTCTCATTTTCCCCAACATTTACAAGCGGACACACAATATAACCCTGTCTGCCTTCGTTTATGTGCTTTTTTATATAGTTGTAGGCTCGTTCCCTTTTATCCTCCCCAACAGAATAGCTTTCTATGGGTGAGCGTCCTTTTGGATACTCGTCAATAATACTTATTTTGAGGTCTCCGTAAAGAGTAAGGGCTAGGGTTCGAGGAATGGGTGTTGCCGACATAACTAATGTGTGCGGATTATCTCCAAGTTTTCCGAGCGCCGCACGCTGATTAACGCCGAAGCGGTGTTGTTCATCGGTGATAACGAGCCCCAGGCTTTGAAACTGCAATTCGGCAAAAATAACTGCGTGGGTACCCACAACAACATTTATTTCACCATTTTGTACCCCGGTAATAATTTCGCGCTTTTCGCGCGTCTTAGTAGCGGAGGTAAGCAGTGCACAACGAAGTCCTGTGCCATCAAAAAATTTTGAGAGAGTAGCAAAATGCTGTTCGGCTAAAATCTGTGTAGGCGCCATAAGCACCGACTGATATCCGTTTTTAGCGGTGCTATATATAAGAGCCGCCGCGACGAGCGTCTTGCCGCTTCCAACATCACCCTGTAGAAGTCTGCTCATAGGTGCGCCCGAAGACATATCGTCAAGCGCCTCAAGAACACATCTTTTTTGTGCTTTTGTGGCAGAAAAGGGCAATAAATTATAAAATTCCTCAGAAAAATCCAATTTAACATCAATCGCTGTGGTTCCTCTGCGGATATTGTTGTAATAATTCATACCACTCTGCATTAAAAAGAGTTCCTCAAAGCAAAGACGTCGTTTTGCTTTATGAAGCGCCTCTCGGTTCACAGGGAAATGAATATTATAAAGCGCAAATTTGATATCACTTAAATTATATTCTTTTATTATTTCCTCGGGCAGATATTCGGTAAAATTTGCGGTATTGAGCGCTGTTTTAATAAGTTTTCGAAGTGTCGCCGAGCTAATACCCTGTGTCTGCCTGTAAACAGGCATTATAACATTATAGTTTTCAGGATAAATTTCGGGGGAAGACATTTCTTTCAAGTAAATTCCACCCGAAATCTTGCCGAAAAACAGATATGTATTATTAAGCCTTAGTTGCTTTGCAAGATATTTCGTGTTAAAAAGAGTAATATTCAGTATTTCAGCATCACTTTTCACGCTGAACTTATAAAGTGTCATATTTTTGCGGATAAAGTGTTCGGTTATGGGTGTTATTATTTTACCCTTAATACATACTGTATCCCCTAAAAACGCACTTTCAATCGGTGTTATTTCGGACAAATCCTTATAAGAACGCGGATAAAAAGACAAAAGAGCGTCGACCGTAGAAATGCCGAGCTTTTTTAAAAGCTCGGCTCTTTTTTCGCCAACCCCCTTTAAATATCTTATCTCCCTAATGTTTGAAAGCATAGAGTTTATCCTTATTCAACAGAAATGATAAAGTAATAAATCGGCTGACCGCCGTTAATCAAGGTGATTTCCACCTTATCACCATATTTTTCCTGTAACTGACCCTCAATTTCAGCCGCCTGTTCATCCGGCACATCCTCGCCATAAATAAGGGTTAAAAATGCGCTGTCTTTCTTAAGCATCTGCTTAACAAGCCTTTGCATTGTTTTTGGTAAATCGGTATCGGTAAAGGAAACCTTGCCGTTATCAAGCGCTAAAAGCTCGCCCTCTTTTATGTCGTGTCCGTCGAAATTAGAGTTTCTTGCGGCAAATGTAACCTGACCTGTAGAAATTGCTTCAAAAGCCTTTGACATCGCTATTGCATTTTCGTCATCGTTCATCTCGGGGATGTAATTAAGCATTGCTGTAATTCCCTGAGGAACGGTACGAGTATGCAGTACTATAACCTTTCTGGTAGCAAGAGAAATGGTCTGCTCAGCTGCCATAATAATATTCTTATTATTTGGAAGCACGAATACAGTTTCTGCAGGAGTAGCCTCAACAGCCCTCAGAATATCATCTGTGCTCGGGTTCATTGTTTGCCCACCTGAGACAACGGTATCAACACCTAAATCCTTAAATAACTGTTCAAGTCCCGCGCCTGCGCTTACCGATACAAAACCAACCGGCTTAGTGGGGGGAACCGATTTAATGACCTCGGTTCTGTCAAGGCTTTTAGAGGATTTTTTAGAACGCTCCTTGGCATCGTGCTTTTGACCTTCGTGTTGGTCACGCATATTCTCTATTTTAAGCTTCACTAACTGACCAAATGTAATACCTTCTTCAAGAGCCTTACCGGGATGGTCGGTGTGAACATGAACCTTTATAATCTCTTCATCGTCTACCACAACTACACAATCGCCTATAGTTTCCAAAAAAGCTCTGAGTTCGCTCGGCTCACGCTGACAGTCTTCTGCGCGGTTTACGATAAACTCGGTGCAGTAGGTGAATGTGATTTCAGTTTCAAATTCGCCTGCGGCATTTCTGCCTTCATCTTCTTGTGGCTCCTCGGTAGTTACAGCTGAGGACGGAATAATTATACCGTTTTTAAATACAGAGTACATACCCTCGAGTATTACAACAAAACCTCTGCCACCCGCATCAACAACGCCCGCCTTTTTAAGAACAGGGAGGAGTTCAGGTGTCTGCGCTAAGGCAATATTAGCGCCCTCCATTGCAGCCTCAAAAACGCCAAGTGCATCTTTTCCGTCATTAAAGGCTTTTTCGGCATATTCTGCCGCTACTCTAGCAACGGTAAGTATTGTGCCTTCCGTGGGCTTCATAACAGCCTTGTAGGCCGCTTCAACGCCGAGTTTAAAGGCATCTTTAAGGTTTTCTGCTGTTACTTCATCTGCGCCTTTTAGTCCGTTGGCAATACCTCTGAAAAGTAATGATGTAATAACGCCCGAGTTGCCTCTGGCGCCTCTGAGAAGCGCAGAAGCAGTAACCTGAGCTACCTTGCCTGCTGGCTCATTATTAATTCTTTCAAGTTCTCTTGCTGCATTTGCAATACTAAGCGACATATTAGTTCCTGTATCGCCGTCAGGCACTGGGAAAACATTCAAATCGTCAACCTGTTTGCGATTATTGGCAATATTATTAGCCGCCGAAATAACCGCATCGCGTAAGGTGTTTCCGCTAAACATAAAACAACTCCTATTCTTTAATGCCGTCAACCTTAACGGTAATTTTATCAACAGTAATTCCCGTAGCTTCGGTAATTACGAATTTTACCTTGTGAACTATGCTCTTAGCTATAGCGTTAATATTCATACCATAGGTAACAATTATGTGGAGCTCAACCGAAATTTTATCAGCGTTACCCTTTACAATTATTCCCTTATCGGCAAAATCCTTTTTTGAAAATGCACTGAAAAGGCGCTGCCTTTTACCACTCGGTACCATACCTACGACACCGTAGCAGGAAGTTACTGCGGAGCCTATAAGCTTTGAGAGATACTCATAGGAAATTTCAATAGTGCCAAGTCTTGTTTCATAAGTTATCATAAAAAATCCTCCCTGATTTAATTATTAAAGGTTATATTTTCAAAACCGAAAAATATGTCATCCGCTGTGGCATTAGGGTTACTTGAAATTCTATCACCCGAAAAAAGCACCCCTGTTCTGTAGCAGACAGGTATTATCGGCATTTCGGATATAGCCGTAACGGCAATATCCGAAATGTTACCCGTACCCGAATAAAATGAATTAATAACATTTTGTAACGCGTATTTAGTTGTATCATCCTGCTCGTCATCAGGTTTATCATTATGTGCCACCTCGGGTATTCCAAAGGAAAGTTTACCTGAAGGTGTTACAAGCTCGGATATATCCATATTATATGTTATATTGGTTTCGGCTATATACATATCAAAGTCGCCCGAGGCCAAAAGCTTAGTATAGTTTTCATAATCTACTGCTTTTACCTGAACCTTAATTCCCACAGACGCAAGTTGTTTGGAAATCAGGTTAGCCGCGTTTAGTCGGAACGAGTTTTCTTTGTTTACAAGCAACGATACACTAAGCGGTTTACCAAAGGAATTCAAAAAATAGCCTTCATTATCTTTTTTATTATAACCGATTTCTTCCAAATTCTCAATAGCAATTTTAACATTTGCTGTATTTTCTATGGTTTGTGAGCCTGAAATGACATTCCAAACGGGGTTAAAAACGCCCGTAGCGGCTATAGCATTATTATAATAACCATCTTCACAAATAATCCTTCGGTCAATTCCTGCCGATACTGCATGTCTTGCATAAACACTGGAAAACAGTCCCGAATTCATATTAAGCCCAATGAAAACGAGATTATTCAGATTGACATTTATTCTTTCTCCGCTCATTCTGATAATATTGCAGTCGGAAAGGTCTGTATAATAGTAGTCAATGGCGCCTATCTCAACCGAGTGGGTAAGAGACTCTTTGTCAGGCGCATTAACAAGGTTTATTGTTTCTATATTTACAGTGCCACCGTGCCAATTTTTATTGGAAAGCAGTCCGTTTTGCTCGGCATTGAGTGTATATCTGCCAGTTCCAACAGGGGTTAAATAAACATTATCCTCATTTTTTAATTGGTCAGTACCGATTTTAATTATTGGAAAGGTAAGCAAATTTGCAGCATACGGGTCTGCCTTTGAAAGAGTAAAAATCACCGAGTTAGCATCACGCGCCTGTGCCGCAGTTACGGTAGAAAGCACCGCACCATAGCGTGATGAAGAGCCCTTGGCAAGATTAAATGAGTAAACTACATCGTCGGATGTAAGCGGTGAGCCATCGGTAAAATTAGCATTTTTTAAGGTTATAATAAGATTATTACCATTCGATTCACAGGTGGCTGCCAATATATTTACGCTCTGCATATGAGAATTTACAGTTACAAGCGGGTCAAAAAGTAACGAGCAGAGATTTTTATTGAGCGTCGTTTTTGCGGTGTATGGATTAAAGGTATCGGCACTGTTGAAGGCCAAATTTACCGCTTCACCACCGATTGTCTGAGGCGTTTGTGGGATTTGAGGCTGAACAGAGGGACTACCGCTGCACGCTGAAGCGCAGAGCATTATGCATATCACTATAATAAATGCTAAAATCCTTTTCAATCCGTTCACCTTCCTTTGCTGACGATAGTCAGCCTATATATAAATTCTTTCAATCTGTGTTACTGTCGACGAAACATCGTCAACCGTGAAAATGCAGGCGTTTAAAATACATTCGCCATCAGCAAGTTCAAATTTTTGCATATTTTTATCTTTAAGTCTTGAAATGATAATATCGCTTTTAACCCCTAAAACCGAATGTTTAGGTCCGGTCATCCCAAGGTCGGTGATGTATCCTGTCCCCGAGGGTAGAATTTGCTCATCAGCGGTTTGAATATGGGTGTGAGTACCAAAAAATACCGAAACACGTCCGTCAAGGTAGAGCCCCAGGGCGCGTTTTTCACTTGTAGCTTCGGCGTGAAAATCAACAATAATAATTTTTGCACCATCTTTTTTCGCGCGGTCTATAAGTTGGTCTGCTGCTATAAAGGGATTTTCAGCATTTAGGGTCTCAAGAAAGATTTTACCCGATAAATTAATCACGGCAACCTGTGTTTTACCCATATCGTAAAGACAGTAGCCACTACCGAATTGAGCTTCAGGCAGATTATCTGGGCGAAGCAGATTTGGGTTACTATCAAGTAGCGGATATATTTCGGCTCGGCGCAGAGTGTGATTGCCACCCGTTATAACGTCAGCGCCATAGCAAAAAAGTGAAGCGGCACTGGCAGGCGTAATTCCGTTGCCGTCGGCAGAGTTTTCACCGTTAATTATGGTAAGGTCGATGCCATATTCCCGCTTGACTTTAGGCAACTTATCACGTACTGTAGCGCAGCCCACCGAGCCACACACATCGCCAACACACAGAATTTTCAAACCACACACCTCCCCATTAAATCATATATATAATTATTATACACTAAATTACACTTTTTTCAATATAAATTTCAGTTGACAAATTGCTATCACTACTATATAATTATCAAGGTGTTATTTAAAAAACCAAATAACGAGGTGTCGCCCAGTTGGTAGGGCGCTAGTTTTGGGAACTAGATGCCGCAGGTTCGAGTCCTGTCACCTCGACCAATAAATCCGTGCTTTTTAAAGCACGGATTTATTTAAAGATGTCGGTGAATGTCGCAAAAATATTTAGTATAATAATCTTCAAAAGGAGGTGTTATACATGGATATTTTTGCTTATTTGCTGTTGCAATTAATAAATGGTAGTAGTTGGAAACCAGTCTTTGGGGAAAGTAGTAAATATAAGAATTGGATTGCAATTCTTGATTTAAAAACCTGTCCCGACTGCCGAGTTAGACACGGTAAAATTTGGCTTATTAGTGAAACCGTTACAAAAGAACCGCCGTTACATCCAAACTGCAGATGCAGAATACTAGTTATGAAAACTATAAAATCCGGAACAGCTACTATAAACGGTATTGACGGTGCAGATTGGATATTAAAATATGAATCCGTATTGCCAAATTACTATGTAACTTATGAAGAAGCCGAAAAAGCAGGTTGGAAAAGAGGGAAATGGCCTTCAAATTTTATTTCAGAAAAAATGATATATTCCGGAGAATATGATAACGACGATGGACACTTGCCACAATCTGCCGGTAGAATTTGGTATGAAGCAGATATTAACTATAAAAATGGAAGACGAAATTCTCAAAGAATATTATGGTCGAATGATGGTCTAATTTTTGTCAGCTACGACCATTACAAAACGTTTTTTGAAATTGTATAGGAGATTTACTAATGAAAATAATTGAATTAGATTTTACAGGTTGTAAATACTTAGGTGAAATTCACAAAAGGATTAAAGAAGCTTTTGACTTTCCAGATTGGTACGGAGAAAATTGGAGTGCTTTTTGGGATTTACTCCGAAGTGATTGTGATGCAGATAAAGTTGTTATTAAAGGTGAAAAGCAGTTGCCCGATGATTTGGCAGTCTTTTTGCCCAAGATACACGAAATTTTAGAAAGAAATGTCTCTTTCTGTAAAAAATTAAATCTATCACCTTTCACATACGAAATTATAGATTAATTTTATGAATTTAATACTTTGAGCAAAGCACCTCCGCTAGTAGTTTTTCGCATTTATCTTTTGTTCTTGCATAGACGTTGAATTTTTTACGTTTGCCGTTTGGTAATCGTGGGAAGTAACTGCCTTCCCACAGGTTTTCGTTTATTTGGAACACGCAACCCGTGCCTTGCTTTCGTATTTTGCGTGGAATCGGCTCAAAATTGGCTGAAGTTGCGGTTTTTATATGTAGCTTGGGTGTTTCCTCTATTTCGGGCATCTCGGCTTCAGTCTTGCCGATTTTGCGGTCTATGTTAACTGCCGCTTGCATCTGCATTGTGTCGGTCATATGGCTGTATATATCAAGTGTTGTCGCGGCGGAAACATGGCCTATCATCGCCGACAGTGTTTTTACGTCCATACCGTTTTCGAGTGCCATTGTAGCGAAGGTATGCCGTAAGTCATGAAACCGCACTTGCTTACAATTCGACCTTTCGATTATTCGGTTTAATGCTTTCAGCAATCCTGACGGGTGCAACGGTGTGTCTTCGGTTTGCGGTGACGGAAACATCCATCTTGAACCTACTCTTTCTTTATACGCTCTGAGCAGTTCCACCACAGACGGCGGTAGAACTACCGTGCGAACCGAGGTTTTGGTTTTAGGCACCGATATTTCTATTTTCCCGTGCACCACTGTTGCCTGACGGCATATCCGTAGTTCGCCTGTGTGGAAGTTTAAGTCATCCCACATAAGTCCTAATAATTCTCCACGGCGCATACCTGTTGAAAGTTCTAATATAAACAGTTCGTAATACATCTTTAAGAGCAATGCTAATTGCTTCTTGCTGCACTGCAAAGGAGAATGGAAAATGAAAAAAGACCCAATGCCCTTGGGAATGGCTATTACCCTTCTGGTTGTGGGAATACTTCTTGGAAGCGTTTTCTCCTTTGGGATGCAATATTGGAATAAGGAGGTAACGCGGGAAGAATGCATTAAAATTCAAACACAATTCCTTGGATATAAAGAAGATTTGCGGAGAGGACATATCCAGCAAATTGCAATTGATTGTGCAAACGGAGACCGATATTTTATCGATGGTGTATCCATTAATTCCAAGTTGCAGGACTATATATCAAAGATTTCTCCCAATGAGGATATTACGTTGTTCATCCACCCCAATAGTGATACAATTGTGGAGTTCTCAACAAATTTTGATACCATTCTAATATTTTCAGAAACAATCGATAAACTGGGTGGAGAGGCAACAGGTTTCCTTTTCTTGGGATTCTTTATGTATTTTTGTTCCCTTGTTGTGATATATTATGTTGTTTGGCACAGCAGTAAAAAATGGAAATTTAAGAAAAAATTATAGTTGAACGCGCACCTTTTCACTTTTCTTTGCCCCGTTTACGCACCGTTATACAAATAAAACTCCTCATATACGGCAATGCCATTTATGAGGAGTTTTGTTAAATGCTTTAAGTGTAATTAATTATTTTCTTTTCAAAAGGTATAACCTGTAGTTCGGGGAATGAGGCTGAAATTACGCCGCATAGCTTTGGAACAATTACTTTCTCGGTAGCAAAGTGTCCAAGGTCAATGCAGTTAAAGCTTTTTTCATAAGCTTCAATAAAAATATTATGCTTGATTTCTGAGGAAATGTAGGCATCGGCACCCGAATTTATAGCGTCATACATCATATCCGAGCCTGCACCTGAGCATACGGCAACGGTTTGTATTTTGCTTCCATTATCGGTAAAACGGGCATTAGTGCCGAGCCGTTCACAAGCATATTGGGAAAGTTCCTGTGCGGTCATAGGGTAGGGAAGAACTGCTTTACGTATAACAAAACCGTCTGCGCAGACATATTTTTCGATATTTTTGAAATCTAAAATTTCGCAGAGCGTGTCATTAACACCGCCGTCGGCAGTATCTAGATTGGTATGTGCACAAATTACCGAAATTCCGTTTACAATTGCTTTGTAAACCGCAGTATCTGAGGTAACCGACTTAATTCCACCAAAAATTATGGGATGGTGGGTTATAATGAGATTTGCTCCGTTTTCAATTGCAAAATCAATGGTATCGCTTACACAGTCAAGTGCGATTATCGCCTTTGTAACTTCGGCATTTTTGTCGCCTATAAGGAGTCCGCAATTATCGAAATCACACGCGGCGGAAAAATCGTACTGTTCATCTAAAAATGAATAAATGTCCTGAACTTTCATTTTTTATACCTTTTTAGTAAAAGAATCTTTGAGAGCTACGGTGCGGTTAAAGATTAGATTATCAGGGGTGGAATCCTTATCCACACAGAAATAACCCTGACGCATAAACTGGAAGGTGTCGCCCGATTTAGCATTTATTAAATCGGCATCCACTTTACAGTTGTCGAGAATTTCTAAGGAGTTGGGGTTAAGGTTATCTGCAAAGGAGGAAACGCCCTCTTCGTCAGACGGGTTTTCAACATTGAAAAGGCGGTCGTAAAGGCGAACGGTGGCATTAGCGGAGTTTCGTGCATTAACCCAATGAAGTGTGCCTTTAACCTTTCTGCCGTCGGGTGTTTCACCTCCGAAGGATTCAGGATCATAGGTAACATGAACGGTGGTTATATTACCGTTTTCGTCCTCCTCGTGAGAGGCATATTTAACATAGTAGGCGCCTTTTAAGCGCACCTCTTTTTCGGGGCACAGGCGGAAATACTTTCCAGGTGGGTTCAGCATAAAGTCATCATGTTCAATATAAAGTTCTTTTGAAAAGGTAACTGTTTTTTTGCCGAGTTCAGGATTGTTTGGATTGATATCAACGGCAATTTCATCCGTTTTATCTTCAGGGTAGTTATCTACAATAACCTTTAAAGGACGAAGAACCGCCATTGCTCTGTCAGCATTGATATTTAGGTAATCGCGCACGCAGGATTCAAGCAACGCATAGTCAATGACGCTGTATGCCTTTGAAACGCCGATTTTATTAACAAATTCCCTTACAGCCTCGGCAGGATATCCACGGCGGCGCATACCGCAAAGTGTTGCCATTCTGGGGTCATCCCAACCCGATACAAGAGAGTCATTAACCAGTTTTAAGCATTTACGCTTACTTGTTAGCGTATAGTTTACATTCATTCTTGCAAACTCAATTTGCCTTGGCGGTGTGGGAATCTCAAGAACCTTTAAAAACCAGTCATAAAGAGGACGGTGGTTTTCAAATTCGAGCGAACACAGAGAATGTGTAACACCCTCCTTAGCGTCGGATAACGGGTGGGCGAAATCATACATCGGATACACACACCACTTATCGCCTGTGCGGTGGTGGTGGGCGTGTAAAATTCGGTAGATAACGGGATCACGCATATTGATATTAGATGAAGCCATATCAATTTTGGCTCTAAGCACCATTGCACCGTTTTCAAATTCGCCTTTAGTCATACGCGCAAAAAGGTCTTTGGTTTCCTGTATGGGTCGGTCGCGGTAGGGGGAATTAATACCCGCTTCAGTGAGCGTTCCTCTCATTTCGCGAATTTCGTCGGGAGTAGATTCGTCAACATAGGCGAGTCCCATATCTATAAGCTTTAGTGCACACTCATAAATAAAATCAAAATAGTCCGAAGCAAAATAAAGGTTGTCCCACTGAAAGCCGAGCCAGTTAATATCTTCTTTTATGGCATCAACATATTCGGTGTCCTCTTTGGTGGGGTTGGTATCGTCAAGACGCAGATTGCACTTTCCGCCATACTTTTCGGCGGTGCCGAAATCTATGCATATAGCCTTAGCGTGTCCTATATGAAGATAACCGTTGGGCTCGGGCGGAAAACGGGTTTGAACCTTGTCATATACACCGCGGTTTAAATCCTCATCAATAAAATCGTGTATAAAATTAGAGGGCTTTAACTCTTCTGTATTTTTTATCTCTTCCATATTCTTTACCCCTTAAAGTAATTGATTGCTTTGTTTATGCGTTCTTCCACAGTATCTTTTCCAAGCACCTGCATAATTGAACAAAGGTCAGGTGTGTTGCGTCTGCCAGTAAGGGCTATTCTGAGCACTGTGCTAAGGTCTCCCGCATGTCCCTTATATTTTTCGGGTTCTGCTTTATATACCTTAGTTTCGGCAGCAAACTGAAGCTCGGGTGCTATAGCCTTTATTTTATCAAACCAAG
>JAZRKE010000069.1:0-55769 GCA_045646145.1 Acutalibacteraceae bacterium | reverse complement strand
CCCCTTGAGCATTTGCTACATAGCCCTTTGCTCTTAAAATATTACCGTACTTATCGGTATTTCCAAGTTCACCTAATATTAAGCCGATTTCTTCGGATGTGTATTTGTTAGCAGTTTCAATACCAATGCTGTCGAACACCTCATCGGCGTGATGGTGATGATGCTCGTGATGATGGTGGCAACCGCAATCACAATGCTCATCATGTTCGTGATGATGGTGCTCGTGATGGTGTTCATGTTCACATTCGCAGTGTTCGTGGTGATGTTGGTGGTCTCCACACTCACAGTGTTCTTCGTGGAGATGCTCAAGCTCGGAATGTAGAGTATCAGTCTTCTCCATTGCCGATAAAATCTGCTCACCCGAAATTTTATCCCACGGTGTAGTAATGATAGTGGCGTGCTCATTTTTATCACGTACAAGCGCTAAAATGTTTGAAACGGCATCCTCGCTCATGCCGTCCGTTCTGCTTAAAACAACGGTATGGGCGTGCTCTATCTGATTATTATAAAATTCACCGAAATTCTTCATATACATTTTGCATTTTTTCGCATCGGCTACAGCAACAGCAGAATTGAGTTTAATATCAGGGTTCCTAAGTCCCTCAACCGCCTTTATAACGTCGCTTAGTTTCCCTACGCCCGAGGGCTCAATTAAAATGCGATCAGGTGAAAATTTACTGATCACCTCCGATAGAGAGGTAGCAAAATCTCCCACAAGGCTACAACAGATGCACCCCGAATTCATTTCGGTTATATTTATACCTGAATCCTTTAAAAATCCGCCATCAATACCGATTTCACCAAACTCGTTTTCAATTAAAACGAGTTTTTCGCCCAAATAAGCCTCATTTATTAATTTTTTAATTAATGTTGTTTTTCCCGCGCCTAAGAAGCCAGAAAAAATGTCGATTTTTGTCATATTATCAAGTCCTTTAATTTGATAAGACTATTATACTCTTTTTTTACTAATTTTTCAATAATAAAAGCCCACTTTGGACACTTTTCATAGAGCATTTTTGCTTAAAAATGTGAAATTTTTGCGGTATTCTGTGTTAAAAAGCCACGGTACGCGTCAGCGTTACCGTGGCTTTTCGTCTTGACTACCACTAAAAATTTTCATTTTTAAGTGCTTTGCAGTTTTGTAATGAACGAATTTTTCATAAGGCGAAGCCGAAAAATGCAGATATACTGTCGTATATCAAGGCTTTTTGGCGAGTCCTTGGGGAAAATTCGCATTCCAAAACCGATACTGCTCTATGAAGAGTGTCACTTTTTTAATTAAATAATTCTTACCTTTATAACGCCTTCAATAGCGGTTAACTGATTATAGATGGTATCGTAATCAGCCTCGTCAATGTCAAGCATTGTATAGGCTACATCTCCGCGCGATTTATTTAAAAGGTTTTCAATGTTTACGTTATCCTCGGCTACAGTTGAGGTAATAGCGGTAAGCATATTAGGAATATTCTTATGAATTACGCAGATACGTTTATCACCGCTTCTAGGCATTGAAATTGCAGGTAAATTAACTGAATTTTCAATATTACCGTTTTCAATATAGTCCATAAGCTCTTTAGCCGCCATTTTAGCGCAATTATCCTCAGATTCAGGAGTTGAAGCGCCCAGGTGCGGAATTGCTACCACACCGCCGACGCCTATAAGCTCATCGGTCGGGAAATCGGTAACATAGGAAGCAACCTTGCCCGATTCAAGAGCTACAATCATATCGGCAGAATTTACAAGGTCTGCACGTGAGAAATTAAGGATTCTTACTTCGTCCTTCATAAGAGCAATAGCGTCACTGTTAATAAAGCCCTTGGTATCGGGGGTCAGCGGTACGTGAATTGTAATATAGTCGCATTTCTCGTAAATTTCCTTAATATCCGCAATATATACTGCATTATGGGTTAGGTTCCAAGCTGATTTTACAGAAAGAAATGGATCATAACCGTAAACCTTCATACCGAGCGAGTTTGCGGCATTGGCAACGAGAACGCCGATAGCGCCAAGACCGATTACGCCGATACTCTTGCCCTTAATTTCGGGACCTGCAAAAGCGCTTTTACCCTTTTCAACCATTTTACCTACTTCGCTACCGTTACCCTTTAAGGTTTTAGCCCACTCAATAGCGGGAACAATTTTACGGGAAGCTAAAAGAAGACCTGCGATTACAAGTTCTTTAACGGCATTTGCATTAGCACCGGGGGTATTAAATACCGCAATACCATTTGAAGTGCAACGCTCAATCGGAATATTGTTGGTACCGGCTCCTGCTCTAGCGATTGCAAGAAGACTATTATCGAATTCTACATCATGTAAAGCGGCTGAACGAACAATGGCGCCAACAGGATTTGGGGTTTCATCAGCAACGGCATAATTATCGGTAAATTCGGTAAGACCAACCTTTGAAATTTTATTATAGGTTTTAATGTTATACATAACTCACACATTCTCACTTTCAAATTTCTTCATAAACTCTACGAGTTTTTCTACACCTTCTATTGGCATTGCGTTATAAATTGAAGCGCGCATACCGCCAACGCTGCGGTGTCCCTTAAGGTTTACAAAGCCTGCCTCTTTAGATTCCTTAACAAACTTAGCGTCAAGTTCGTCATTGCCTGTAACAAACGGAACGTTCATAAGTGAACGGTCTTGAGGTACAACAGTACCCTTAAATAACTTGCTGTTATCAAGGAAATTGTAAAGAATTTCGGCTTTTTTGCGGTTGATTTCGGCAATTTTCTCAAGTCCGCCAAATTCCTTAATCCATTTAAATACAAGACCTGCAATATAGATAGTATAGCAAGGCGGTGTATTAAACATAGATTCGTTTTCGCTATGTGTTACGTAGTTAAGCATTGTGGGTGTAATTTCCATAGCATTACCGAGTAAATCCTTGCGGATAATAACTATTGTAAGTCCTGCAGGGGCTACGTTTTTCTGAGCGCCTGCATAGAGCACGCCGAATTTAGAAACATCGAGCGGCTCAGATAAAATGCAGGAAGAAATATCTGCGATAAGCGGAACATCGCCTGTATCGGGTATATTATGCCACTTAGTACCGTAAATGGTGTTATTCATACAGATATGAACGTAGTCAGCCTCAGGGTCAAAATCAGCCTTTTCAACCTTTGGAATATAAGAATACGTTTTATCAGCTGAAGAAGCAACAGCACGGGCTTTACCGTAACGAGCAGCCTCTTTATACGCCTTATTCGCCCATTGCCCTGTAATTACATAATCGGCTTTGCCGTTTTTAGTCATAAGGTTTAAGGGAATCATTGCAAACTGAGTAGATGCACCGCCCTGTAGGAATAAAACCTCATAATTATCGGGGATATTCATAATCTCCCGTAAATCAGCCTCAGCAGTTTTAATGATAGCATCGTACTCTTTAGAACGGTGCGACATTTCCATAACCGACTGACCACTGTTTCCATATTCAAGCATTTCTGCTGCTGCAGTTTTTAAAACGTCCTCAGGTAACATTGAGGGACCTGCACTAAAATTATATACTCTTGCCATAACATGACCTCCAAAAAATATTTCCTTCATATTATATACGTGCAACATAATTTTGTCAACAGATTTGTTAATTAAATAACAATATTTTTATAAAAATTTTCAGTCCAGGTGAAATTTCTGTTAAAATATTAACAAACTAAACCGCTGCATATAATGTAGCGGTTTAGTAAATAAAAAAGGTTATCCTACAAAAAGTAAGATAACCTTTGAAAATAAGATAAGCTTTAAAAATTTGAATTAGCCGTTGATAGCTGTAACAACGCCTGAACCTACGGTTCTACCACCCTCACGGATAGCGAAACGAAGACCCTCTTCGATAGCGATAGGAGTGATGAGTTCAACATCCATCTCTACGTTATCACCAGGCATGCACATTTCAGTACCAGCCGGAAGAGATACAACACCGGTAACGTCGGTAGTTCTGAAATAGAACTGAGGACGATAGTTGTTGAAGAACGGAGTATGACGTCCGCCCTCTTCCTTAGTTAATACGTAAACTTGACCATGGAACTTAGTGTGGGGATTGATGGAGCCGGGTTTGCAAAGAACCTGACCACGCTCAATCTCGGTACGCTGAACACCACGCAGAAGAGCACCGATATTATCGCCTGCCTCAGCATAGTCAAGAATCTTACGGAACATTTCGATACCTGTAACAACAGTCTTCTTTCTCTCATCGGTAAGACCAATGATTTCAACTTCCTCAGAAGTTCTGAGCTGACCACGCTCTACACGGCCTGTAGCAACTGTACCACGACCTGTGATGGTGAATACGTCCTCAACAGGCATAAGGAATGCCATGTCAGCCTTACGGTCAGGTGTGGGAATGAAGCTGTCTACAGCATCCATAAGCTCAGCGATAGGAGCATAAGCAGCATCGCTCGGGTCAGAACCAGCCTCGAGAGCCTTTAAAGCAGAACCCTTGATGATAGGTGTATCATCGCCGGGGAACTCATACTTATCAAGAGTCTCACGGATTTCCATCTCAACGAGTTCGAGAAGCTCTTCATCGTCTACCTGGTCACACTTGTTCATAAATACAACGATTGACGGAACGCCAACCTGACGAGCAAGGAGAAGGTGCTCCTTGGTCTGAGCCATCGGGCCATCGGTAGCAGCGATAACAAGGATACCGCCGTCCATCTGAGCAGCACCGGTAATCATGTTCTTAACATAGTCAGCATGTCCGGGGCAGTCAACGTGAGCGTAGTGACGAGCGTCAGTCTCATACTCAACGTGTGCGGTATTAATTGTAATACCACGCTCTCTCTCTTCGGGAGCCTTATCGATGTTTGCATAATCCTCGAATGCAGCCTGACCCTTTAAAGAAAGATACTTAGTGATAGCAGCAGTAAGAGTAGTCTTACCGTGGTCAACGTGACCAATGGTACCAATGTTAACGTGCGGTTTGGTACGTTCAAATTTAGCCTTTGCCATTTGAATTTCCTCCTAAAAGTAAATTAAATAAAAGTTTTAACTTTCTAAACAATAGTTTAGCAAATTTTTTACAATTTTTCAAGACCTAATTTAATAAATATTAGTCTTTCTTTGCTCTTGAAGAAATAATCTTCTCAGCAATACTCTTCGGAACAGACTTATAGCCGTCGGGTTCCATTACATACTGGCCGCGTCCCTGAGTCTTGGAACGAAGGTCAGTAGCGTAACCGAACATATCAGCAAGCGGAACGTGAGCATTAATCTGCTTAACGTTTCCTCTGTCCTCAAAGCCTAAGATTTCGCCACGGCGAGCAATTAAGTCGCCCTGAACGGTACCGAAGTAATCCTCGGGTACGGTAACTGCAACCTTCATAATCGGCTCTAAGAGAACCGGGTCAGCCTTTCTTGCGGCCTCTTTGAATGCCATAGAACCGGCAATCTTAAATGCCATTTCAGAAGAGTCAACCTCATGGTAAGAACCATCATAAAGGGTTACCTTAACATCAACTACCGGATAGCCTGCAAGTACACCGGCGTGTAATGCGCCCTGAATACCTGCATCAACAGGTCCGATAAATTCCTTCGGAATGGAACCGCCTGTAACGGAGTTGATAAACTCATAGCCCTTACCTGATTCATTCGGCTCAAGAATGATTTTAACGTGACCGTACTGACCGGAACCACCGGACTGACGCTTATATTTGGTTTCGTGATCAACCTTCTGGCGAACGGTTTCTTTGTAAGCAACCTGTGGTGCACCAACGTTAGCCTCAACCTTAAATTCGCGGAGCATTCTGTCTACGATGATTTCGAGATGTAACTCACCCATACCTGCAATAATGGTCTGGCCGGTTTCCTCATCGGTGTAGAAACGGAATGTCGGATCTTCTTCAGCAAGCTTGGATAATGCAATACCCATTTTCTCCTGACCTGCTTTAGTTTTGGGCTCAACGGCAACACGGATAACGGGATCCGGGAAATTCATTGACTCAAGAATTACAGGATGCTTTTCATCACAAAGAGTATCACCTGTGGTGGTATTCTTAAGACCTACTGCAGCGGCAATATCGCCTGCATAACAGGTTTCAAGGTCTTCTCTGTGATTGGCATGCATCTGAAGAATTCTACCCATTCTTTCCTTGTTATCCTTAACAGAGTTATATACACTAGAACCTGCATTAACTGTACCGGAATAAACACGGAAATAGCATATTTTACCAACAAATGGGTCGGTAGCAATTTTAAATGCGAGAGCTGCAAAGGGTTCATCGTCCGTAGAATGACGAACCTCCTCCTCATCGGTATCGGGATTAATACCCTTAATAGCTTCAACATCGGTCGGAGCAGGCATATAATCAACAATAGCGTCTAAGAGGGGCTGAACGCCCTTGTTACGATAAGAAGTACCACAACAAACTGGTACCATCTCGTTAGCAATAGTAGCCTTACGGATGATTTTCTTCATTTGTTCAACAGTGGGCTCTTCACCCTCAAAGTACTTCTCCATAAGCTCATCATCCATCTCAACAATGGATTCAATAAGAGCTGTACGATATTTTTCAGCTAATTCCTTCATTTCTTCCGGAATTGGCTCCTTGCGTACATCTTTACCAAGGTCATCATAGTAAATTTCAGCCTCGTTGTTAACAAGGTCTACGATGCCTCTGAAGGTGTCCTCTGAACCGATAGGTAACTGAATCGGAACCGCATTGCAGCCGAAACGCTCCTTAATCATTGAGAGAACATTGTAGAAATCGGCACCCATAATGTCCATCTTATTTACATAGATCATACGAGGTACACGATATTCGTCAGCCTGATGCCAAACGGTTTCAGACTGAGGCTCAACACCTCCCTTTGCGCAAAGAACGGTAACAGAACCGTCAAGTACGCGCAGTGAACGCTGAACTTCTACTGTGAAGTCAACGTGTCCGGGGGTATCGATAATATTGATACGATGGTCATTCCAGAAGCAAGTTGTTGCAGCGGAGGTAATTGTAATACCTCTCTCCTGCTCCTGCTCCATCCAGTCCATAGTGGCAGAACCATCATGGGTTTCACCAACCTTATGGTTAACACCGGTATAGAACAAAATACGCTCGGTAGTTGTTGTTTTACCTGCATCGATATGAGCCATAATACCAATATTTCTTGTCATTTCAAGAGTAACCTTTCTTGGCATAAAATCCTCCGTTCACTGCTTTACAGCAGTTTTTTAACAATAGTATTAGTATTTTTTGTAGTTTTAAACTACCAACGATAATGAGCAAATGCTTTGTTTGCTTCTGCCATTTTGTGAGTGTCTTCGCGTTTCTTGAACGCACCACCCATACCGTTAACAGCATCGAGAATTTCTCCCGCTAAACGCTCCTTCATTGTCTTTTCAGAACGAGCGCGGCTATAAGTGGATAACCAACGAAGACCTAAAGTCTGCTTTCTTTCAGGACGAACCTCAAAAGGAACCTGATAGGTAGCACCGCCCTTACGAACGGCCTTAACCTCGAGCTGCGGCATTACATTTTCCATAGCAGCTTCGAATACTTCAATCGGGTCCTTACCGGTCTTTTCACTGATAATATCGAAAGCACCGTAAACGATTTTCTGGGCTACACCCTTTTTACCGTCTAACATAATGTTGTTAATAAGACGGGTAACAATTTTAGAGTTGTAAACCGGATCCGGCAAAACATCACGTTTTGCAATAAAGCCTCTTCTTGGCACTTTTCTTCCCTCCTTCATAGTGATGATATCATAGGTACTCGAGCGACAAAACTTCCCGTAGCACCAAGCAAGGCGTTGATATATAAACGCCGCTTGATAATTGCAGCAGAGATATTTGTCATTAAAAATTCGAGATTAGTTAGCAGCTCCTGCTTTCGGACGCTTTGCACCGTACTTAGAACGACTCTGCATTCTCTTAGCAACGCCTTGAGTATCAAGAGTACCTCTAATGATGTGGTAACGCACACCGGGCAAGTCCTTAACACGTCCGCCACGAATTAAAACAACGCTGTGTTCCTGCAGGTTATGACCGATACCGGGAATATAAGCAGAAACCTCAATGCCGTTTGAAAGACGAACTCTGGCAATTTTACGGAGTGCCGAGTTAGGCTTCTTCGGGGTAGAAGTTTTTACAGCTGTGCAAACTCCTCTTTTCTGCGGAGAATCATTATCCGTAGGCTGGCGTTTCATAGAGTTATAACCCTTAAGAAGAGCCGGAGCCTTAGCTTTTTTCTCTACAGTCTCACGTCCGCTACGAACTAACTGGTTAAAGGTTGGCATATCGCACCTCCTTACACAAAAAGTTATATGGGCGCATAATCCCACATACTAAAATATAATAACACCGATTCCTGCCTTTGTCAATAGCAAAAATCGGTGTTATATAAAAATTATTCTTCAATTAGCGGAATTACAGCATTTTCTGGAACATAATCATTCTTAACAGCATGATTTAATTCGCGAACACGCATTCCTGTTCCTGCAGGTACCAGATTACCTATAATTACATTTTCCTTAAGGCCAAACAGAGGATCTATCTTACCTTCAATAGCAGCATCGGTAAGAACCTTAGTTGTCTCCTGGAAGGAAGCGGCAGAAAGGAATGAGCCTGTAGCAAGAGAAGCTTTTGTGATTCCGAGCAATGTTGCTCTGTATTCAGCAGTTTTAAGCCCCTCTTCGCCGGCATCGATACGAGCTCTGATAATCTCGTTCTCTGCCTCAATTCTCTCAAGGCCATAATCCTTGCCTTCAATAAGCTCGGTATTGCCCGGATCGGTAACCTTGAACTGTCTCATCATCTGACGGATAATAACCTCAATGTGTTTATCATTGATATCAACACCCTGCGTACGATAAGCGTTTTGAATTTCAGCAATGATATATTCCTGAACAGCCTGCGGACCCTGAGCCTCTAAGATATCCTGCGGAGCCTTTGCACCGGGAATAAGCAAATCTCCGGCCTTGACAACATCTCCTGTTTCAACAAGAGGACGAACTCCGTAAGGAATGATAATTTTTTCTTCTTGAAGAGTTTCGGTGTTTGTAATAATAATTACATTACTCTTCTTTTCTTCTGCGATACGAATTTCACCGTCAAGCTTAGCAATTACACCGCAGCGCTTCGGTCGGCGAGCCTCGAAAAGTTCTTCAACACGTGGCAGACCTTGTGTAATATCCTCTGTACTTGCGATACCGCCCGTATGGAAGGTACGCATTGTAAGCTGAGTACCAGGTTCACCGATAGACTGGGCAGCAACTATACCTACAGCCTCACCCTTTGTAACAGGTTTACCGGTGGCCAGGTTGGAACCGTAACATTTCTTACATACACCATGATGTGCACGACAGGTAAGAATAGAACGAATAGTAACACTTTCAACACCAGTGTTAACTATTGTTTTAGCCTCATCCTCACTCATCATATGGTCGCAAGTAACAAGCACTTCTCCTGTAGCTTCATCGATGAAATCATGAAGGAGATATCTGCCAACTAGACGTTCCTCTAATGTTTCAAGAACATGGTTGCCATCTTTAATAGCCGAAACCTCAAGACCGTTTTCGGTGCCGCAGTCATCATCACAAATAATAACATCCTGAGATACGTCAACAAGTCGACGAGTAAGGTAACCCGAGTCTGCAGTACGGAGCGCTGTATCAGCAAGACCTTTACGAGCACCACGAGAAGAAATAAAGTATTCAAGAACATTAAGTCCCTCACGGTAGTTAGCACGAATTGGAACCTCAATTACCTTACCTGCGGTATTTGCAATAAGTCCACGCATACCTGCGAGCTGTCTTATCTGGCTCATAGAACCACGGGCACCCGAATCAGCCATCATATAAATGGGGTTGAATTCATCGAGGTTACCCTTAAGGGCATCGGCAACATCTTCGGTTGCCTGATTCCAGATTTTAATCACAAGTTCACTGCGTTCCTCATTACTGATAAGACCGCGCTTGTACTTTTTGGATACATTATCTATCTGTTTTTCGGCTTCAGCTATAATTTCCTTTTTAAGCTCAGGAATTACAGCATCAACAACAGCTACGGTTACAGCACCCTTCGTAGAGAACTTAAAGCCTGTTGCCTTAACGTTATCAAGAACAATAGCAGAACGGCTTGTTCCATGGATATTGATACAACGGTCAATGATTTTTCCAAGCTGCTTTTTGCCAACCTTGTTCTGAATAATATCGTCATTACTCTCAACAAAATTTTTGCTTTCATCGGAAAGGCGGAAACACCACTCAAGGTCAAGCGCGTGTTTTTCATCCTCACGGTTAACAAAACCTAAATCCTGCGGAATAGATTCATTGAAAATAAGGAAACCAACAGTACACCAAACAAGCTGACTAATACCATCCTTCTGGAAACGAACACGTATCGGTGCGTGGAGTCCCACAACACCATCATTATAAGCCATTAATGCTTCGTTCTTATCGCGGAACACCTTATTGGTTCCGGGTTCTTCTGCCTTAACGAGTGTTAAATAGTAAGAACCAAGCACCATATCCTGAGTCGGAACAGCAACAGGCTTACCGTCAGACGGTTTTAAAAGGTTATTAGCAGCGAGCATCAAGAAACGCGCTTCTGCCTGAGCTTCAGCCGAAAGCGGCACGTGAACTGCCATCTGGTCGCCGTCAAAGTCGGCGTTATAAGCAGTACAAACAAGTGGATGAAGTTTTAATGCCTTACCCTCAACAAGTACTGGTTCAAATGCCTGAATACCAAGTCTGTGCAGTGTCGGAGCACGGTTAAGCAGCACCGGATGCTCCTTAATAACGGTTTCAAGTGCATCCCATATTTCTGCAGAAGCACGGTCAACCATTTTTCTTGCAGACTTAATATTAACAGCAGCCTTTGTCTCCACCAGGCGCTTCATAACAAAAGGTTTAAAGAGTTCAAGCGCCATTTCCTTAGGAAGACCGCACTGATACATTTTAAGCTCAGGGCCTACAACAATAACGGAACGACCTGAATAGACAACACGTTTACCGAGAAGGTTCTGACGGAAACGTCCCTGTTTACCCTTAAGCATATCGGATAAAGATTTCAAAGCTCTGTTATTAGGACCAGTTACGGGTTTTCCACGTCTACCGTTATCAATAAGAGCATCTACAGCTTCCTGAAGCATTCTCTTTTCGTTTCTTACAATGATATCAGGAGCGCCGAGTTCAAGTAATCTCTTTAAACGGTTGTTACGGTTAATAACACGACGATAAAGGTCGTTTAAGTCGCTTGTTGCGAAACGCCCACCGTCCAACTGAACCATCGGTCGAAGGTCGGGTGAAATTACAGGAAGCACATCCATAATCATCCACTCAGGACGGTTACCGGAAGCACGGAATGCCTCTAAAATTTCAAGACGCTTTGAAATGCGGATACGTCTCTGACCTGCTACGGTTTCAAGCTCAGCACGAAGTTCCTCACAAGACTTATCAAGATCGATTTCGCATAGAAGCTCTTTAATAGCCTCTGCACCCATACCTGCTTTAAAGTCATCCTCATATTTCTCGCGCATATCACGGTACTGCTTCTCATTTAAGAGTTGCTTTTTCTCTAGCGGAGTGGTACCTGGGTCGGTAACAATATACTGAGAGAAATATAATACCTGCTCTAAAGCTTTAGGCGAAACATCAAGAACAAGTCCCATACGAGACGGAATTGTTTTAAAATACCAAATGTGTGAAACGGGAGCAGCGAGTTCAATAGTACCCATTCGCTCACGTCTTACTTTTGAACGGGTAACCTCAACTCCGCAACGTTCGCAGACCTTACCCTTATAGCGGATTCTCTTATATTTACCGCAATGACATTCCCAGTCCTTTGTCGGTCCAAAGATTTTTTCGCAGAAGAGTCCGCCCGGTTCGGGCTTTAAGGTTCTGTAGTTAATAGTTTCCGGCTTGGTAACCTCGCCGTATGACCAACTTCTGATTTGTTCAGGAGATGCCAGGCCAATTTTAATTGATTCAAATTCAATACCTTCCATTTGCCTTTCCTCCTTTAGTTATTTTCATCGGCTGAATAATCGTCATAATCAGCATTTGCTTCTTCTATAATATCTTCCCCGTTTTCATCCTGAAGACCAAAGCCTGTTAAATCGTCAGCAACACTTTCTTCTTTGAATTCGGCTGAAAAATCTGCCGGAACTAATCCGATTTCCTCATCCTCTTCAAAGGTCTGCTTCAAATCGATTTCCTCATTGTCTTTATCGAGTACCTTAATGTCGAGTCCCAAAGACTGAAGTTCTTTAATAAGAACCTTGAATGATTCAGGAACGCCGGCTTTGGGAACATTCTGTCCCTTAACGATAGATTCATAGGTCTTAACTCTTCCCACAACATCGTCCGACTTAACGGTAAGAATTTCCTGAAGTGTGTAAGCAGCACCGTAAGCCTCAAGTGCCCAAACCTCCATTTCACCGAAACGCTGACCGCCGAACTGAGCCTTACCGCCGAGCGGTTGCTGAGTTACAAGCGAGTACGGACCGGTTGAACGGGCATGAATCTTATCATCAACAAGATGATGAAGTTTAAGATAATACATATAACCAACTGTTACGCGGTTATCAAACGGCTCACCTGTTCTGCCATCATAAAGCTGAACCTTACCGTCCTCATCCATACCTGCCATACGGAAGCATTCACGGATATCCGATTCATGAGCACCGTCAAATACAGGTGTGGCTATCTTCCAGCCAAGTGCCTTAGCGGCATAGCCTAAATGAACTTCAAGCACCTGACCGATATTCATACGCGAAGGTACGCCCAACGGGTTAAGAACAATATCAAGCGGTGTTCCATCAGGTAAGAACGGCATATCTTCACTCGGAAGAATTCTGGATACAACACCCTTATTACGGTGGCGACCGGCCATTTTATCGCCGACAGAAATTTTACGCTTCTGAGCGATATAACAACGTACAACCAAATTTACACCGGGGCTAAGCTCCGAAGCATTTTCGCGCGAGAACACCTTGACATCAACTATTGTACCGTATTCACCATGCGGAACGCGAAGGGATGTATCTCTAACCTCTCTGGCCTTTTCACCGAAGATGGCACGAAGAAGTCTTTCTTCAGCGGTAAGCTCGGTTTCACCCTTAGGTGTTACCTTGCCGACAAGAATATCACCTGCGGTAACCTCGGCGCCGATGCGAATAATTCCGCGCTCATCAAGGTCTTTCAAAGCATCCTCACCAACGTTGGGGATGTCTCTGGTGATTTCCTCGGGACCGAGTTTGGTATCTCTAGCTTCGAGTTCATATTCCTCAATATGAATTGAGGTGTACATATCCTCTTTTACGAGTTTTTCATTGATTAAAACAGCGTCCTCGTAGTTATAGCCTTCCCAGGTCATAAAGCCGATAAGAGCATTTCTACCAAGGCTGATTTCACCGTTGCTCGTAGCAGGACCGTCAGCAATAACCTCGCCTTCGGCAATTTCCTGACCAACTTCTACAATCGGCTTCTGGTTAATACAGGTACCGTGGTTGGAACGTAGGAACTTAATGAGATTGTACTCATCAATTTCGCCACCCTTAACCTTTACCTTAATAGTATCCGCAGAAACAGCAACAACTGTACCTGCGCGTCTTGCCAATACAACAACGCCCGAGTCAACGGCTGCTTTATATTCCATACCTGTAGCAACAATCGGACTTTCGGTTACAAGAAGCGGAACGGCCTGCTTCTGCATGTTTGAGCCCATGAGTGCACGGTTGGTATCGTCATTTTCAAGGAACGGAATCATAGCGGTAGCTACCGAAACAACCATCTTAGGCGATACGTCCATTAAGTCAACCTCGGATGCCTCTGCCTCGCGGAATTCATCACGGAAGCGGGCGTTAACCTTACGATTAACAAAATGACCTTTTTCATCGAGCGGCTCATTTGCCTGTGCTACAACGTAATCGTCCTCTTCGTCTGCTGTTACATATATAACATCATCGAGAACCTTGCCAGTTTCCTTATCTACTTTCCGGAAGGGAGTTTCGATAAAACCGTATCCATTAATCTTAGCAAAGGTTGCAAGATAGGAAATAAGGCCAATGTTGGGTCCTTCCGGAGTTTCTATCGGGCACATGCGTCCATAGTGGGTGTAGTGAACGTCTCGAACCTCGAATGAGGCGCGATCGCGGGACAGACCACCGGGGCCGAGAGCCGACAAACGACGCTTGTGAGTAAGCTCTGAAAGCGGATTGGTCTGGTCCATAAACTGAGAAAGCGGTGAAGAACCGAAGAATTCCTTAATAGCAGCAACTATAGGACGGATATTGATAAGTGATTGAGGAGTGATTGAATCAACATCCTGAGCCTGTAAGGTCATCTTCTCCTTAACAACGCGCTCCATACGGATTATACCAATTCTGAACTGGTTCTGCAAAAGTTCACCAACAGAACGGATACGACGGTTTCCTAAGTGGTCGATATCATCTGCACAGCCTATACCGAAATTAAGGCCTAAGAAATAGTTAACACTTGCAAAAATATCGTTAATAGTAATGTGCTTACCAACAAGTAGGTTTACATTTTCTAAGAGGGCATTTTTGATATCATCTTTGTCCTCATATTCTTCAATAATGCCTTTGAGAACTTCAAAGTTAACATTTTCGTTAATACCGGCATCCTCAAGTTCCTTTAACTCTTCGGCAGTGAAATCAACGAAATTGGCTAACTTAACAGTTTTATTGGTAAGAATTTTAACCTCAGTTTCCACACCCTCGGGGCTCATATGGCTAATATAAGCTTCGCATACGCCCTTGGTTTCAAGTAAGGAGGCAAGTTCTGCAGACACTGTAACACCTGCATCTGCTAAAACCTCACCTGTTAATGGGTCGGAAACGGGACGGGATAATACCTTACCCTTAATTCTGGCTTCAAGACTTAACTTTTTATTATATTTGAAACGGCCAACACGTGAAATATCATAGCGATTTGCATCACCGAGTAACTGAAGAAGATATGCTGCTGCACCTTCAAAGCCAACAGGCTCATTAGGTCTTAACTTTTTATAAACTTCAATCATTGCCTGAGCGCTCGTTTTTGTATCATCAACCATAAAGGTGTTATAGAGCTGAGCATTCTCACCTACTATTTCGAATATTTCAGCGTTATTATCAAGGCGTTTACTGAAGCCTAAAAGGAATTGTTTGCAATTCTGAATATCCTTACGGGTTTGTTTGATATTATGTCTGTTATTATTCTGAAGTTCTTCCTCAAGACGCTGTTCAAGAATGGGAAGATAATCATTAAGAGAACCTAAAGCACGTAAGAAAGTAGTAATAGGAAGCTTTCTGTTTTTATCAATACTAACCGAAATAACATCATTTGCAGATAACTTATACTCTATCCAAGCACCGCGGTTAGGAATAATAGTAGAGCTGTAAAGAACTTTACCTGTTTTAGTGTCGATATCCTGATCATCAAAATATACACCGGGAGAACGAACAAGCTGAGAAACAATAGCTCTCTCTGCGCCGTTAATTACAAATGTTCCCGACTCGGTCATAAGCGGGAAATCACCCATAAATACTTCGCTTTCTTTAATCTCACCTGTATCATTGTTGATAAGACGAGCAGTTACACGAAGCGGTGCAGCATAGGTAGTATCTCTTGCTTTACACTCTTGAATATCGTATTTTGGCTTAGCGTCAAAGTTATAATCAACAAAACGCAGCTCTAAGGTATCTGTATAATCGGTAATATCGGACACTTCGGTTAAAACCTCTTTGATACCCTTCTCGATAAACCATTTGTATGAATCCTTCTGAATTTCAATGAGGTTAGGCATATCGATAACTTCATTAATTTTCGAGAAGCTCATACGAGTGTTTTTACCCAGTTTAACTGGCTTAACCATTTTTGTTTCCATCGGTTAATAATCACTCCTCTAATTTTCTGCAAGGGGTCGCCTTGCACATACAATCAGACGGAAAATAAGCACATTTTTTATCCCTATTTTCATAAAAAAGATAAAATAGGTGCATATTACCCCATCATTGATATTTTAGTATTATATTCCAAATTTAAGGATAAGTCAAGCCCTTTTTTCAAAAAAAGAAAAAACAGGCAATTATTTGCCTGTTTTTTCGTTAAAACACACCGAAATCACATAGTTTTTGTGAATTTTTGTAAGTAATTTAAAGTTCTTAAAATAAACTTTGTCTCCTAAAATTATTAACCTGATTTTTGATATATCTGAGATTGTTCTTCCCTGCCGCTTTAAAATAGCTTCTTTTAAGGTCCATAGGGTGAAAAAACGTACTTTTGTATCTTTTTTTAAAATATAGCGTTTTTCCCTCTTTGTAAAAAAGCGGTCAAGAACATCTGAATTAAACTCGCGAATTTGCTCAATATCTACTCCGACAGGACATTCCGAGACCGCCGCACAAACATATTCCCCAGAATGTGAAAGACTTATAAAGGGGCCATTTTGAAAATACGGTTTGCCGTTTTCGGTAAAAATGAGACCTTTTAACGAGAGGGCATATCCTCCATTTAAAATAGAATTTAAGAGAAAATAAGCTGCTACCGACTGTTCTTTTAATACCTCATTATTTTTTAAAGCAATTCTTGCCAATAAACTCTCTGGGAACAGTTCTTTATAGTTCTGCGAATTAATGTTAGATACTTTCTGAAACTCTAAATCCAAATTATTTAACTGTAATAACATTTTCTGATAGGTGTTCCAGAACAATTCTTTCAACCGCAATGGCCTCAAGTGTCCATAAAGCATAATTTTCTCTTACCTGGGCTTCCGTCATGCTTGAGGTTACCATTGATTTAACAGCTTCGTCAATATCGGCCTCGCTTACAGAAAGATTCTCTGCATCCAAGACAGCATACAAAATCATTTCGGTTTCCATCTGATTTGTTATACTGGATTTTATATCACTAGAAGTTCCGCCTACGGTGTAATACAACAATTCATCCAGCGTAAAATTGGTACCGTTCTGAGTATTGTAATTATTGGTATAATCCTGATAGTATGCTATATAATCATTATAAACTGTATCATATTTCTCCTTATCCTTATCGGAATACTTTTTAACTGAAGAGTTTGAAACAAGTTCTTGAGCCATACTATTTCTTATTGCGTTTTTATCAATGTCGGCTAACATCTCATCCTTATTTGCATAGCCAAGTTTTATTGCGGTTGCATCATTTTTTTCGGGCAGAGTTTGAATATAATTGATTTTAACTGTGAAAACTACAGCCTTACCCGCAAGGTCTTTCTGAGAATAATCACTGGGAAATGTAAGGTTCAAATCAACAGTTGTTCCAACCTCTTTACCGATAAGCCCCGATTCAAAACCATCAATAAAGGATTTAGAACCGATAACCAAATTCTGACCTGTAGCAGTACCACCTTCAAAAGCTACGCCGTCTTTTTTACCGGTATAGTCAATATTAACAGTATCGCCATCCTTAACAGTTCCGGTGGTTAACTTATCATAAGCAGATGCGCCCGATACATAGGATTCAAAAAATCCGTTATAATAATTCTGATAATCCTCAGAAGTTCTGTCAACAACTATAGATTTGTATTCTGCAAGTGTAACATAATCCTCCATTTTTACATTGAACATCTCTCTTTTAGCTCCACAGCCCGTAAGAGATAATGCAATTACACAAATTGCAAGAAATAAACAAGCTATCCTTTTCATAATAAACTCCTTAAAAATTTTTTATTAATTAATCTGTCCTAATGAAACAGATTTTAAATACGCATTAATAAAACCGTCTAGGTCGCCGTTCATAACGGCAGATACATTACCCGATTCGAACCCTGTTCTATGATCCTTAACCAAGGTGTACGGCATAAACACATATGAACGGATTTGTGAGCCCCATGCAATCTCCTTTTGAATGCCTTTAATATCCTCAATCTTATCAAGGTGCTCACGCTCTTTAATTTCAATGAGCTTTGATTTCAACATCTTCATAGCAACCTCACGGTTTTGATGCTGACTTCTCTCATTTTGACAGGCTACAACAATTCCTGTTGGAATATGTGTAATACGTATAGCTGATTCGGTTTTATTTACATGCTGACCGCCCGCTCCTCCTGAACGGTAGGTATCAACCTTTAAATCTTCATCACGAATCTGAACATCAGTATCTTCAGTAATTTCAGGCATTACTTCAATTGAGGCGAAAGAGGTATGTCGTCTGCCCGAAGAATCAAACGGAGATATTCTGACTAATCTGTGAACTCCCGACTCGCTCTTCATATATCCATAGGCGTTTGTACCCTCTATAAGCAGCACTGCACTTTTGAGTCCTGCCTCTTCACCGTCAAGAAAATCTATCATTTTAACCTTAAAGTTATGGCGTTCAGCCCAATGGGTATACATTCTGACGAGCATTTCGTTCCAGTCCTGCGCTTCAGTACCACCTGCACCTGCGTGGAAGGTAAGTATAGCATTATTGCCATCGTATTCTCCACTCAGCAGAGTTTCAAGTTTTTGAACCTCAAGACCGTGTTCGAATGCAGCTACCATTTCTAAAACCTCTCCGAGTAAGGAAATATCCTCAGCCTCGTCAGCAAGTTCTATGAGTGTTAATGCATCTTCATAAGATGCTGCCAAATCATCATAAGCCTTAATCTTTGCCTTATACTGACTCGTTAGTTGCAACACCTTTTGTGAATTTTCAAGGTCGTCCCAAAAGCCTTCTTTAGTTGATTTCGATTCAAGTTCAGATATATCGGCAGATAATTTATCATAGCCTATAGCGTCGTGAAGTTCCTTTAAATCGGACTTATAGCCTTGAAGTTTCAGTTTTTGTTCTTCAAATTCAAGCATCAGAGCCCTCCTTAGTTAAAGCGAAAGCGTACCAGTTATCGCGCCTCAATTCTTCAATAATTTTTAGTCCCGATTCATTAAAGGACTCGCGCACTTCATTTGCTCTAATATCAATAATCCCAGAAGTAATATAAACTGCATCCTTTTTCATATATTTCTTTATATCTCTGTTTAGCTTAATTATGATATCGGCAACAATGTTTGCACAGACAATATCAAACTGTCCGTCAATTTTTTCGGCCAAATCACCAACAATTAATTCGGTTTTGGAATCAACCGAATTAATTACGGCGTTCTCTTTTGCAACCCTAACTGATGTTGGATCAATATCCACACCCACCGCTTTCTCGGCGCCCAGTAAACAGGAGGCAATACTGAGTATTCCGCTACCCGAGCCTATATCAAGAATATGACTTGAGGAGTCGGTATATTTTTCTAAGAGTTCAAGACAAAGAGAGGTTGTAGCGTGTGTACCCGTACCGAAAGCGGCGCCCGGGTCAATTTTTAGAACAGCCTTATCTTCGTTAACATACTCTTCCCAACTCGGACAAATTACCAACCGTTTGCCAATCTCGGTAACCTTAAAATATTTTTTCCAGTTATCTGCCCAGTCGGTTTCTTTAATTGCGGATTTATCTAACTTATAATTAATTCCTGCCGCAGCTAATGTTGGCTCTAAATATGATAAAGCCTCAGCAATATTATCCTCACTGGAAAAATAAAGATGTATTACCGATACTGTGCGGTCTTTTTTTAGTAATTCCTCATCGATCAAATCTATATGGGCAATTTCCAATGCGCCCTGCTCTAAATCGGAATAATCCTCAATATAAATACCGGAACGTAAGGTCATATTGCAGATGTCAGCAGCAATAGTTGCAACATTATTTTTAACCGTAATAGAAATTTCGGTCCAATCCATAAAATCACCTTTTAAAAAACTTATAAACAAGATTATTTTATTATATAATAGCGTTTTTGTCAAATAAAATAAAATCTTGTTAAAAACAGAAATTTGTGATATAATAAATTCATACTTTAATGGAGGTTTAACTATGAGTGTTAAAAAAGTTATAATCACATCAGACAGTACAACCGATTTAAATCCTGAATTAATTGAAAGATACAATGTGGGGATTCTCCCATTGCTCGTTACCTTGGGCGATAATACCTATACCGACGGTGTGGATATAGATGCAGATTTCATTTATGATTACCACGCAAAAACCGGCGAACTACCCAAAACCTCAGCAATTAATATTCCTGCTGCAGCAGACTTTTTTGAGAGATACACAAGTCAAGGCTACGCGGTAGTTCATTTTACTATCAGTTCAGAAATGTCTTCTACATATCAGAACTGCTGCATTGCTGCGGCAGACTTCGAGGATGTTTATGTTATTGATACTAAAAATCTGTCTACAGGTGGCGGACTTTTAGTTGTGGCCGCAGCCGAAATGTCGGCAAACGGAATGGATGCCAAGGAAATTTCCGAGAAAGTTAATGATTTAGTTTCAAAGGTTGACGCTTCCTTTGTAATTGACTCCCTCGAATATCTGCACAAGGGCGGCAGATGCTCAGCCGTTGCAGCTTTCGGCGCAAATCTTTTAAAACTCAAGCCCTGCATCACCGTTAAAAACGGAAAAATGGGTGTTGATAAAAAATATCGAGGCAGATATAGCGATGTTGTTAAAGAGTATGCTGCAGAACGCCTTATAAATACCGCTGATATTGACCTTGACAGAGTTTTCGTAACCCACGCAGGTTGCGACCAAGAAATTATTGACTCGGTAGTGGCGGTGGTTAAAGAGGCTCTCCCATTTAAAGAAATATTTGTAACCCGTGCTGGCTGCACCATATCTTCTCACTGCGGCAGAAACACCTTAGGCGTTCTATTTGTGAGAAAATCACCAATTGCCTAACTTTTCATATAATATTGCAGGGGCGCATTTAGGATATCCTGCAATATCGGCGATAGCCATGGCCTATCCACAGATTACCGATAAGAGCCCCATAATATATAAAAGCCGTCTTGTCAGACGGCTTTATTTTTTGTTTTTAAATATAGGAATTTTAGTGTAGGAGTATTGTATCTTAGCACTAATGTGGGTAAAAAGGTTAAAACCGCATTAACTAAAGCTACAGGCAGGGTTACCAACACTGATATCGGCAGAAGCAAAATTACAAATCCTGTTATGGCATTTACTATATGTATAATAACACCGTAATTTGATTCCATCAGGAATTTTGCAAGATATACGCTGTCATTTTTGCTCTCAACTTTGCTTTTGTGAAGTCCTGTAAATCCGCCAAGCTCAGGAATTTTATCCTTCCACTTTTTAATTTTAATTTTTTTATAAAAATTGCGTTCATTCAGACTTACATTAAAAAACTGACTGTCGGCAGAAAAATATTTTTCGGGCAGACGTCGGATTAAAAATGCAGTTAAGCCATCAACCGCAATAACCGAAACTGTTGAAAGCAAAGAAAACAAAAGCGCCACTAAAAAACTGTCAAAAATCGATGAATCAATTATGGCAATTATTAAATTAGCAATGCCGATTATTATTAAATAGAGCTTCATTATTTTTCCTCCGAATATGATAGCTTTACCGAATAAAAATCTTCATAAATATTTTTCCATACTCTGAAATTTTCTTCAGCTAAAAATTTCATATTTTCCTTTTGTGTTTTATTACTATCAGGATAAATCGGCTCTGAAAAATGAATTGTATAAGCTTGAATAGGAAAACCATCGGCACCTATTTTCTCGGTATCCTCCATAGTAATAAAAATTGGAAGCACAGGCACATTACTTTTAACAGCAAAGTTAAAAGCACCCGGTTTTAAAGGCCTTGGTTTTTTGTAATTCCACCACATAGCCTGCTCGGGATATACTAAAATCTTTTCTCCGCGAGAAAGTAAAATATCAACCGCCTCGCTCATTTCGCGCCACACAGCAAGACTGGACGACAGCGGAATTGTATTACAGTTTCTAAAGAGAAATCCGTAAAATCCGCCAAAAGTGGTGTAATTTCCCTCTCTGATAATTTTATAAAGTCGGCGGAATTTTAAATATGGCTGAAGAGTTCTGTCTATAGCATAGTTATCATTTGCGTTAAAATGGTTACAGGTTAAAATTATGCCTTTATCCTTTATATTCAAATAATTTTCAATACCCTTAACCTTTTTAATTACAAGCTCTTTTTTTCTAATTTGATTATCGAAATAAATTTTCGCTACAAAGTTCGCAAACAAAGTTTTAATTTTTGAAGATAATTTCTTATTTAAATAATCTACCTCACCGACTTTGAGCGGTACTGTAGGTGGGTCGGGCTCAACATCAATATCGAATTTACCCTCGCGCTCATACTGTTTAATTTTTTCAATTATTAAAAGTCTTTCCTTGCTTTTTTCCATACTATCCCCTACTTAATATCGGTCTTATGTAAGACGGTTTGTTTGATTTTTGAATTTCACTAAGCGCTAAGTCTTGGAGGCTTTTATATTGGGCCTGGTCTCTTAAGATTTCCTGTGAACTATAATTCTGTCTCATTAAAATAAGAGTTTTGTAATACTGAGTTTTCTGAGCATTTTCCCAAAAGTAGTCTTGAAAAGGAATGTCCCTATAATGCCAAGGCTTCAGATTAATTTTAAAATGCACGATATGCGGCAAAATATCGGTATCACAATTTTTAAAGGGTGTTTTATTCCAAGCCTTCTCTACATATTTTACACTATTATAACAAAGAACATTGAGATAGTCCTGGTCCTGAGCTACCGTGAATTTATATTTTTTCATAAGAGAAAAAAGTTGATTCTGGAAATTAATTTCGCGCATTCGTTCTAAATTCATAACAAGAATTCCTGCATTGAAATATTTTTCTTTTGGTATGCCCAAAAATCTTTCGGAATAATCGCTGAAAACAGGAATATCGGTAACTACCTCATCGGTAACCGCACCTAAAATATTATCTCCTATATCGGTTTCATAAAGCTTTGCTATGTCCGATAAAACAACAACATCGCTGTCAATGTAAATTCCCTTTTCATATTCCCCGAAAAGCTCGGGAATAAAAAATCTGTAATAGGTAGTGGTTGAATAATAATCACGTGTGTGAAAAAGGTGCTCATTATTTTTCAGCATTTCACTAACGCTTATGAAGTCAATAGAAGAATTATCTGATTTAAGCGTTAATATTTTCTGCTGATTTTCATATTTCAATTCATTAACTAAGAAATGAATTTTATAAAATTTATCAGCGCTGCCGTTATCTAATAAAGATTTTACCGTTACTGCCGCAAACGGTGCATATTCATCATCGACACATAGGAATATCGGTATTATCGTTTTTTCAATATTTGTTTGCATAATTTACCCACCTTTTCGTTGTACAATAAAATTATAAAACCGAATAAAATTAAGTTCAATCTACTGTTAATATAATATCTCTATGAATTTATTTCTTGAAATGAGAATAAAAAATCCCACTCTACTCTCAGTAGAGTGGGGGGTAAACTCAAAATAGAATTGACTCGTAGCTAATTGTTATCATCCAAAATTCCCATACTTCTGCGAAGCTCTAAATCTTCTTCCGGATGGTCTTTATAGTAAGGAATTATCATAAATTTCTTGATTTTTTCAAAAGTATTAAACTCTATCAGCAGGAATGTTAATCCGGGAATCGCAAAAATCATTAAGAGTGTTGCAACCAATGTAATGATATTGACGTTTATAGCGATTAAACCAAAAACTGCGGCAAAAAAGAGCAACATAACAAAAATAATTAAAACATTCCTCTTAAGGCCTATTAAAGCAAATTTAAAGCTGTTGATATAAATCTGCTTTAGCTTTAGCTTAAAGGTAATCATAATGGTCCACATATAGAACTGCATCATTATAAAGAGTATCAAGACCGTTACAACCACTGCAAGACCAATGAGCATTAAAGCACCTTCTGTGGAGTTCCAAAAAAACAGAATATCACCTAAAAGTATCAGCAGAATAATTATATTAATTATTCCTGTAGGAAGCGCCTGCTTCCAATTCTTTTTTATTGTATCAAAAAAGTCGCTCGTTCCGAAGGAATGGCGGTCAAGTGCCATATTTCTTGCAACATTGGTAAAACCTGCAAAGGCAAGTCCGCTCGTTACAATTGGAATACAAAGCGCAATAAACCAAACTGAGCAAATTGCCAGCTTCCAGAAATTCTTAAAGAAAATTTCAAAGAAGACTATAAAACCTTTCTTTTGAGGGGCGTCCTTTTCTACACCAGGTCCCTCTTTATCATAATTAAATAATCCGCCAAATAATCCTGCCATTTTTACACCTATACCCTTTTCTTTTTATAAACAATTCTTTCCCCTATGTTTATCCGCTTATAACCGAGAGTATAGGAAATATAAGCAAAAAGCGGAAGTACTATAAAGGTTAAAGCACCTAAAGCCACATTCTGCCAAGCAATACCCATAGCTGTTGAGGTTGCCTGACCGTAAAGCGTGTTAATCAGCATAAACTGTGGGAAATTCAGAAATCTGAAAACCGCATACCAATTTCCTGAAATCACACCAGCCTTAGCCATAAGAAAAATAATATAGCTTAAATATATTGGAGCGTTGGCAATAAGACCAATTTTTAGTCCCCTTAGCTTATCCTCCGCCATATTACCTGTCAAAACTAAATTCCTGTCTGCATCGCCAAGCTTATTTAATGAATTATTAATAAAACCGAAAAGTATAATAACGCCTAAAATTTGAGTGATAGCGTCACAAACCCTTTTAGGTGTTCCCGACAAAGCCGCGCGGGTTTCCACCTTTTGAAGCTCTAAGCCCTGTTTTTCAAACTCAGCATATTTATTGTCCTCGCCCTCGCTGTAGTAATAGCGGTAAAGCTCGGTTGTTTTGCCATCCTTAATGCTATAAACAGTGTAACCTATATTACTTGTGAAAAGTCCCACCATAACAACCGTAACCGATAAATAAATAAAAAAGGTTAAAAGAGCTGTTATTATATACCTGAGTCCACAAGAAGTAGCTACCTTTATGTTAGAAGTTTCCAAAAAATCACATCCCTTACAATAGATTATATATTTATACAAAGAAAAAAGCAAGTATTTTAATCATACTTGCTTTGAATTTACATTTAGTTAAAAAATTAGGCAGAGCGCCAAAACCACGATAGTAGCAATTAGTGTACAAAAAAGAGTAAACACTAATTTTTTAGAACCCATTCCCTCGGTTTCATAATCAAATTCTTCCGAAGAATAATTCTTTAAAATCACCTTCGCCTCTCTTTTGAGTTCCTTATTTGAAAGCACCGTATACTGAGGCTTTATATAAAGCACAACCTTTTCAAAAACCTCATTACCAGTGTCGTTAATCTCAATAACTTTTTTATTAACTCCTTTAAGCAACAATGCCACCAAACCTTTCAAGGCTATTTTTAACAACTTAGTAAAATATTATGCAGGTTAACATAAAAAAGTTGATAAGTCGGTGGAAAAGTTGAAAAACCCTTGATTTTAAAGGAAAAAGTTATCAACATCGACATTTTTTGCGATTTTATGTAAAGTAAAAATTATTTTTCTTTACCTATTAAAAATGATATAGAACGCTCTACGGAATCCTTTGAATTTTTCCAGTCGCAGTTGTCCTTGTTGTTCTGATAGCTATACACCTTGCAGTAATTTTTAACGTCACGTGAGAGTGTTTTGCTATACTCTTTAACGGTGGCGGTTATAGATTTTATAAACTCACTGTGATACCTCGGCATATTCTTTTTATTAGCACCCGATACGAGCAGTTCATAATGCGGGATACAGAAGCATGACTGATTATCAAACATATTTCTGAAATCTCTCTCGGTTTCATAGCAACGGTAAAGAGTATCTATCATTCTTTCCATACCCCAATTAATTTTATCACAAACAAAACATTTGTCGGATAAATTGCCTGCCTTTTGCGCTCTTCCCTTCTTGGTTTCAAAGAGTTTTGTATTGAGTACATTTTCGTTAATAAAATCGAGATGTGTCTCAATCATCAGCGCAAGCGAAAGTCTGCCCTTGTGAGAGAGCATCATATCATAATGCTCGTTACAAAAACCTGTTTTGTTGGTTTCAATACGAACATCAGGCTCCATCATAGCGGCGCCCATAATATAATCGATAATGTGGTCCTCCACTGTCTTTTTCATTCGGCAAATCGGACAGCCATCGTCGGTTTCAAAAACCTCGCTTACGGGTATAGTGCAAATATCATCTCTCATTTTTTATCATCTCCACTTGTGATTATACTATAAATGTGATAAAATTGGAATAGATTTTTTTTAAAGGTTGTTTTATTATGAAAACTGAATTTAAAAATGGTAATACATATATTTATGATTTAGACTGCTTCGAGCTTTCTGCCACACTCGACTGCGGTCAGGCTTTCCGCTGGTCGTCTATTTCCCCTACTGTTTGGTGTGGTATTGCTAATGGCAGATATTTAAAGATTGAACAGAAAGAAAATACTATTATTCTTTATAATGTAACACAAAACGAATATCAAAATATCTGGGAAGAATATTTTGATTTTAGGCGTGATTATAATGAGATTATCGGGGAAATTAAAAATGAAAAATTAAAGACTGCTGCCTTTTTCAGTAAGGGAATCCGTATTTTAAAACAGGATCCTTGGGAAACACTTTGCTCGTTTATAATTTCGCAAAACAATAATATTCCTAGAATTAAAGGCATAATTGAACGCCTTTGTGAAAATTTCGGCGAGAAAATAGATGGCGGTTACACCTTCCCTGCTGCAGAGAAAATCGCCGCACTCACAGTGGACGATTTGAGCGTACTGAGAAGCGGTTTCAGAGCAAAATACATACTCGACGCCGCAACAAAGGTCGCCAACGGTACAATAGATTTAAATAAACTTTCAGGCATTTCCACCGATGTCGCACGTGAAGAACTACTTAAAATTTACGGTGTAGGCAACAAGGTTGCCGACTGTGTTCTGCTTTTCGGAGTCGGTCACTTGGACGCCTTTCCTAAAGACGTATGGATAAAAAGAGCGCTGGAAAAAATGTTTGTCGGTGAACTTCGCGAAATTGATAGCGCATACGCCGGAATTTATCAGCAATATATCTTCTATTATGCAAGAGAGAATAAAATTTAAAGCCGAGAATTACCCTCGGCTTTTGTTATATGATTGATAGAATCAATGGCAGTGTAAGCAGTGATAAAATGTTGGAAACCACCGCAAATTTAGCGCCTAAAATGTAGTTTTCATTAACCGATTTTGCATAAACTATTGTGTTTAGTCCGCAAGGAAGCGCATAATAAAGAACAGCTGTTGTTACAATATCAGGATTTAAAAACGGTTTTAAAACAAGTAACACGGTAATCGGTATAACAATCAGTCTGAGAGCCGACACAATATACGCCTTTTTATCTGTAATCAAATCTTTAAAATTAAATTCAGAAATTACAATACCTGTAAGTAACATTGCAAGAGGAGATAGACACGCAGACGCGGTGTTAACAATATCGTTAACGAGGGACGGCATTGGAATTTGTGTAATACCAAAGAAGATACCAATAATAAGTCCCGCGAAAATAGGTTTAAAAAACAATTTATGAGTAAACTTCTGGTTTGTCAGCATAACGTAACCGACAGAGGCAATATAAATATTTATAAATAGGCAGAAAACAACCATATTTAATAGTCCCTGAGAACCAAAAAGCCCTTCTGCCAAAGAATAACCCATATAGCCATAGTTTGGAATTGTTAAGGTATAATGATATACGTTTTGCTCATAGCTGTTCTTAGTGAACAGTTTAGAAACGAAAAAAGCAACAAATATAAATACGAGCAATAAAACTACCGACGCTATTATCATAGGATAATAGTTTTTTAAATAATCGATAGTAAAACCGCTTGATAGAGATTTAACAGAGGTACAGGGCGATACAAAATAAACGAGAATAACCGATAAAATCTTAGAATGTTTTTTATCAACAATATTAAAATGACCTAATATGTAACCAATGGCTATAAAAATAAGTAGCTTCCCTACCTGCTCGAATGCTATCAGCATTAAAATCATCTCCCCCAATATCATACCACTATTTTCAAATTTGTAAATCTTTTTCAACCAGAAATTAAAAAAGACTGTGTTTTTACACAGCCTTTTTAGCTTATACTGCTTTCTTAGTATGGGTTATTACCGCACTGCCACCGTTTACAGTATCGGCAGTAATAGTAATTTTTGAAACGGTAGAGTCCGACGGAATATTAAACATTAAATCGGTTAAGAGGTCCTCGATAATTGCTCTGAGTCCTCTCGCACCCGTTTTACGCTTAATAGCTAAATCGGCAACCGCCTCTAAAGCCTCGGTTTCAAATTCGAGAGTTACGTTATCCATACTAAAAAGTGCCTGATATTGCTTTATAATCGAGTTTTTAGGCTCGGTCATAATTCGCACCAGGGTTTCCTTATCAAGCGCTTTAAGGCTTGTTATTACAGGAAGTCTACCCACAAGCTCAGGTATCATACCGAACTTCACTAAATCCTGTGGGGTAACTCTGGTATTAGCAGTTTCACTCTCGATATCGTTTTTAGATTTAACCTCGGCACCAAATCCTAAGCTACTGCCGCCTAAACGGCGCTCAACTACCTTATCAAGTCCGTCAAAAGCACCTGCACAAATGAATAAAATATTGGTTGTATCAATAGTAATAAATTCCTGTTGCGGATGCTTTCTGCCGCCCTGAGGGGGAACATTGGCAACAGTACCCTCAAGGATTTTTAAAAGGGCTTGTTGAACACCCTCACCGCTTACATCGCGAGTGATTGAGGTGTTTTCACTCTTTCTGCCGATTTTATCTATTTCATCAACATAGATAATACCGTGCTGAGCCTTTTCAATATCAAAATCAGCCGCTTGGATAAGACGAAGCAGAATATTCTCAACATCCTCACCCACATAACCCGCCTCTGTAAGTGTTGTAGCATCGGTAATGGCTATCGGCACATCAATAATTTTAGCAAGTGTCTGCGCAAGTAGGGTTTTGCCTACACCGGTAGGCCCTAAAAGCACAACATTACTTTTACTAAGTTCAACATCGCTGTTACTGTTTTTGAAAATACGTTTATAGTGATTATAAACCGCAACCGACAGAGTTTTCTTAGCCTCCTCCTGACCGATTACATATTCATCAAGCTTTTCCTTGATTTCGACAGGTTTCAGCATTTTAAACTCTTCAGTTTTCTTTTTTGCAGAGTTCTTTTTAGGCTTACCTAAAAACTCATCATCCTCAGTAAGCAAGGAATTGCAAAAAGATATGCAGCCATCACAGATATAAACGCCCGGACCTTCAATAAGTCGCACCGCTTCATCCTGCGTTTTGCCGCAAAAAGAACAGCGAACCTTCTTTTCATTATTTGTAGGCATTATATTCTCCTATCTATTGGTGATAACCTTATCGATAAGACCATAATCAAGTGCTTCGTGAGCACTCATAAAGTTATCACGCTCGGTATCGCGGCGGATTTCCTCAAGCGGACGACCGGTACGCTCGGATAAAATATTATTAATATTTTCTCTGATGCGCTCAATATGACGGGCATGAATTAAAATATCAGTTGCCTGACCCTCAGCAGAACCTAAGGGCTGGTGAATCATAATTTCACTATTAGGCAGAGCAAAGCGCTTGCCTTTTGTTCCTGCAGCGAGTAGAAAAGCGCCCATACTCGCTGCCATACCCATACAAATGGTGCTGACATCACACTTAATGTACTGCATCGTATCGTAAATAGCCATACCTGCAGACACGGAACCACCTGGACTATTAATATAAAAACTTATGTCTTTATCTGGGTCCTGAGCCTCTAAGAAAAGCATCTGAGCTACAACAAGACTGGCTGTAGTATCATTAACCTGATCACAAAGCATTACAATTCTGTCATTTAAGAGCCTTGAAAAAATATCGTAAGAGCGCTCACCTCTACTTGTCTGCTCAACAACATAGGGAACAAAATTCATATCCATAATCTACACCTCCGTAATATTATGAACTAAACGCAAAAATTATAATCAATTATTCAGCGTCTTTATTTTCGGTGGTTTTCTGGGTTTTTGCCTTTTTAGCGGCAGGCTTCTTAGCTGCTGCTTTTTTCTCGGTTTTCTTCTCAACCTCAGTTATAACTGCAGCCTCTTTAACAAGGTCAATAGCTTTATTTACTGCTAAATCCTTAGCAATTTCCTTTGTAGGAACAGCAGCCTTAATCTGCTCAGCAGTCATACCATAGCCCTCAGCCATCTTTTCTATCTGAGCGTTAAGATCCTCATCAGATACAGTAATGTTCTCAAGCTCAACAATCTTTTCAAGTGCTAAGCGGATTTTAACCTGCTTTTCGGCTTGCGGACGGAAGGTGCTCTTGAACTCATCAAGTGTAGAGCCGGTATACTGAACATAAGTTTCAATATTCATACCCTGCATCTGGAGTCGGTAGGCAAAATCCTGTACCATCTGGTTTACCCTGTTGTTTATCATAGCTTCAGGGATTTCAGCCTTCATACCGTCTACAATTATGTCAACAATATCGTTTTCAGCCTGCTCATCGGCAGTTCTCTGCTTTCTCTCAAGAGTTTTAGCCTTAATATCAGCCTTTAACTCACTGAGTGTATCAAATTCGCTTACATCTTTTGCAAATTCATCATCAATTTCGGGTAATTCACGAACCTTGATTTCGTGTAGTTTCACCTTAAATACTGCGGGTTTACCTGCAAGTTCTTGTGCCTGATAGTCTGCAGGAAATTCAACGTTAACATCAAATTCTTCCCCAATATTGTGGCCAACAACCTGGTCCTCAAAACCGGGTATAAACTGACCTGAACCGAGTGTTAACGAGAAAGATTCACCTTTTCCACCATCAAAAGCGACCCCGTCAATAAAACCTTCAAAGTCAATAACTGTAATGTCTTGAAGCTGAGCAGCTCTGTCCTCAACCGATACCATACGCGCGTTACGATCAGCCATACGCTTGATTTCGTCCTCAATCTCTGCTTCCTCAACCTGAACCATTAACTTTTCAACCTTAATTCCCTTATAGTCGCCCAGAGTAACCTCGGGTGAAACGGTAATAGTTACCTTGAACTCTACACCCTCAGCGCCGATGGATACAATCTCGGTATCAATCTTATCATCAACATAGGCAAGGCCGGATTCTTCAATAGCGGCTTCAACCGCATCGGGAAAAAGAATATTTAAAGCATCCTCGTAGAAAACGTTTTCTCCGTACATTTTTTCAATGAACTTTTTCGGAGCCTTACCCTTTCTGAAGCCGGGGATGTTCATTTTCTTTACATTCTGACGGTAAGCCTTTTCTATTGCCTCGCCGAATTTCACACCGTCAACAGCGATTTCGAGTTGATATCTGTTGGTATCAACCTTTTTTGTTCCTTTTAAACTCATTTATAAAACCTCCGTAGATTTTTATCTCATATTACTATATCATATATATCAAAATTTTTCCACATTTTTTTGCAAAAATTTCAAATTTTTTATTTTTTAACACATAGTGGAGTAAAATCAACACAATCACACGATACTAATTTAAAAGAAACACCTTCAAATTGCGATACCGATTTATTAAATCCTGCACCGTGTATATGACCGTGATAAACCGTTTTAATCTTATATTTTTTCAATACTTCAAAAAGTTCTTGACATACCATATCTGAATATACTGGTGGATAATGTAGAAAAACAACGGGCTCAGCATTAAATTTCAGCGCCTCTTTTATAGAGGTTTCTAGTCTGCCCACCTCACGCAAAACAACCTTTTTATCGGTCTGGGCTGCGTCGTAAAACCAACCTCTTGTTCCGCAAATAGCGATATTTTCAATCAAATATGCATTGTTAAACAGTAGTTTTACAGTTTTAATCTCATTTTTTTTAAAAAATTCTTCAATTTTTTTCTTGGTAGTCCACCACAAATCATGGTTTCCCTTTCCGATTATTTTGGTGCCGGGAAGATTTTCGAGGTATTTAAAATCCTCAAGAGTATCTTCAAGTTTAAGTGCCCAGGATAAATCCCCGGGTAAAATAACAGTATCATTTTCATTTACTAACCTATTCCAATTGGCCGTTATTCTGTCGATATAATTTTCCCAACCGCGAAAAATATCCATCGGCTTATCGGTGCCAAAAGATAAATGTAAATCGGAAATTGTGTAAACTGACAAAATAATCACCTCCACTGAATAGTTAAAATCATAATGCAAACAATAATAAAGCCAAAGGGCAAAATTAATTTGAAAGGAAAAGAAAAATGGAACAAAAGAACAAGATTAATGGAATTATATGCCATGTGGAAACCTGTGAATATCACGCTAAGGACGACCGCTGTGTAGCAGGTGAAATCAGTGTTGGCGGTTGCCGTGCCTGTGATTGCACAGACACCTGCTGCAACACCTTTAAAGCAAAAATGTAATTTTAAAGTACCCGACTGCCTGGCAGTCGGGTAAAACTTTTTAAATACCTAAAAACTGTAATACAACCTTTGGCATTTCTTGCTTTTCGGCTACATTTTTAAACCTGATATCAGCAGATTTCAAATTACTGATTGGTGTTGGAATTTCGGTCTTTGTGTCAACCGATAAAGCCTCTAAAATACCGAATTCATCCGAATCGGAATTACCGCCTAAAGCCGAATAAACATCATTCGCAAACTTATAAGGTGAAGCAGTTGATGCAATAATAACTGGTGTGTTATCCCCTGTATTTTCAACATAATCCTCATAAACCGCTAAAGCCACCGCAGTATGTGTATCGGACAAATATCCAAATTCATCGAACACCTTTTTAATAGTCGACTTAGTACGAATATCATCACAACAGCCGCCATAGAAAAGGTCTTGCAATTTAGCTAAAATATCACCGTCAATTTTAAAGGTGCCTTCGGTTGCAAGGCTATTCTGAATTGCCGTAATTTTATCACTGTCAGCCCCCGATAACTCGAAAAGCATTCTTTCAAGATTGCTTGAAATGAGAATATCCATTGAGGGAGAAATAGTTGTATGGAACTTACGGTTGCGATCATAAACACCCGTATTGATAAAATCGGTAAGAACATTATTGGCATTTGAAGCACAGATAAGTTTCTTTATCGGCACTCCCATCTGCTTTGCATAGTAAGCTGCCAGAATATTACCAAAGTTGCCTGTAGGAACAACCACATTGAAGCCATCGGTAATGCTATCGCTTTTCTTTAAATCGCAGTATGCCGATACATAATAAATTAACTGCGGAACAAGTCTTCCCCAGTTAATTGAGTTAGCGCTTGAAAAAAGTTTTCCCGCATCGGCTAATTTGTTGATAATCTCCTTATCGGTGAAAATCTTTTTAACACCTGTCTGAGCATCGTCAAAATTACCCTTAATTGCGCAAACATATACATTTTCACCTGCCTGCGTATCCATCTGTAACTTCTGCATTGGGCTAACACCGTCCGACGGATAAAATACTATAATTTTTGTATTTTCTACATCGCGGAAGCCCTCAAGTGCAGCCTTACCTGTATCGCCGCTTGTGGCAACCAAAATAACGGTTTCCTTGCCTGAGTTAACTTTTTTAGCAGCGGTTGTAAGTAAATACGGTAAAAGCTGTAAGGCTAAATCCTTAAAAGCACAGGTAGGTCCGTGCCAAAGCTCTAACATATTGATATTTTTGCCAAGCTTTGCTATAGGTGCGGGTTCTTCATTTTGAAAACTACCTGTGTAAGCTCCCTCGACGCAATAATTGATTTCGCTTTCGCTAAAATCTGTAAGAAAATATTTTAAAATATACTTAGCTCTACCCTTATAATCTAACTTACAAAGAGCATCAAAATCGGAAGAATTTAAGGTGGGGATGATTTCGGGAACGAAAAGTCCACCCTCTCCCGAAATTCCGTTTGCAATAGCCTCGGCGGCTGTTGCCTTCAATTTATTATTTCTTGTACTGATATAATTCAAAATTATCGCCCCTTCTGGCTGACCGAAACCAGCCTATGTTTCAAAAGCATTTTTTATGTAATTAATTTTATATTTTTCTTTGCCATCAGGCGCCTTAATAAGATACACCTCAGCGACATCAAATCTTGGTTGAAGTTCAGGAATATTGGATTTTGAAAGAAAATCCTGAGCGGTTAAAATTATTTTCCGTTGTTTGCCTGCATTCACCGCTTCTCTGGGGGAAAATAGTGAATTTTCCGAACGTAGTTTTACCTCAACAAACATTACTGTTTTTCGGGTCTCGGCAATAATATCTATTTCACCAAAGCGGCTGTGATAGTTCATTTTGGCAATTATACAACCCCGACTCCGAAGATATCCCGCCACCATAAGCTCGGCAATTTTACCCTCGTTTCTAGCAGTTTTCATATTACACCCTTTAAAAATGATTTTCTATGTATCGGTGTTATTCCATATGTTTTAATAGCATCATAATGCGCCTTAGTGCCATACCCCTTGTGCGCAGCAAATTTATATTCGGGATATTCTTTATCGTACTGAAGCAGTAGCCTGTCCCTTGTAACCTTAGCAAGTACCGATGCCGCCGCTATCGACATTGATTTTGCGTCGCCTTTTATAACAGTCAGTGCCTCAATGTTAAAATCAGGCAAACGATTACCGTCAATAATAGCAAAATCCGCCTTAACCGATAGCCCTTCAACCGCTCTTTTCATAGCAAGGAAAGTAGCACCTAAAATATTAAGTTCCTCAATTTCCTCAACACTCGCAAAAGCTACCGAATAGGCAACAGCATTTTCTTTGATTACTTCAAAAAGCTGCTCCCTTTTCTTTTCGGTTAACTTCTTGGAATCATTAAGACCCTCAATTTCAGTACCGCTTTCAAGTATTACAGCCGCCGCGCAAACGGGACCGGCCAACGGACCGCGTCCTGCTTCATCAACACCGCAAATATACCTATATCCGCGACCTTGAACTTCATTTTCAATACTATAATCAGGCATTATACCCTCTCCAAAGTAATTTTACCAATTTTGCAATTTCGGTATTCTTCTAATAGCATTTCGGCCGCTCTTTGAGTGTCGGTTTCACCGCCTTTTATAACCATTCCTCTTTTTTTACCTATCGCGCAAAGCAGGTCGTAAGGCTCAAGACTTAAATCTAAGTCTCCGTAGCGCGATATAAGTAATTCGCTATAATCGGCAGATAAAATTTCAAGCAATCTAACAGCTAAAAGTTCTGTATCGAGAACTCTATCCTTAACAGCGCCGGTAAAGGCAAGTCGTTCTCCAACGGTGTTATCCTCAAATTTAGGCCATAAGACTCCAGGTGTATCTAAAAGTTCAAGCTCTTTATCAATACTGAACCACTGATTTCCCCTTGTTACTCCGGGACGGTTTTCAACCTTAGCGCCTGATTTACCTGCAATTCGGTTTATAAATGAGGACTTACCGACATTAGGTATACCTACAACCATAACTCTTAAAGGTTTGCCTACCATACCCTTGAGCCTATACTGTTCCAATTTTTCTTTTAAGGAATCCTTAACAGTATTTTTGAATTTTTCAATACCTTTACCGTTCTTACAGTCTATTCCAATAGCAGAAATACCCTGTGTTTTATAAAAGCTTATCCACTTTTCAGTCTGCAATGGGTCTGCCATATCACATTTATTAAGTAAAACTATTCTTGGCTTAGTACCTATCATTTCGGTAAGGTCAGGGTTGCGGCTACTTATGGGAATTCGCGCATCAACAACCTCTGCAACAGCGTCAATAAGGGGTAAAATCTCGGCAATCTTACGCTTTGTTTTGGTCATATGGCCCGGGAACCACTGAATAGTTTGAATATTATTATTCATCTAACAAAACTCCAAATCGGTTAACAGGCAAGAGTCTTAAAACTGCTCTTCCTAAAATGTTTTTTGTATCAACCATTCCGTTATCTCCCAAAGTGGAATAACGACTATCGGAAGAGGTATTTCTATTATCTCCAAGAACAAATACATGGCCTTCGGGAACTATTACAGGAAACTGTACATCACCCATAGTATTAGTGGGTGTATTGGTATAATCCTCACTGAGTGCTACACCATCAACAAAGACAATCCCCTTTTTAAAGTCAATATCAACAACCTGCCCCTCAGTTGCTATTACTCGTTTGATAATACAGTTTTCATTGCTTGTAAAGCGGGTTGAATTATACTCATTTCGTGAAATAACAACTATATCTCCACGTTCCGGACTATAAAAAAGGTTAGAAATTAAAATCCTTTCGCCGTTATGCAGAGTGTTAAGCATTGAGTCTCCACTAATTGTTACTACCTTGAAAGCAAATGTAAAAAGGATAATTACTATTGATACTGCAACAACAAATATCTCCAACCAATCGAAAAGCTCACGCTTTAACTGTGATTTTTCAATACCATTACCCACATTTATGCTTTTTTCATTAGTATGCTCCACGAAATATCCCACCTTTCAAAAAGGAAAAAAAGGGGACTCAATAAAGTCCCCTTTAATTTTTTAGCCAATAAGCTCTTTAACTTTTGCTGCCTTACCAACTCTGTCGCGAAGATAATAAAGCTTAGCACGGCGGATTTTACCGTTGCGAACCAACTCTACTTTAGCAACATTCGGCGAATGTACGGGGAATACTCTTTCCACACCTACACCATAAGAAAGTCTTCTAACAGTGAAGGTTTCGGCAATACCGCTGTTATTACGAGCAATAACAGTACCCTCAAAAACCTGAATTCTTTCTCTCTCGCCTTCGCGAATCTTTACATGAACGCGGACTGTACTACCAATTTTAATCTCGGGAGCATCAGCTTTAAGCATTCCTGCTGTTAAATTCTTTACAGCATCCATCATTTTTCCTCCTTAAGACTTCTCAGATGTTCTTACAAAATTTGCAGAGGACCATCCGCTTCAATGTCGAATTTTTCGGCATCAAACCCACTTGTAAGGACCAAGTGAAATCAAATGCTCAAATATAATACCATAAGCAAACAAAAAAATCAAGCATTATTTTACTAAAGTTCCACCATTTGTTTTAAAAACGGTAAAAATCTGTTCCTCCTTTAACGTTTCGGTGTTAATATAGATTAAAAATTCCTTACCCTTGTTGTTTTTACATAAAAATTCATAACATAGCTTTTCGTATTCTCCATCGGTTGGAATCAAGGCTAATGAGGTGCTGGATACCGAAAGCGAACCGTCTAGCAGAGCCTTTGCTTCCCCGATGCGCTCTTCGGGTGGAAGATTTAGGCTCCTTTCCTTATAATTCATTATATACGCCCTGGCATCAAAAAATACTATATCACCGTTAGACATATCCACCCCTACCTTAATTAAATCCGGATAGAAAATTACACCGCCTTCGGTACGGGCGAAATTAAAAACACAGGTACCGTTATCAAAAAAATAATAATTAACACTGAAGGTCTGGCTTAGTATTTCGGCAACAAATTTTTCAGCCTTAATCTGCGCCTGACGGTAGGTTAAATTTATTTCTTCCCCCACATTGTATTTTCTGAAGCTAATTAAATATCCACCGTTTGTGCTTACCGACGCCGCACCCTCGCCGTAAACAAAATTTATAGCAGGAATTTTCCCGTTATCGTAATTATCAACAGTTATCTCCTCTTTGTCAATTCTTAAAGCGTTTGCCGCAATATTAAATGCCGTTTCTTCGGTAATTGGTTGAGAATTTTGGGCAAGATATGAAGTCCCCGAGGAAATATGGTCGGAGTATGGCCCATCATAAAGAAGTGTGGGATAGTCTATAATTGATTCTTCAAGAACATTAAGGGAATTTAAAAACATATCGTCGGCAACAATAGTTTCAATGTTATCCCCCAGTGTTTCGGCCCAGTAACCGTTATTATTAATATTCATCTGCATAATCCCAAAGCTCTCTGATATTTTCTCCGCCATACCCGACAGAGCCTCAATATTCTGTTTTTCGCTATCATTAATTTCTCCGCCATCAATAACCTTTTCTGCTAAAAACACGGTATAATTGCCAACCTGTGATAAAAATTTATTTATATTTTGATAGCCTGTTTGTTCTGTGGGTAATTGGGCAAATGCTTGCTTTGCTATTTTGGCTTCGGTATAAATATTAGTTGCAAGTTGGGTTATCTGCCCTGCCGAAGATATTAACGGAAGCTTTTGAAGCGCAACATTTATCTTATTAAGGCTAGAATTGACCTCTTCAAGCGAACGGGAATAGGTATAGGTGATTTCACTTTCAAACACCTGAGCTCGTTTATAGTATTTAAATCCAAATACCGCTACCACTGCAAGCAGCGCCAATAGGTAAGAAAGTATCTTAATAAAAGTCCTTTTTTTCAATAAAACACGCCCTTTCTAAAATATAGTTCCCCATTTTCTCCCATTAATCAAAAAATTTACAATTCTAAGGCAAAATAACTGTTGTTAATATTATTTTTTTATTGTATAATGGATAGGTAAAATGAGGTGTTATATGATTTATTTAGATAACAGTGCTACAACAAAGCCCTGTGATACTGCGATAAAATATATCAATTCGGCGCTGTGTGAAAATTGGGGTAATCCATCTTCGTTACATACAGTCGGAATACGCGCAGAAGAGCTGCTCAATCTTGCACGTAAAACCTTAGCGCAAAGTATAGGAGCTAATGCTAATGAGCTATATTTTACTAGCGGAGGAACTGAGGCTAACAATATTGCAATATTTGGTGCTGCACGAAAGCTTAAACGCCGAGGCAACCGAATTGTAACAACAGATATTGAGCATCCTTCAGTAAAAGAAACTATAAATTCTTTAGAAAATGAAGGCTTTGAAATAATTCGCCTAAAGCCCCAAAAAAACGGCACCATCAATAAAGAAGATTTATTCTCGGCAATAAATGATAAAACCGTGCTTGTAAGCGTTATGCTCGTTAATAATGAAATTGGCACTATTCAGCCTGTAAAGGACGCAAAAGAGGCAATTATTAAATCGCGCGCCCCAGCCCTTTTACATACCGACGCCGTACAAGCCTATGGTAAAATGCCGATTAATGTTAAAAATTTAGGTGTAGACCTCTTAAGTATTAGCGGACATAAAATTCACGGACCAAAGGGCATTGGTTTTTTATACATCAAAAAGGGTGTTTTAATTACTCCCTCCGTTTTAGGTGGCGGACAAGAATCGGGCATACGCTCGGGAACACACCCTATGCCAAATATTGCGGGCCTACTAGGCGCTTGTGAGGAATTACCCGATATTTCTTCGCAATTAGCCATCCAAAAAAAGTTATGGAATTATTGCGCAGATAAATTAAAATCTTTGGGCTTTGTTACAGTTAATTCTGACGAAGACTGTCTTCCGTATATTATCAACATTTCGGTGAACGGCTACAAATCGGAAACTGTACTGCATTTTCTTGAGGCTGAAGGTGTTTTTGTTTCAAGCGGCAGTGCATGTGCAAAAGGCAAAAAAAGTTATGTTCTTGAATCTATAGGACTCTCCAATCAACAAATAGATTCTTCCCTACGTATAAGTTTCAGCCGTTTTAGCACCGAACAGGAAGTTGACACGCTATGCGAAGCACTAATAAAGGCTACAAAATTTCTCCGAAAGGCATACTGATATGAAGGAAATTATTCTAATTAAAAATGGTGAACTCGTGCTTAAAGGGCTTAACCGTAACAGTTTTGAGGACACGCTTATTAAAAATATTAAAAAAAGCTTATCTCCTCTCGGTAATTTCTCGGTTAAGAAGGCCCAATCGACAATTTACATTGATCCTTTAAACGAAGATTTTCCGATAGATACAGCGCTTGAAAGAGTAGGCAAAATTTTTGGGATTGCTGCATATTCCAAGGCTTGTGTTTGTGAAAAGGATATTAATGATATTATAGAAAAATCGGCACCTTATCTTGCTGAAGCATTAAAAAATGCTAAAACCTTCAAGGTAGAAGCCAAACGCTCTGATAAGAAGTTCCCACTTAAATCTCCCGAAATTTGTATGGAAATCGGCGGTCATTTGCTGGAAAGCTTCCCTCATTTAAGGGTTGATGTTCATAATCCTGAGATTACCGTTTATGTTGAAATTCGCGACTTTAATGCATATATCAGAGCAGGACAGTTCGTAGGCGCGGGCGGTCTTCCCGTTGGAACGGCAGGTAGGGCGGCAATTCTCATTTCAGGCGGAATTGATAGTCCCGTTGCCGCATGGACAATGGCAAAAAGAGGGCTTGAGCTTAATGCAATTCATTTTGCGAGTCCACCGTATACAAGTGTACGCGCCGAAATGAAGGTTAAGAGTCTGCTTGAAAAGGTTTCGGAATACAGCGGTATTATCCGTTTGGGAATTGTCCCTTTTACCGAAATTCAACAGCAGATTGCAGAAAATTGTCCCGAAGAATATTTTACACTTATTATGCGCCGTATGATGATGCGCATTTCTGAGCGCTTAGCTAAAGAGCGCAGCTGCTTAGCTTTGATTACGGGTGAGAGCTTAGGCCAGGTAGCCAGTCAGACCCTACCAGCCCTAGCTGCAACCGATACTGTATGCAACATACCAGTGCTGCGTCCCCTCATTGGAATGGACAAGGAAGAGATAGTTGATATTTCCCGAAAAATTGATACATTTGAAATCTCTATTCAGCCCTATGAAGATTGTTGCACAGTTTTTACTCCAAAGCATCCAAAAACAAGGCCCACAATAGAGCAGTGTGTTGCCGCTGAGCAAAACCTTGATATTGAAAATCTTATAGAAAAAGCTGTGGAAGGCACGGTATATTCATACATATGTCAGGAGTGATTTTTTGAAAAGCACCTTAATTGCTTTAGAAAATCAAAAAATTAACAGTGATATTTTAAATCTGCTGATTTCTTCACAAAAATGTGAAATTTCGGTTGTTTTTGCTACGCCCGAATCATTAATTTCGGTTATTAAGAAAAGTGTGCGGCATAGTACGTCCGTTTTTCTCTGCAGTGAATTTTTAGAAAATTTACAAGACCACGCTATTTGTTTTGATAAAAAGAACTATTTCACCGACGGAAACGGGAAAATAACAGGAATTTATTCTTCTTATAAAGGTACACCTATTGTGGTTCTCCCTACTGATTATGAAGCCGCACAGAAATCTATCAATTTAATTTTTTCAAAAAGCAATTCAAGACAGAATTTTGAACATACTGCAGTTGGTGCTGTTTATGTGTCGTCAGATTTGGCTGAGTATATTGATCAAACCCTTGTTGAATTTTCATCATCTAAAAATCCCCTGGTTACCATAAAACATTTAAACCTTTATACCAAAATTTCGGTAATAGCATTCGGCAACTCTCAGGTCGACGCAGATTCACTGCTTGATAAAACAAAAAACAAAATCAAACTTTTACTTGGAGACGATGTTTTTTCCGACAAAAGCGATAAAATTGAGCAAAAGGTTGTTGATCTGCTTCTTGAAAACGGACTTAAATTAGCAACTGCCGAATCGTGTACAGGCGGTCTTATGTCCGAACTTATAACTGCCGTGCCGAATTCTTCAAATGTTTTCGAAATAGGTATTACTTCTTATTCAAACCGCATTAAGCAGTATGCTCTTTCGGTACACAAAGAGACACTTAAAAATTACGGCGCAATAAGCAAACAAACTGCCGCCGAAATGGCTATAGGAGTAAAAACTTTAAGCGGTGCAGATATTGCAGTCGCAATAACGGGTGTTGCAGGGCCTTCCTCCAGTGAAGGTAAGCCTGTTGGAACCGTATACGTAGCCTTATGCGACGGAACGCATTTTTGGGTTAGACAACTTAGCCTATCCCCGTTCCTTTCACGTGAAGCAATACGGTGTGCGGCCTGCTTTACCGCCTTCGACCTTGTTCGCCGTTATATTGAGTGTCTGCCTAAAATTTTACCCGAATATTCTATAGATATCGAGAATATAAATTGTTTGTCCGAGCAGCCTCATTATATAAATTCGAGTCTTCTGTTTATGAAGGACTCCCTCAACGCCTACCTAACCAATGAGCAGGTTAAAACACAAAAACCTGAAGATCATTTATCTGTTTTTAATAATTCTTCGCATATCTCACCGCTTGAAAAATTGCAGAAAAAGGTAATTAAAAAGCACGGTGTGAAATTCCGCATTAAACTACCTCAAATTAACCTTTATTTTAAGGATTGTTTTCATCGCTTAACCACAATAAATTCAACTAAGGAATCTATACTTTGCCCAATAACCACAGTTACTTCCTTCTTACTTGTTTTGGCTGTATTAATAGTAACGATAATTTCGGTTAACACTCTGGCAAAAGATAATTCCGAAAAGCAACTAATTAAAAACATCCAGACATATTGGTCCGACTCCGAAATTAAAGATATTCATGGAAATTATTATGATTTTGCCGCCCTTAATGAAATTAATCCGGATATTTCGGGATGGATCACAATAGACGGAACAAAAATTAATAATCCTATTTGTACTTACCGCGAAAATAATTTCTATAAAAATAAAAATTATATAAGACAATCTTCTCAATATGGCACGCTTTACTTTGCACCGAATACAGATTTTGAAAATTTCTCAACTAATACCGTTATCTACGGCAATAATATTCAGAACGGTACAATGTTCTCTGACCTTATAAACTATAAGGATAAGGAATTTGCATCTAAATTTCAGAAAATTAAACTTACAACCAAAAAGCGAGAAATAGAATATAAAATTTTTGCCGTACTTACTCTTACCGATAATCCATCCAACGAAAAAGAAAACGATTATTTTGATTACACCCGCACCAAGTTTCCGAAAGAGTCTGATTTCAACCAATGGATAAGTGAAATTAAACTCCGAAGCCTCTACAACTGTGATTTATCGGTTGAAAGTTCTGATAGAATTATAACTTTAGTTACCGACTCCTTTGAATTCCCATCGGCAAAAACCGTTGTCTTTGCAAGAGCAATTAGAGATGATTCTGATGTTGGCAGCTATCCGTTAACTGTTAATTCTGAGCCAAAACTACCATTTGTTTTGTATCAGATTAATAATTTAAAAAGCCCATATCATTATTCGGATGACTATATTGTAAAAAACAATTAATTTATATGAGGTAGGAATATGGTTAACAACATTAAAACTGAAATCATTTATTACTGTGGGCCGACAGATTTTGAATTTGAATTCAATCTTTGTGGGAGTTGTCAGATGCGATTGCTTACAAGCACTGCAAATGATAAATCCACTCTTCTTAAAGTGCTACAAAGAGGTATTGCTCGTAGCCGTGTTATAATTATTGTTGGTAATTTAAACGGTGAGGACGGCATTATCAATCTGGTCTCAAAATCCATAGGATACTCCTGCGAAAAAATTAATACAAACATATACGATGTTAAATCGACTGACGATTTATTAATTATCAAGGATTCTGTACCGCTTATTACCGATAACGGCCAATTCGGCGGATGCATTATAGAAAGTGGTCCACAATCAATGATTTTCTTAACTTCGGATAAAAAAATCCGCAAAGAAATTATGAATAATCTCGTGCACGGTTATATTAAAGATTTAAGTGAATATCCTGTTCAGGCGGTAGCCCAGAAGGAAATCTCTCCTATTGATTCAGAGGAACAACCACAGGATAATTATGATGAAAATAAAACCGAAGATGCAAATTCCGAAGACGAAATAATATCGGAAGAGATAATAAAAGAAAAAGAAGACTCTGCTTCTATAGAACCCGAAGTTGATCCGTACAACATAAATCAACTATTATCGAACGAGCAGGACGAAGTATTTCACTTTGACAATGAAAATAAAACCACATATGAAGATGACCTTTATGAAAAATCTACGGCACGGCGCCAACATAACGAAAAAGGGCTTGATATTTTCACTTTAATTTTATCGGTTATACTTTTATTAACACTTGCATTTGTATTCTACTCCTACATATATCTACCTCTAAACAATGGTATTTCTATCGAAGATAATTTTAAAAATATTTTCAGTTTTCTTTTTAGATGACAGAGCAAAAAGAATCGAGGATAACCTCGATTCTTTTTTATACTAAAAAGGTATTGAAAACATAACCTGTAAATTCACCGTATCGCACAAGGCTCCATTCACCGTAATCCGAATAAACAGTTACACTCATACCGTTTGGAATTACAGTTATAATGCTACCTTCAAGGCTCGGTCGGTCGCGCAAATTAAGATTGCTGCCATCGGTACGCACTGTTGCTGTATACAATGGCTGAGGAACGGCAAATGGAATACCGAAAAAATCTGCTAGAGATAAAACCACATTTTCCGCAATTTCGTTAATATTACTCTTAATCCAGTTAGCATCCTCCACATTATCATGATATGCAAACTCGATAAGTACCGATGGTGCTGTTGTTCTGACAACCTCACCCAGGGTTGTTGTGGGCACCGTTCGCACTAAATCGGGGATTGGATAAATAAGTTTCAGATTATTTGCAATTATTTCAGCCGCTCGCTGCCCCTCGGCACTCTGCGGAAAAAAATAAACCTCACTTCCCCTAACAGTTCCCTCTCTACCGCCTCCCGCTGCATTAGAATGAAGTGCTAGATGTAAATCATAATTACCTGAATTTGAGGCGATAATTGAGGATGCCGCCGTCATTTGTGGAGTATTGCGCGTAAAACCTATTCCAGTTGCATTTAAATACGGTATCATGGCGTCGGCTATCAAGTTCATATAATATTCTTCGTTGCCTCCGTTAACATACGGATTAAATTCCTGAGTTGACGGACTTAAATATATTGTAGGCATAAAAAATCCCCCTCTAAATCAATGTATGATTTATACAGGAGGATTATTTCTATTTTTGAAGATTTAGTTTTTCAGTAGCCGCCTTAACAACCGAAGAGAACCAACAGTAAAGCGTTTCTCCTAATTCTTGAAAGATGGGGTCGCCATCATGAGAACAAAGCATAGCAAAGGTCTGCCCAATTCTTCTCTCAACATCATCCTGTCGGCGATATGCTAAGAAATAAAATGAAAAGGCTCCTGTATCACTACAGGAATTATAGAGTTCAGTCGAAATACTCTTGATTTTATCTAAAAAACTCTTTTCAGCAATACCCGAAATACTATCGCTGCGACAAAATTCGTCTAAAGATACCGAAACCGTAAAAGATAAAAGCAGTTTTCTCTGCAAAAGCATCTGTGAATCGTCGCTATCGGTAGGTGTTATGGCATCCGATTCACTTAAAAATTTTTCAGCAATAATAAGACCTAATTCCTTAGCGGCTTTGATTTCCTCAGGAGTAAGGTTATCTGTATTTGTATTATTAGTGCTTTTTACAGTTTCTGATGGCCTGTTACCTACAATCTTCATATCACTGTCGTCAAACATCTTATTCACCTTTTTTATAATTTTTTAAAGCCTGTGCTAACTGAGCAGGACAAGATGTGTTTTTAAACCCACACTTTATATCCTGCAAAGTATTAATAACATCATCTACTTTTCTTCCACTTACCAGAGCCGCGATTCCCTGTAAATTACCGTGGCAACCGCCAAAAAATGTTACATTATTTATAACATCATTCTCGTCCACTTCAATCTCAATACTCCGTGAACATACTCCATTAGTTTTATATGTAAATTTCATAAAAACTATTCCTTTCCCTTATCCAAAGGTTGCTTTGCTAAATTTTTCACGCATAAATTCGCTAACATAATTAAAGGTTTCTTTAAAAAGGCAGTCTCCCTGCGGATGAGTACACTTGTTATCTCCACACTGACACTGGCTAAAGCTTATAGGTCCGCACATTAACTCAATAACCTCTAAAAGAGTAATTTCATAAGGCGGTTTAGCTAAAGTATAACCACCCTTGGCACCTTTAAAAGATTTCACAATTCCGCAGAGTGCTAATTTGTGCAGAATTTTCAATGAATAATTTTGGGTAACCCCCGTACGCTCTGATATAGTTCTTGCATCAAGCCTTTCGTTCCCAACCGATAGGCAGGAAACAATTCTTATGGCATAGTCGGTTTCACTGTTAAGAATCATATCTATCTATCCTTAAATTTATTGCTTCTCACAGGATGGCGAAGTTTTCTGAGTGCCTTTGCCTCTATCTGTCTGATACGTTCTCTGGTAACATTGAATTCATTACCAACCTCTTCAAGAGTATGACATCTGCCGTCCATAAGACCGAAACGCAGACGGATAACAGCCTCCTCACGAGGTGTAAGTGTTTTAAGAACGGCATCAATATCCTCATTTGTAATGGTTTTGAGGGCAGCATCATCGGGGGCAAGTGCATCTTCATCACGAATAAAATCCATAAGTCTGCTGTCTTCCTCAGGTCCGATAGGAGTTTCCATTGACACCGGCTCTTGAGCGACGCGCATTATTTCCCTTACCCTTTCAACAGGCAAATTCATTTTATCGGCAATTAATTCTTCGCTGGGCTCAAAACCATTTTCGTGAAGTAATTGACTTTGTATTTTCTTAAGTCGGTTAATGGTTTCAACCATATGAACAGGGATACGGATAGTTCTTGCCTGATCAGCAATAGCACGGGTAATTGCCTGACGTATCCACCATGTAGCATAGGTAGAAAATTTAAACCCTTTGGTATAGTCAAACTTATCAACCGCTTTAATAAGACCAACATTTCCCTCTTGGATTAAATCCAAAAAGTACATACCTCTACCTACATATTTTTTAGCAATACTAACAACCAATCGAAGATTGGCTTCGGTCAGACGTTTTTTTGCAGCCTCATCACCCTCGGCAATTTTCACAGCAAGTTCAATCTCTTCATTAGAAGAAAGCAACGGAACCCTACCTATTTCACGCAGATATACCTTAACAGGATCATCTAACGACATAAGGTCGATGTTCACATCATCTTCAATATTCTCCATATCCATTTCTTCGAGTTTTAAATCTTCTTCGGTAGGTTCCTCGTCGAAATCAAGGACAGTTGGTTCAATAAAAAGCTCCTCCAGGTCTTCTGGAGCATTTTCGAGTTCATCTATCGAAGAAACATTTTTATTTACCTCTACTGTCTGCTCTACTACCTCAGTCTGCATCTCTTTATTATCCTTTTTCATACCCTATTCTCCCTTTTTTGCATTCGCAATATTCTTAATTTTATTTGTCCAATCATCAATAGACAAATTTTCATCCTTAGCGTTCCCAGAGAGCATACTCTCATTTAATATAACCCGAACACAGTCGTTTATAACATTGCTGGCGTTTAAGCCCACATTTACACCGTTTTGAAGCGACACAATGTAACCCATCTGTTCGGGTGAAAACTTCATTCCCAATAATGATATATCCAAAGTTTCTCCATTGTTAAGCAAATCATAAATTGCCACGTAAATATCCCGATTGAGGGTTGTTACCATATTTTCGGGTTTCAGTTTAGAAGAAATATCTTTAAACAAGTCAGGATGTTGTAATAGTATTGCTAAAATATTTCTCTCGGCCGCTTCGGCTTTTATATGATTCCTTTTCTCTGAATTCAAATCTTTATTTGAAAATGTAGGACTGACAACTTCCCTTATTTCCTTTTTTCTGACAGTTTTTGCATTAATATCCTTATTCCTCGAAATTTCGGACATTATTGTTGATTTTGAAACCCCATATTTATCGGCAAGCTTGCTTGCATATAAATCAGCAGTAATTTTATCGGTAGTGGCTAAAATCTCGGCCGTCCTTTTAAGGTACTTAACCTTAGCATCATCCTCAGATAAATTTATTCCGTCAGCTGCTCGGAGCAACCGATACTCGATATCACTCACCGCTCCATCTAAAAGCATCTTAAATCTGGCAGCACCATTTTTCTTAATATATTCATCGGGGTCTTTACATTCTGGCAGCACCAGAACCCTTATGGGAAGTCCTAAATCCTTCATCGTTTCAAGCGCTCTCATAACAGCCTTTTGTCCTGCAGAATCAGAATCAAGGGTTACTACAATTTCCTTTGTATAACGAGCCAAAAGTCTCGCCTGTTCCTCAGTAAAAGCGGTTCCCATAGGTGCCACAGTATTTACAAAACCCGCCTGTTGTAATGACACCACATCCATATTGCCTTCAACCAAGATGATTCTATCGGCACAGTCATTCTTAGCAAAGTTAATGCCAAAAAGATTTCGGCTTTTCTTATAAACAGGCGTATCGGCAGAGTTAATATATTTAGCGGCGTCTTTTTCACTCGGGTTTGCTCTGCCGCTAAAGGCAATTACGTTTCCCCTTAAATCTATTACGGGAAACATAACTCTGTTTCTGAAACGGTCAAAATATTTTCCTGATTTCTGAGATTTTGAAACTACATTCGCCTGTTCCAGTTCGAATTCGGTATAGCCCTTGAGTTTGAGATGGTCAATAAGACTTGTCCAATTATCCGGAGCACATCCGAGCCCGAAGTGCTTGATAGTTGAAATGGTAAGCCCTCTGCCTAAAAGATAGTCAAGCGCCCATTTACCACCCTGAGATAAAAGAAATCTATGATAAAAGCGAGCCGTTTCCTTATTAATCTCGTAAATCTTCTTTTTAAGGTTAGCATAGGAATTATCATAATTATCCTCAGGAATTGCAATTCCCGAACGCTCTGCCAATAGCTTAATAGCCTCAATATAATCAAGATTTTCTATAAGTCGCGTAAAGGTGAAAACATCTCCGCCGGCACCACAGCCAAAACAATAAAACGAGCCGTTTTCGGGATAGACGGTAAAAGAGGGTGTTTTCTCGTTATGAAACGGACAAAGTCCTTTTAAATTCTTACCTGCGCGTTTTAAATTAACATAGGGAGAAATTACAGTCTCAATATCATTACGGTATTTAATTTCAAGTATAATATCCTCAGGAATTGCCACCGCTTATCTCTCCTTTTCATTAATTTATATATCCCATGATTTAGGTATGTAAATATCCTTGTATATTTGCACTGCATAATGGTCGGTCATACCGGCGATATAATCGGTAACGGCACGTTGAATTCCGTCTCTATCCAGTATTTCACCGTATTCCCCTCTGAGCCTGTGCGGATTTTGATAAAAATAATCATAAAGCCCCTTAATTATACCGTAAACCTTGCTTTCCTCACCCTTGGCAACTAGATTACGATAAACACGCTCAAATAGAAACGTGTGGAGTAGTTCGTAAACCTCAAAGGTCTCATCATCCATTTTTATATCATCAATACTGTTTTTAACCACCGACAAAACCATTGAGTTAATTCGCGCACTCTTCGAATCGCCTAAGAGGTCAACCGCGGCTTTGGGCAGGTCATCTGATGTGATAATACCCGCACGTATAGCATCGTCAATATCGTGATTAATATATGCAATTCTATCAGAAAAGCGAACTACTCTTCCCTCAAGAGTGCTTGCCCATTCTCCTTTTGTGTGGCATTTAATACCATTCAAGACTTCATATGTAAGATTTAACCCATTTCCGTTTTTTTCAATTGCTTCACATACACGAACACTTTGTTCATAGTGGGTAAAGGCACCATTAATTTCGGCAAGAGCCCTCTCCCCTGCATGTCCGAACGGTGTGTGTCCTAAATCATGTCCAAGAGCAATAGCCTCGGTTAAATCCTCGTTAAGTCTTAGGGCTCTCGCAATAGTTCTCGCTATCTGAGCTACCTCTAAGGTGTGGGTAAGGCGAGTTCGATAGTGGTCGGACTCAGGAGACAGAAACACCTGAGTTTTATGCTTTAGTCGGCGAAAGGATTTTGAATGAATTATACGGTCGCGATCACGCTGAAAATCGGTACGCATCTCGCATTTAACTTCCTCACGCTGTCTGCCCTTGGAATTAACGCTTAAAACTGCCCTATCGGATAAAAGCTCTTTTTCCCGCATTTCATACTGCTGACGCAAATTCATAATTTCACCGCCTTAAAAATATCATTAATTATATATACGCAAAAAAAGGTCGAAAACCTTTATTTTTTAAAATTAAATAGGATAAAATTTATTTTTTATTACTTTATAGGTGATTTTTCCGTTAAAAGTATCAATAAGTCGGGCACAGAAAGCGTCGGCTTCCATATCACTTATGTAAATTGTAGTTTTAACCTCATTTAAAAATTCGGTACCTATAACGCCGCCCGATATACTCTTTAGCATACTGCTAAGTGTATCAAACATACCGTATTCACAGGTTATTTCAATTTCTCGGCAATCGGTCATAGTTTTAATATCGGCTGAATTCACAGCGCCCTGCGCCGCCGCGCTGTAAGCCCTTACAAGACCGCCCGTACCCAAAAGAACTCCACCGAAATATCTGGTTACCACTATGGCAACATTTTTAAGCTCGGTGCCGTCTAAAACATCTAAGACGGGTTTACCCGCCGTGCCATGCGGCTCGCCGTCATCCGAGAAGCGCTTGATATTACCGTCATTCAGAGCGTATGCATAAACGTTATGCCGTGCATCCCAATATTTCGAGCGCATTTCATTTATAAACTGCACAGCCTGCTCTTCGGTTTCAACATGTTTGAGCGTGCCTATGAATTTCGAGCGTTTTTCGGTAAACTCAAAAACGTTCTCTCCGCTTATAGTTTTAAAAGATTTCATAATAATCCTTTCAAAAAAGAAAACCGCAACCCTAGGCGGTTACGGTATACCTTTTAAACTTATTTTAAGCCAAAACGCTTGTTGAATCTATCAACTCGTCCGCCTGTATCAACAAGTTTCTGTCTGCCTGTAAAGAACGGATGACATTTTGAGCAGATATCAAGATGAATTTCCTTCTTAGTCGAGCGAGTTTCAAACTCAGCACCGCAAGCACACTTAACAACAGTCTTTTCATAGGTAGGATGAATACCCTGTTTCATAGTGCCACCCCTTTCAAAATTTCGTTTACTAAGAGATAATACCACAAAACAAATAAAAATGCAAGTATTATTTAATATTTTTCAAAAAATTTTTAATTCCCTCAAAAATTTCAACCGTTTTGAATTTTATAACGTACTTTTGCGGATTATTTGCAATATTTTCTGCATTGTCGCTCAACGTCGAGCCTAAATCGGCTGTAGCGGCAGGTATGCAGACCGCAGGATACATTACGCACCACCAATTTTTGCCCTCTGCCTTTCCTATTTTAACACACAGCGCCTCGTATTCCCCTGCGGGCAGTGTAAAATCCTCATATTCACGGGTGCCGAAATATCTTTTCTCTATCCCCACAGTTACCCCGTAATCAAAACCGTTTTCAATAATTACCTGTTCGGCTGTGTTTTTAAAATTGTCAAGCGAAGCATCTGCCGCAATAATAGCATCTTCAATATTTTGGGCCTCGCAAAGCTCGGTTGAGCTAAGCTTTAAAAGGGCATCTCTTACCTTCAATTTAAGTTGCTGGTCGGTTTCATTATCGGAATTCGCAATTATATGAAGCCTTAGAATATTTTCCTTAAGTTCAGTGCAGCCCGCCTCAAACTTGACAGAAGAAATAAGTAAAGAGAAAATAAGCGCCAAAAGTATTGCCGTTCTTAAAATTTTTAAATTTTCTTTTTTCATATAAAATCTCCCTTGAAAAAATTTTCAAGGGAAATATTGACAAAAATTGAAATTTTTATTCAATTTCTATAGCTGAAGCCGTAGGCTCAGCCAAATAAGCGGAAATTCCATTCACTTTTAGCTCATTAACCGAATTCTTAGCATCGGTCAGTGAAGTGAACACACCGAAATACGAAGGTCCGCTACCGCTAAGGCTCACCGCTAAAGCGTTGTTCTCCTTTAGAATATCGGTAATAATATCGGGCTTCCACGCCGCAGAAAAGACATTCTTAATTGCCTTGCAAAGTGAATCTAAATCATTTTCGGCAATCGCTTTTTTAGCAAAAATATTATCGGGACGGAAAAAAGATACGTCGGTGCTATCAATAATCTCATACATTTTTTTAGTAGAGGGCTTGGTGTCTTTTTTGGCAATAACCAAAAAGCATTTAGGCATATCGGGAAGCTTATCAAATACCTCACCTATACCCGTAACCGAAATCGTGCCTCCGTGTAAAAAGAACGGAACGTCGGCACCTAAGGAAACCGATATTTCCTCTAATTTTTCGGCAGATAGCGGATAATTATAAATTTTATTAAGCAGCATTAATACTGCGGCGGCATTTGAACTACCACCCCCGAGACCTGCGGCAACGGGGATATTTTTAACAATATTTATATTAGCGCCGCCAGACACCGAACTCGCTTCAAAAAAGAGTTTTGCGGCTTTATAGGTAATGTCGTCCTCTCCGCCGAGCGTATTATCACTTGAATTTACGGTAATGCCGTTATCTGTCTTTTCGATGGTAACGGTATCGTAAAGGGTTACCGACTGCATTATCATATCAACTAAATGATAACCGTCCTCGCGTTTACCTACAATATCAAGCGTAAGATTAATTTTAGCGTTGGCTTTTGCGGTAATTTTCAAGTTATCCCCCAATTTCCTTTAAAAACTCGCTAATTCTATTTAATGCCTCGTTTATATGCTTAACAGAATAGCAATAAGAAGCTCTGACAAATCCCTCTCCGCCAAGTCCAAAAGCAGTGCCGGGCACTAAGGCAACCTTTTTGGATAAGAGCAGCTTTTCGCAGAACTCATCACTGGTCATACCCGTAGACTGAATAGACGGAAAAGCATAAAATGCGCCCTTAGGCTCACGGCAGGTAAGCCCTAAATCGTTAAAGCCCTTAACAATAAGTCGACGGCGGGAATCATATTCCTCGAGCATCTCCTCCACTGCATCATCGCAGTTTTTAAGCGCCTCAACTGCGGCATATTGAGATACTGTAGGCGCACACATTATAGCATACTGATGAATTTTGGTAATCTGCTTAATAATTTCCCGTGGTCCGCAAGCAAAGCCTAAGCGCCAGCCCGTCATAGAGAAGGATTTTGAAAAGCCGTTTATTAAAACGGTTCTTTCCCACATACCGTCAATAGAAGAGAAAGAAACGTGCTCTTTACCGCCAAAGGTAAGCTCGGAATAAATCTCGTCAGATAACACTAAAACATTTGTGTCCCTTAAAACTTCGGCAAGTTTTTCCAAATCTTCCTTTTCCATTATAGCGCCCGTCGGGTTGCAGGGGTACGGCAGAATCAGAGCCTTGGTTTTTTTCGATAAAGCGTTTTTAAGCTCTTCGGGTGTTACCTTAAAGCAGTTTTCGGCTTTGGTTTCAATAATTACGGGAACACCGCCTGAAAGGCGCACTATCGGCTCATAACAAACGTAGCTCGGCTGAGGGATAATAACCTCATCCCCTGGGTTTACAAGGGCACGGATAGCCATATCAATAGCCTCACTGCCGCCAACGGTTACGAGCACCTCTTCGCTCGGATTATATTTAATGTTATATTTTCTTAAAAGATAATTTGTAATCTCACTGCGTAGCGTATCAAGACCTTTGTTGGAGGTATAGCGTGTTTTTCCCTTTTCGAGCGTACGAATACCTGCAGCTCGGACATTCCAAGGGGTTGGAAAGTCGGGCTCACCCACACCTAAGGAAATTACGTCCTCCATACTTTCAGCTATATCAAAAAACTTTCTGATACCTGAGGGTTTAATTTCTGCTACGGTGTTATTTAAAATTTTGCTATAGTCTATCACAGGGAAATTATCCCCCTATCATCGTTCTTGCCGTTATAAAGGCATATATCCTGTTCTTTATATCTGCGCAATACAAAATGGGTTGCTGTAGATACAACCGAATCAATAGTAGAAAGCTCTTTTGCCACGAACATAGCAACCTGTTGGAAGGTCTTGCCCTTAACAAGTACACAGAGGTCATAACCGCCCGACATAAGATAAACGCTCTCAACCTCGCCGTAGCGCATAACGCGTTCAGCAACCTCCTCAAAGCCCAATCCTGATTTTGGGGTTACCTTAAGCTCGATTATGGCAGATACCATTACGCTATCTACCTTCTCCCAGTCGATAATCGGCTTGTAGCCGTGAATAACGCCCTGCTTTTCAAGCTCACGCAAATCCTCTGCCGCCTGAGCCTCGGTTATTCCTAACATACCTGCAAGTTCCGATAAAGTATATCTCGCATTTTTATTTAACAACTTAAGCAATTTAGTATTCATATTAATACCTCCATTTTGTATATGATACCACAAACAAATTAAAAAATAAAGAATTATTTACAAAATGGATTATTTATGTTATTATATAAACTAATAATCTTATGAGGTGATACATAATGAAGGCTGTTATAACAGTTGTAGGAAAGGATACTGTAGGAATTCTCGCTAAAGTATCGGGTAAATGTGCCGAATATAATATTAACATAGCCGAGGTTACACAGTCAATTTTACAGGGTATGTTCTGTATGATTATGGTTGGCGAAGTTGACGCCATGACAGGCTCTTTTGCCGACTTTGCCGATGATATGGAAAAATTCGGCGAAACAATTAATATGAAAATTCACGTTATGCACGAAGATTTATTCAATTCAATGCACAGAATTTAGGTGATATAATGCTTAATACTAACGATATTCTTGAAACTATCTCGATGATAGAAAATGAAAACCTTGATATCCGTACCGTTACAATGGGTATTTCCCTGCTTGACTGTATCGACCCCGATATAGATAAAGCGTGTGAAAAGGTTTATAACAAGATTATAAAAACTGCAGAAAATTTAGTTCCCGTATGCTGCCAGATTGAAAGGGAGCTTGGTATTCCGATTATTAATAAACGAATTTCGGTAACACCCATCGCTATGATTTTAGCCGCTTGTGAAAATAAGGAACCTATTAAGTTTGCCCTCACTCTCGAACGAGCGGCCCAAAAGGTAGGTGTTAACTTTATCGGCGGTTATTCTGCTCTCGTAGGTAAGGGCTTTGCCGCTGGCGATAAAGAATTAATCGAAAGCATCCCCGAGGCACTCGCTAAAACAGAGCATATCTGCTCTTCGGTAAATATCGGCTCTACTAAGGCGGGTATAAATATGGACGCTGTAGGTATGATGGGTAAGGTTGTAAAGCGTGCCGCAGAGCTTACACAGGATAATAACTGCATCGGAGCTGCAAAGTTAGTTGTTTTCTGTAATGCACCCGAGGATAATCCCTTTATGGCAGGCGCTTTTCACGGTGTAGGCGAAGCCGATTGTGTAATTAACGTCGGTGTGTCGGGACCGGGTGTTGTACGTGCCGCCCTCGCTAAAAATTCTGAAGGACTTGATTTAACAGGTGTTGCCGAGCTTATTAAGAGAACGGCATTCAAAATTACTAGGATGGGCCAGCTCGTAGCCCGTGAAGCTTCAACACGCCTTGGTGTGCCCTTCGGTATTGTGGATTTATCCTTAGCCCCCACACCCGCCGTTGGCGACTCGGTTGCGCATATACTCGAAGAAATCGGTCTTGAAATGTGCGGTGCGTGTGGTACAACAGCCGCCCTCGCAATGCTTAACGATGCAGTTAAAAAGGGTGGCGTAATGGCATCATCCCGTGTTGGCGGTCTTTCGGGCGCATTTATCCCCGTAACTGAAGATGCAGGTATGATAGACGCCGCAAGAGCAGGTGTGCTCACAATAGAAAAGCTTGAGGCTATGACTGCCGTTTGCAGCGTAGGTCTTGATATGATTAATATCCCCGGCGACACTCCACCTGAGGTAATCTCTGCTATTATTGCCGACGAAGCCGCAATAGGTATGATAAACTCTAAAACAACGGCGGTAAGAGTAATTCCCGCAATAGGTAAAGAAGTTGGTGATGAACTAAACTTTGGCGGACTCTTAGGCAGCGGACCTGTTATGAAGGTTAATACCAAGTCCCCCTTAAAATTTATTTCCCGTGGCGGTCAAATCCCCGCCCCGATACAGAGCCTTAAGAACTGATAAAAGCACCCCAAGTTTTGAAAACTTGGGGTGCTTCATTATTTAAATCAGTATATTTAAATTATTCAGCAAAACCGGATTCAACAAGTTTGATTAAAGAGTCTACTGCGTCTTTTTCGTCAACACCGTCAGCAATGATGCGGATTTCGGTGTTACCTAAAATACCAAGCGATAAAACACC
>JAZRKE010000068.1:0-27197 GCA_045646145.1 Acutalibacteraceae bacterium | reverse complement strand
GAAGAAATAACTGCATATTTTTTAGCCGAATTGTTTTTCTGTGGCTTTTGTGATGAAGCATTTTTAGAGGCTTTAACCGTTTTTTGAGGTGCTTTTTCAGGAGTTTTAAAGGCTATTGTGGTGTCAGCCGCTACAGGTGTGAGCGCTAAGCGGAAGGCTTCAATATCCTGAATTCTGTTTTGCGGCATAATCTGCAGACCGTTAGCCAAAGCGGACAGAACATATTTCGGCAGAATTTCGGTGAAGCGGGCAGGAATCTGAAGATTATCATGGGCAACACGCTCACTTGCTTCGGTTGGGGCTGCCCCCATAAGCACACGGAAAAGAGTAGCCGCAAGGGAATATACATCGGTATACTTACCATCCCTTAACTCTAAATCAAATCCATATTGCTCAGTTGCAGAAAAGCCCGGGAAAAGTTGAACGGGAAGTCCGCTTTTAGACATTCTTGCATCCCTTACACAAATTCCGGTGAGCCTCAACTTTCCATCCCTACCAACAATTATAGTTTCGGGAGATATTCCACGGTGCAGAACTTCCTTAGAATGCATAGCCTGAACAGTGGTTAAAATTGGCAGAAACAGAGGTCTTGCCTGTTCCCAGCTAAGACTTCCGCCGTTTCTTATTAAAAATTCACGAAGGGTTATTCCCGAAACAGATTTCGTAACACTATATGCCGTTCCGTTCCCCTCAAAAACCTCAACACCCACCGGTAAAGCTGGTAAATCGCCGAGGTCGGCAAGTTTTTTATGAAGGTCTAAGAAATTCATAAGTCCTTCATTGAAAACAAATTCACTTGAATCTTTGATTTTAACCGTCATATCGCTGTTCCGAATACAGGCGGACTCGGGAAAATATTCCCGAACATTTACTATCTGGTCCTCCTTATTATCCCAACCGATATAAGTAACACCCTCACCGTTTGATTCGATTACTTTACCGATTAAATAACGTTCTTTCAACCAATAACGTGTTGGTAAAAATTCTGCTGCGTTCTGTGTTTTAGAATCATAACCGCAGATTGAACAAACCTTCTCTCCGCCGTTATCGTTCATACATCCGGCGCATAATCTTTCTGTGTTAAGCATAAATACCTCCGAAAAATTGGATTATTTAATGAGAAACTTTTTTAATTATAACATAAAAATGAGTAAATGTACAGTTTTAAATTTCTGTGTAGTTAATTGGTAATATTTTTTCAAAAACACAGGTGTGCTTGGGTGTTACAAGACGGTCCTCATGCATTGACCCGAAAAACCAATGTTTATACGAACAGGCTTCATCAATTTCCTCAAAAAAGCCGTTCAGTTTATTAATGCTTTCGGGCAGACTCCGCCTTAAGAGCATTGCACTTTTAACTAATGAGGGCGGCTCGTGGGTAAGAACATAATCCACTGAGCAATTAAGCTCATCCAATTGCTTTGCCGCATCACTCATCTCAAGCGGTGTCGGCATTTCTTCACGCCACCAAAGGTTGTGTGGCAAACGCATATCCTTATCGTTACTTTCTCCTCCGCCAAAAGTGAATATTTTGAATTTCTCGATATCAAATATCTGCCCCCGCATTAAATGCACCAGATTACCGCTTATTCGGTGGACCATACCCCCCTTCCAGAAGGTTGTTCGACAGGCGTTGATTCTATCGAGATTATCATGGGTGCCTTCTAAAAAGGCAACCGTAAACTTACGCGTTCCTAAATATTTAATATATTCTCTCTCCTGTTTGCCGCCTGACCATAGGTAACCAAAATCACCGCACACGATTAATGTATCACCCTTTTTTAGTTTTCTCCATTCCTTATCGTAAAGACGCTCTTCGGCTCCATGCATATCGCCTGTTATATAAACCAAAAAAATTCACCTCAAATTTTGTTTTTCTCTTTATTTTTCGAACTAAGTAATGTATACTTATATTATATTAAATATTTCGGGGTAAAATTATGTTAAAAAAACTATCCATTTACATTTTATCATTTATTTTGATAATTTCAATACTTTCTTGTCCGGTTTATGCATATCAGATAAACGGATTTACGCTGAACGCTAAAACTGCTATACTTTACAGTCTTGATACAGGCGATATTCTTTATTCGCAAAATGCCGATACTTTAGTTTATCCGGCTTCTCTTACCAAGATGCTCGCGGCGATGGTACTGATAGAAAACACACCCGATTTAGACAGTGAAATCCTCACCTACACAAAACAAGCCAATAACGAAATTTTAGGCACAGGCTCGGTGGTAATCGGTCTTAAAATCGGTGAACAGATAACAGCTAGACAAGCTCTTTACTGTTTGCTTGTGTCCTCGGGCGGTGATGTTGCATATGCTATTGCACACCACTATGGCGGCAGTACCGATGGCTTTGTGGCACTTATGAATGAAAAGGCTAAAGAAATAGGTATGACATCATCCCACTTTGGTAACCCTGTGGGACTCCATGACGAAGAAACCTACACTACAGGTAACGACATTTTAACACTTACTAAATACGCTCTTCAGTATGATATTTTTAAAGAGGTTACTAGCACTGTGCGCTACACCCTACCCGCCACAAATATGTCGGGCGAACGCCACTATTCAACCACAAACTACCTGATTAATCCTACTACTAATTATTACTATCAATATGCAAGCGGTGTTAAAACAGGATTCACTACAGAAGCTGGCAGATGTGTTGTAAGCACGGCAAGTTACGGCGGATATAATTATTTATGCGTGATAATGGGCTGCGATAACGCCGACGGCAGACGCCACGAGTTTATAGATAGCCGAAGTCTATACCGATGGGCTTTTAACAATTTCGAATATAAATCAATTCTCGACACTACAAAGCCAATTACCGAAATTGAGGTTGAGCTCTCCTTAGATACCGACCATATTCCGCTTTATGCTGAAAAAAATCTCGCGCAGATATTTCCTAAAAACGCCGACACCTCAACCGTTACTATCAAGCCCAACCTGTTCTCCCAAAAGATTGATGCACCTGTAACGGCAGGCACTCTGCTCGGCACTGCCGATGTAATTTACTCGGAAGAAAAAATAGGTACCGTAAATTTAGTTGCGGGCGAAACGGTTAACTCAAGTTTTATACTGGTTGCGGTGAGAATTTTAAAAAACATATTTGCATCCACTGCATTTAAAATAGTTTTAGCGGTAATAATTTTAGCAATACTGGTCTATATCGGTATGATAATTAAACTCAACTCAGGCAAAAAGAACCACCGAAAAGTAAAATATATACCGATGGATAAAAAATAAAAATGCGAAATTGCGAGACTTCTCTAAGGGAAGTCTCGCAGTTTTATTCGCCAAAGGTGAGTTATATTGCTTCGCAGTTATATTATGCTTTCGCATAGTGATATTGTCCTACGGACAATTTTTAGGACGAATAAAATATCACTACGACGGAAGGGAGTAATATCACTTTCACGAAGTGAAAATATCACTCTTTGCATAGCAGAGAATATCACTAGTCTTTCCTTTTGATCATAAAAAGGATTTGGGTATTACCCGAAAATATTTGCACTTACAAATGTGATGCTGGGTCTATCCGATAAATATACGAAAACCTCGATGAATTTCATCGAGGTTTTTATCATCCTTATGAGAAGTAGCCCTTATTGCACACATTTATTTTAGGTAATAGGGAAAGTTTTCCTTATTCTTGTTCCCTTTTACCTTAAAGGTCAGGATATTCTCCGTTATCGATTTTTTCGGCTATTGCCGCTACTACCGACTCTTTATCTTCCTTATACGTAACACCGTACCATTTATCCTCGGCTACAAGCACTCTTGCTTTCTTTTCACCCGATTTAATAAGAGTACCTACAACATTGGGCAAATAAATTTCGGATTTTTCCTCCGTTATTTTTTCGCTTAAGAATTTATCGAATTCACGCTCTAAGAAGTCGAAAATATCGGGAGTAAATCCCCACATATTCATAGAAACTACCGTATCGGGTGAGAGAGCAACCCAGGTTTCACCGTCCTCGGTATATTTACAGTCAATAATTTTGGTGCGTTCGATGATACTAGTTAAAAAGCCGTTTTCCTCTTCACAAATGCCGCGCGATACGCAACCGTTCTCGGTTAAAGTATTTGCAAGACGGAAACCCACCATACAGTAATTCCCTGTTTGTTCTTTTAAATACTCATAAATTTTCTTAAAAGCAGTCTTACCGTAAAAATCATCGGCATTAATAACGGCAAAGGGCTCGTTTATAACACCCCTACAGCAAAGAATTGCGTGGCCGGTGCCCCAGGGCTTTACGCGTTCAGTGGGGCACTTATATTTTTCGGGAAGATACTCCTTCTCCTGAAAAACATACTCTACCCGTACTTTTTTTTCGATTCTTTTACCAACAAGTTCTTTGAAATCGGCTTCTATTCGGTGGTTAATTACAAAAACCACCTTATTAAAGCCGGCTTCAATAGCATCGTAGACCGAAAAATCAAGTATAGCCTCGCCGTTTCTACCTACGGGGGCAATTTGCTTGAGTCCACCGAATCTACTGCCCATTCCTGCTGCCATTACAACTAATGTTGCTTTAAAATTACTCATTATCATCTATCTCCTCAAGTGATTTTGATTTTTGAACATTTTTATTATCCTTATCTGTAAAGCCCTCGGTACTCTCCCGCATAAATAATATCTTAACGGTCATTAAAATAAGTTTTATATCAAGTAACAGCGAATAGCGCTCGATATAAATCAGATCCATTTTAAGCTTATCCTCGGGGCTTGTGTTATATTTACCGTAAATCTGCGCGAAACCCGTGAGACCTGCTTTAACGCGGTGGCGCAAATCAAAATCGGGAAAGCGTTTGGTGTATTCATAAACATTTTCTATTCTCTCAGGCCTCGGTCCCACAAAGGACATTGTGCCCAAAAGAATGTTGAAAAGCTGCGGCAGTTCATCAAGTCTGAGTGGACGAATTATTCTACCCACAGGGGTTATTCGGTCATCGTTATCGGTAGCTTTTTTAGCTCCGTCAGCATCGGCATTCTCTATCATCGAACGGAATTTCAGCACATTGAATATTTTGCCGTTTTTGGTAATTCGGTTTTGCTTGAAAAAGATTTTTCCTCCGTCGCAAATTTTAATTGACAGTGCGATTATAAGCATTAAAGGCGAAGATACTATGATGCCGAGCAGAGAGAAAACAACATCGAAAATGCGCTTTATTCCTTCCTGTTCAATGGTAAGCCCTCTGTTTCGGCACATAAGCACGGGGGTATCGAAAATCTGAATATGATAGCTGCTGCCGACAATAATGTCGGTACTCGACGGCAGTACATATACGCGCTTCATTTTAGCGTAACAATATCTTAAAATATCATATTTTACTTCACTCGGAATATCACAGATAATAACACCGTCATAATCCTTAATAAGAGCCTTTATTTCTTCGACGCTGTAACGAAGCAACGACACCCCACGGGACACCTCAAAGCGCTCAGGAATCCTTGCCATTTTACGAATGAAACTGCCGCCCGATGCCTCATCCTCGAACACAGCTATCATTTTTCTTGCAGGGTACAGTTTGAAATAAATTGTATTAGCACAGTACACACCTAAAACCGCAACACCTATTTGCAACAGTAACGCACAGAAAATCGGCTGAAGCGGCACGTATACACGCGTTAAGAGACAAAGCTCTACATACACTATGAAGTTTGTAAAAATTAATGCTAACGACTGACTGTAAATAATCTCGTGCAGACGGTAAATTCCAATACGAAATCCGCCGTAAAGCACATTAAAGGTAACAAGAATTGCCATATAGGATACCACAATTAAAAAGTTACCCATCATATCAAACAGTGAAAAGGAATAAAAATTCTGCCAGATGCTTATAAATGAAAAGAGCATTGCAAAAACAAGCAAGAGCTTCACTGCCAGCATTATGCTTTTCCTGAATTTTACTAGTATTTCCATCTTATCCTCTAAAGTATATAAGAATATGTGCAAAAGTACACACATTAAGTATATATAATTTCTACACCTTTTGTCAAGTGGGGGCAAAATGTTCACTACGCTGAGTATTATTGACACAAAACAAAAAACCGTTAAATTTAAACATAAAAGGCAGTATGTATCCGAAGAATTTCGCTACAAAAACTACACCTTTTATGACACCCGACTCTATACAGGGCAAAGGGATAACCAAAAAAGCCTGAACCGTTTCCGCAAGCGAGCGGCAATGCCCGTTATAACCGATAACTGCCTGCTCTCAGAGCGTTACAAATTCATAACACTTGCCAACACTGTATTTTCTCAGCGCAGCTACCGAAGCATAGGGGTATACGATAAAAACGGCAAACTTCCCTTTTTATTGCCGTTTCTGAGTGAAAAAAGCGGTTTTATTTGTATTTTTACAAATAATGCCGATGCATATACTATTCCCTGCTATGAAATTTATCACAGTTACGGAACACCAACACTGGTAACCGATAGGCTAAGCGGTATTATAGATTCCGAAATAATATTTTCTACAGAGAAAATGCCTGTTGAGACCGACTGTAAATTAATTATTCCTCACGGTAACACCGATATATGTGTTCCCGACGCTCTTTGGCTTAACGAAAACTGTAATCCGTTTTTAGTATGCACAGGGCTTTTTTACTATGGCGGCTTTAAAGAGTTCGGGAAAGTGAAGCTAAAAGAATTTTAGTTGTATTATTTACTCGACAAGGAGTAATATTTTCACCTTGCAAGAATAAGCAATATAATTGTGGCACCATCCGTTTGGGTGGTGCCGTTAAACTCGCTTTTAAATTTTTGCCAAAAGTTGTTCTTCGGTAATAACCGTAACGCCGAGGTCATTCGCCTTTTTAAGTTTACTGCCGGCATTCTCACCACACAAAAGAAAATCAGTTTTCTTTGATACCGAGCCTGTTACCTTGGCGCCGAGAGTGCGCATTTTATCGCTAAGCTCATCCCTTGAATAATCCTTAAAGGTGCCTGTTATTACCACCGTTTTACCAAAAAATTCACCTTCAGTATTTTTTGGTTTTTCGGTTTCCTTAAACTCAAGAATTGAACAAAGCTCATCAAACTCCGCTCTGTTTTCGGGGGTGCCGAACCATTTATAAATTTCGGTATTTATAGCCTCTCCGAAACCCGATATAAGGCTAAAATCGTAATTCTCATTTATAGCCTGTTTAAAAGCATTTGCTGAGCCTGAAAACTGCTCTTCAATAAGCCTTGCGGCATTTTTGCCAAGCAGTGATATATTAATGGCTACCAAAAGATTTGAAAGGCTTGTGGACTTAGCTTTTTCTATGGAATCGTGCAGATTATTATAGGATTTTTCACCGAATCCCTCTAATTTTATTATTTCATCACGATATTTTGATAAATAAAAAATATCCGAAAGTTTTTTAATAAATCCGAGCGCCACGAATTTTTCGAGAGTGGACTCGCTAAGCCCCTCAATATTCATAGCACTTTTACTTACAAAATGGGTATATTTCTTAATCTGCTTGCCTGCACAATCGCTGTTTTCACAGTATAATACCTTTATCAGGGTTCCCGAATTTTCGCTCTTTTTAACCACCGTATCGCATTTACAAATGGGACAGATTTTAGGAAAATCCACCGCATAGTTATTATTTTCTTTATCGTAAGAAAGGTTTTCTTCGATATGCGGAATTATCATATTGCGCTTGGAAACTAATATTTCATCACCTATATTAAGTCTCAGATTTTCCACAAATGTCATATTATGAAGACTTGCACGGGATACTTGGGTATTATCAATTTCCACTGCGTCAAATTCAGCAATGGGGGTAAGCTGACCTGTACGGGATATATTCCAGATAATATTTTTAAGTGTTGTTTTAAAATGAGGATCTCCAAACTTAAAGGCAATACCGTCTTTAAAATGGTGCCCTGTTTTGCCCTGTGCGGCACAAAATTCTACATCATCAAAGGAAAACACAATACCGTCAATTGGATAACCCTTTTGCTGAGCCTTATCTTTAAGGCTGAAAATTTTATCATGGGTGCTAGTTACAGTATCCTCTTTTGTCAAAAACTCTTTATCGATAAGCTCAAAGCCCATTTGGGATAGCTTTTTAAGTCTTCCGGTTTTAAGTGCAACATCGCTAAATCCGGTGAGCACATTAAAGGGAATAAACCTAACCCCTCTTTTTGCGCAGACAGCCGAATCGAGCTGACGCACCGAACCTGCCGCTAAATTTCGCGGGGTTGAATATTTTTCCTCATCATTTTCAATACTCTCATTGATGCGTTCAAAGGTTTCAATATCAATAAAGGCTTCTCCGCTTATAACAAGTGGCTCATTATACGGTATTTGTTTAGGAATATTTGTGAAAACCTTAGCGTTATGGGTTATAACCTCGCCCTCGTTTCCGTCGCCGCGTGTGGAGGCTTCGATAAGTCTACCGTCAAGATAGGTGATTTTCACGGTAAGTCCGTCAAGCTTTAGTGCGAGGTAACCGTCACCCCTTTGCGCCATTTCGAGAACCTCGGCCTCATCCTTTGTTTTGGCAAGCGACAAAAGCGGCGTTTCATGTACGGTTTTGGGCAATACACTTAAAACCTCATACCCCGCACGCTGAGTTGGAGATGCAGGCAAAACATAGCCCGTTTCATTTTCGAGCTTACTCAATTCATCAAAAAGCGCATCAAACTGAGCATCGGAGATGCTTGGATTATTTTTGTTATAATACTCGTCCGAGCATTTATTAAGATAGGATACGAGTTCCTCAATTCTTTTCTTTTTATCCATAACTTCCTCCGAAAATGACTTTTTATAAATTATACCACAAAACGCGCCAGAAAAAAACAAAAAATTTTTCCAAAAATTAACTAATAGTTCATAAAGTTGTGTTATAATTTTTTCACAACACAAAAAGAGGTAATTTTATGCTAAGACTTAAAAATATTAAAAAGGATTATAAGGTAGCAAATGAATCGGTTACCGCTTTAAAGGGAATCAACATCGATTTCAGAAGCAACGAGTTTGTATCGGTGCTAGGTCAGTCGGGCTGCGGCAAAACAACGCTGCTTAACATTATCGGCGGACTTGACGGCTATACAAGCGGCGACCTTATAATAAACGGAATTTCTACCAAAAAATATAGGGACAACGACTGGGATACCTACCGAAACCACCGCGTTGGATTTATATTCCAAAGCTATAACCTTATTCCTCACCAAAGTGTTCTGCGCAACGTTGAACTTGCCCTTACTCTTTCGGGAGTGTCCCGAAAAGAACGCAGAAAAAGAGCTACCCAGGCGCTTACCACCGTAGGTCTCGCCGACCAGATGGGTAAAAAGCCCAATCAGATGTCGGGCGGTCAGATGCAGCGTGTGGCAATAGCGCGAGCTCTCGTTAATAACCCCGATATTCTGCTCGCCGATGAGCCAACAGGTGCACTTGATTCGGCTACCAGCCTACAGGTTATGGAACTTCTCAAGGAGATCGCGCGCGACCGCCTTGTTATTATGGTTACACACAATCCTGAACTTGCAGAAAAATATTCAACCCGAATTATCAAGTTGCTTGACGGTGAGGTTATAAGCGACTCTATGCCCTTTACCCCCCAAGAAACTGCCGAAGCTGAGACGCTCGAAAATAAGCAAAAAGAAAAGAAACGTAAAAAAGAAAAAAGTGTTTCAATGTCATTTTTCACAGCCTTATCCTTAAGCTTTAATAACCTTATGACCAAAAAGGCTCGTACCTTTATGACCTCCTTTGCAGGAAGCATTGGTATAATCGGAATTGCGCTTATATTATCCCTCTCAAACGGAATTCAGCTTTATATTGATAAGGTTCAGGAGGATACCCTGTCTTCATACCCACTTACCTTAGAGGAAAGCACCCTTGATATGGCGGGTATGATGACGGCGATGATAGGCTCAAAACAGGAAGAAACTCAGTACGAAGAGAATAAAATCCATTCGAATAATATTATGACCGATATGCTCTCTGCGGTATCTAAAGGGGCTACCGAAAACAACCTTGCCGATTTTAAAACCTATATTGAAAGCGGAAACACGAATATTCGCGATTTTGTAACCGATATTCAGTACGGGTATTCAACGCAGATGAATATATATAAGGCTGATACCAGCGACGGAATTTATCAGGTAAACCCAGGTAAAATTTTTCAAAAGTTAGGCTTTGGCGGCACCTCTGAGGCCGCCTCAGAAGGTTCGCTTATGTCGAGCGCTGGGAACACTATGACCAACACAGATGTGTGGACCGAATTGCTCAATAACAAAGAACTGCTCGAGAGCCAATATGATGTTTTAAAAGGCTCAATGCCCAAAAACTATGATGAGGCTGTGCTTATTATTGATAAGGATAACACAGTCAGTGATTATACCCTTTACACCTTAGGCCTTATGGACGAAAAAGACCTTGATGAGATGTCTAAGGCTATTTTAAACGGCGAAGAGTTTGAATCCAAAAAGGCTTCATTCAGCTTTGATGATATCCTGAATGTGAAATTTAAACTGCTTATAAATACCGACTACTTTGAAAAGGACGGTGATTTATGGCTTGATAAAACAAAGGATGAAGTTTATTTAACCAAGAAAATTAATAATGGTACCGAAATTAAAATAGTGGGCATTTTAAGGCCTAAAGATGATACCTCTGTCTCTTCAGCGGGCGGCAGAGTGGGATATTTAAGCGACCTTACTACTTTTCTTGTAAACAGAGTGAACGAAAGTGAAATTGTGAAGGCGCAAAAGGAAAATCCCGACACCGATATTTTCTCAGGTCTTCCATTCCCCGAAGACAAGGAATACACCCTTGACGATATAAATTCTTATGCAGCTACTCTACCTGCCGACCAGCAGATGCAGCTTACAATGACTATTGAGGGTATGAAAAATAACGGTATGTCGGATGCCCGCATCGCTGAAATGTTAGCTTCCAGCCTATTTGAAAGCTCCGACTCAACCTATGAAGATAATCTTGAAAAATTAGGCGTATCCAACCTCGCCGAACCCTCAACAATAAATATTTATCCCAAAGATTTTGAGGCTAAAGAAGAAATTATTGCAATTATTGAAGCATATAATGAAACGGTAGAGGAAGCCAACCGCATAACCTATACCGACTATATCGGAATTATGATGTCCTCGGTAACCACAATAATTTCGGCTATCAGTTATATACTTATAGCCTTTGTTGCAATATCCCTCGTGGTTTCTTCAATTATGATAGGAATTATCACCTATATATCAGTTCTTGAGCGTACCAAAGAAATTGGAATACTCAGAGCTATCGGAGCCTCAAAACGTGATATTTCCCGCGTTTTCAATGCAGAAACACTTATTGTTGGACTTACAGCCGGTCTTATCGGTATCGGCGGCACGCTGCTACTCATAATTCCGATAAATGCTATTATTCATTCCCTTGCCGATATATCTGCTTCGGCTCAGTTGCCAAGCATGGCGGCAGTGATTCTTGTGGGAATTAGTATGCTGCTTACCTTTATAGCAGGACTTTTCCCATCACGCGTTGCGGCGCATAAAGACCCCGTTGTAGCACTAAGAACAGAATAGAGGATGCACTATGTCCAATCTGAATCTCCGAGATTATACCCTGTTTCCGAAAAAACATCCCGATAAAAAGGATATCTCGCATGCTTGGTTTATTCTCGTTTTACCAATTTATCTTATATCTTTTTTTACCGTTGAGGCAATCGTTACGGATAACTACTGGGTATCGTATTTGCCTATTGACGATTTAATTCCATTTTGCGAATGGTTTTTAATTCCATACTATTTGTGGTATCCCTTTATGGGAATTATGGGGATATATCTGCTGTTTACCGACGCTGACGGTTTTCGCAAATTTATGAGCTTTATAGGGCTCAGTTTTATGACCGCCATTGTGATTTTTCTTATCTTCCCAAACGGTCAGGACCTGCGCCCCGAAGTTTTCCCAAGGGATAATATTTTAACCCGAGCAATAGCGGGGCTATACACAGCAGATACCAACACAAATGTGTTGCCGAGTTTGCATGTAGTCGGCTCCCTGGCAGTTCCGTTTGCGGCACAGAATAATAAAAAGCTGAAAAAATCATGGATACTGGCAATTCTTTATTTAATTGCGGTTTTAATCAGTCTTTCAACCGTATTCATTAAACAGCACTCGCTGCTCGATGGAATTGTGGCGGTTCCTTATGCTATAATCTTCTATATACTCATATATAAAATAATTTTTAGGAAAAAATAGTTGTAAATTGGCTCTATCGGTGTATAGAGCCTTTTTTGTATAAAAATCAAAAATTTTACAACAAAATTCACGTTATTTTTTTAACAGTCCCATTGACCTTAACTACTATATATGGTATTATAATCATGTATGTAACAAAGAGAGGTAGATTTTGTTGATTTTTCGTAATTATGAGGGATGGTACGGTTTTGAAGACGGTACCTGGACAAAAGAAATTAATGTTAGAAGCTTTATAAAGCATAACTTCACCCCATATGATGGCGATGAAACCTTTTTAGTTGGTCCTACAGAGGATACCCAGGATTTGTGGAAACAGGTTTTAGAGCTTTCAAAACAAGAAAGAGAAGCAGGCGGAGTTCTGGATATGGACACAAAAGTTATATCCACCATTACTTCGCACGGTCCTGCATATATAAATCAGGAAAAGGAAAAAATTGTCGGCTTCCAAACCGACAAGCCCTTTAAACGTGCGCTTATGCCCTACGGTGGAATTCGTATGGCTGAAAAAGCCTGCACCGATAACGGTTATACTCTCGACCCCACCGTTAAAGAATTCTTTACCGTTCACAGAAAAACGCATAACGCAGGTGTATTTGATGCTTACACGCCCGAAATGCGAGCCTGTAGGTCTAGTCATATCATCACAGGTCTTCCCGATGCTTACGGCCGAGGCAGAATTATAGGCGACTATCGCCGTGTAGCCCTATACGGTGTGGACAGACTTATTGAGGATAAGGAAGAACAAAAGGTTACCACACGTTCGGCTATGTATGAGGATGTTATTCGCGACCGTGAGGAATTATCCGAGCAAATCCGCGCACTCGAAGACCTTAAAAAAATGGCGTCTTCCTACGGCTTTGATATTTCTATGCCCGCAAAAGACACCAAAGAGGCTATCCAGTGGATGTATTTCGGATATCTTGCCGCAGTTAAAGAGCAAAACGGCGCCGCTATGTCGCTCGGCCGCACCTCGACATTTATCGATATTTATGCCGAGCGTGATTTGAAGGCGGGAAAATATACTGAGGTTGAACTTCAGGAAATGATAGACCATTTCATCATGAAGCTCCGCCTTATAAAATTTGCAAGAACTCCCGAATATAACTCGCTTTTCTCGGGAGATCCGCAGTGGGTTACCGAATCTATCGGCGGCGTAGCGGTTGATGGCAGACATATGGTTACCAAAACCTCCTACCGCTATCTACACACACTTCATAACCTCGGCGCCGCTCCAGAGCCTAACCTTACGGTGCTCTGGTCTACAAGGCTTCCTATGAACTTTAAGCGTTTCTGTGCAAAAGTATCTATAGAAACTTCATCAGTTCAGTATGAAAACGATGACCTTATGCGTTTCCACCACGGCGACGATTATGCTATTGCCTGCTGTGTATCCTCAATGCGACTCGGCAAGGAAATGCAGTTCTTCGGAGCCCGCGCCAATCTTGCAAAATGCTTACTTTACGCTATTAACGGCGGTATTGACGAAATTTCGGGCAAACAGGTAGGTCCCTCCTACCGTCCCATAACCAGCGAATATTTAAACTATGACGAGGTTATGGAAAAATATGACGCTATGATGGAATGGCTCGCAGAGGTTTATGTGAACACCCTTAATGTTATCCATTATATGCACGATAAGTACTGCTACGAAAAGCTCCAAATGGCGCTTCACGACAAAGAGGTAACTCGCTGGTTTGCAACAGGTATTGCAGGGCTTTCGGTTGTTGCCGATTCCCTCTCGGCCATTAAGTATGCAAAGGTTAAGGTAATCCGCAACGAGTATGGAGTTGCTACCGATTATGAGGTTGAGGGAGACTTCCCGAAATACGGCAACGATGATGACCGCGTGGACTCTATTGCTTATGCTATAGTTCATAAATTTATGGAGCATATCCGAAAAAATCACACCTATAGAAACGGTATTCCCACAACATCTATTTTAACCATTACATCCAATGTTGTTTACGGTAAAAACACAGGTGCCACACCGGATGGCAGAAAAAAAGGCATTGCCTTTGCCCCCGGCGCTAACCCGATGCACCGCAGAGATACTCACGGAGCAGTTGCTTCGCTGTCAAGTGTTGCAAAGCTCCCCTTCCGCGACGCTCAGGACGGTATTTCCAACACCTTCTCAATTATACCAGGGGCTCTTGGTAAGGATGACCGCATTTTTGCAGGTGATATTGAGATTGACCTTGATTGCAGTACAGGCGCTTGCTGTTCGCCCACACTATTTGAAGGATTGGACACAGACGAAAATTAATTTATAGGAGAATATTATGAATCATAAAGAAAATCAGATAGATAACTTAGTATCCTTACTTGACGGCTACTGCGAAAAGGGTGGACATCACTTGAATGTAAATGTTTTCACTAAAGAAACTTTACTTGATGCTCAGGCTCACCCAGAAAAATATCCACAGCTCACCGTTCGGGTTAGCGGATATGCCGTTAATTTTATAAAGCTCACAAAGGAGCAGCAGGACGAGGTTATTTCACGTACCTTCCACGATAAAATCTGATGCTAGGCAGGATTCATTCGTTAGAATCGTTTGGCACGGTTGATGGGCCCGGAATACGCCTTGTGGTGTTTTTACAAGGCTGTCCGATGCGCTGCCTTTACTGCCATAATCCTGACACTTGGGATATAAACGGCGGCAGCAATATCACGGCTGATGAAATTATCGAGAAGTTTCTCAAAAACCGCTCGTTTTACTCCCACGGCGGAATAACCGTTACAGGCGGTGAGCCGCTATTACAAACAGATTTTCTACTTGAACTTTTTGGTAAAGCTAAGGAACAAAAAATTCACACCTGTATTGATACTTCGGGGTGCACCTTTAACCCAGACGACACCGAAAAAATTGATGAACTTTTAAATCTTACCGACCTTGTTATGCTTGATATAAAGCACATTAACAGTTCAGTTCATAAAATTCTTACAGAGCAGGAAAACACCAATATTCTAGCCTTTGCAAAACATCTGGCAAGTAAAAATATTCCCGTTTGGATAAGACATATAATCGTTGATGGCTATACCGATAAACCCGAAGATTTAATAAAGCTCGGAGAATTTTTAGGCACACTAAAAAATCTTAAGGCACTCGATGTCCTGCCATATCACACTATGGGGGTAAACAAGTATAAGAAATTAGGGCTTCCTTATAGATTAGAGGGTGTACCCGCACTATCCCTTAACGATGCCGTTAAAGCTAAAGAACATATCTTAAAAGGGATAAGAAAAACAAGAAAATAATTCAATCAAAAACCGCATTTAATGCGGTTTTTTAAGGTAGGTAAAAAATGTACAAAGCAGTTGTTTTCGATTTGGACCACACACTTTTTGACCGATATGAAACATTATCGTGTATTATTGAAATTGGAATTGCATATACTATATTCAAAAGTGAAGTGGACAAAGAAACACTTAAAAAAGAATGGATTTATGCCGATAAACATTTTTGTCTGCTCGGATGGGATAAAGTTTACGACTATTTTAAAAGCAAAGACCTTTTAAAAGACAATATACAAAAAGAAGGTTTTTTCAAGACCTATATTGAGCCTATGTATATGCATCTAGCCATTGCATTCGATTTTACCATTCCCACCTTAAATTCACTTCGGAAAAAAGGCTATAAATTAGGGCTAATAACCAACGGCTCCCACTCCTTGCAAATGAGAAAGCTAGAAATGTTAAAGCTTGAGGAGGCTTTCGATGAAATTATAATCTCGGGCGACTATAACACCGATAAACCTGACCGATTTTTATTTGATAAAATGGCCGAGCTTTTAGATTGCAGTCCGGAAGAGATGCTATATGTAGGGGATAATCCACTAAACGATGTTGATGCTTCCCGTCTTGCAGGCTATACACCTGTATGGGTAAAAACCTCGGGCATATGGTCGCACCCTGAAATAGAAAAATGCGAACTGCAAATTAACGATGTATCAGAGCTTTTAAAATTTTTATAAGTCATTGTCGAATTGAATAAACCCTCCAAAGCCGTATAAACAAAGGATTTTTTACATATGTCAACTATTGGTTGCTTTAATTTAGTCAACTTGAGTTGATAGACTTTAAAAACTATTTATGCAAAAATAATCTCAGGAGGTAGTTTTATGACTATAGGACAAAAAATAGCAATACTCAGAACTGCTCAGAAGCTTTCCCAAGAGCAACTGGCTGAAAAACTATCTGTTTCAAGGCAGTCGGTTTCCAAATGGGAATCTGATAAGGCACTCCCCGAAATCGGCACAGTTTTAGAAATTTCAAAGATTTTCGGTATTACAACCGATGATTTATTGCACGATGAAACCCCATTAGAGCCTACCTATACCGAGCCGCTTTTCAGACCTCGGGAATCGGTAAACTACGACCTTAAATACTTTGGCACCGACGGCTTTCGTGGAGAAGCCGGAGAGGTTCTTACCTCTGACCATGCCTTTAAAATTGGAAGATTTCTCGGTTGGTATTATTCTTCTGCACTTTATAGCGGAAGAAGAGAAAAGGGTAAAAAGGTTAAAATAGTTATTGGTAAAGATACACGTCGCTCAAGCTATATGTTTGAATATTCAATTGTTGCAGGTCTTACAGCCTCCGGAGCCGACGCGTATATGCTCCACGTTACAACAACTCCGAGTGTATCATACGTGGCTATTCAGGATAATTTCGATTGCGGAATTATGATTTCAGCCTCTCACAACCCCTTTTACGACAACGGAATTAAGTTAATTAACTCCTATGGCGAAAAGATGGATGACTATACCCTGTCGCTCATAGAAAAATATATGGACGGCGATACTGAATTTTTGGGTATTAACGGCGATTTACCGTATGCAAAAAGGGAAAATATCGGCAGAATTATCGACTATACCGCAGGACGAAACAGGTATGTAGGATACCTTATTTCTATTGCCTCAAATTCCTATAAGCACCTTAATATTGCGCTTGACTGCGCAAACGGCTCTGCCTGGATGATAGCACAATCGGTTTTCAATGCTCTGGGCGCTAAAGCGCACATCATAAACGCAGAGCCGGACGGCATAAATATCAACCTTCAAGCAGGCTCGACAAATATAGGTGCGCTTCGCAAATATGTGCGAGAAAATCACTGTGATGTCGGTTTTGCTTTTGACGGCGACGCTGACCGACTTATTGCGGTTGATGAGAACGGTGATATTGTAAACGGCGACCATGTTATTTTTATACTGGCAAATATGCTGAAAAAACGTGGTCTATTGCACGGCAACCGCGTTGTTGCAACGGTTATGTCTAATCTTGGCCTTTTTAAAGCACTGGATGAAGCAGGAATTGAGTGTATTCAAACAACCGTCGGCGACCGATTTGTTCACGCCGCTATGATGGAAAATGATGTGAGTATCGGCGGAGAGCAGAGTGGACACACTATAGTGAGAAAATACGCCTCAACCGGTGATGGCATTTTAACCGCTATTTTACTTGCTGAGTGTATGGTGGATAACAAAACCACACTAAGCCATCTGGCATCGCCTGTTAAAATGTATCCGCAGACGGTTAAAAATGTTACCGTCAGCAATAAATCGGCCGTTGCCAACGATGAAAGAATCATCTCCGCTGTAAATGAAATCAACGAAACACTTTCTGGTAACGGCAGAATACTACTCAGAGAAAGCGGTACAGAGCCCGTTATCAGGATTATGGTGGAAAGCGACTCTCAAAAGAAATGCGAAACCTATTGCGATAAAATGGTAGAATTTATTACGGAATTAGGCTACGCTAAATAATTTTTTAACGGACTCCGCACTAAGTTTGCACGAAGTCCGTTATTTTATTAACAATAACGAAAACCTTGTAATATGTTTGATTACATTGTATAATATAAATAACTATATATAGGAGGTAACCTTATGGGATACATAACCGAGGCAATTTTGAGGCCTGTAGCCAAAATTGCCGGAGGGGTGGATTTACCGCATTTTAAAAATACAAACGATTGTGAAACGGTAGACCTCCCTACTCCTCAAAAAGTTATAATACCGCTTAAACAGCATATAGGCGCCGTATGTGAGCCAAAAGTACAGGTTGGAGATACTGTTTTTGTCGGCACCCTTATAGCCGATAGCGACAAGCCTTTTTCTGCGCCTATTCACTCAAGTGTTTCGGGTAAGGTTTCTGCCTTTTCCGAAATCGGCACATCTGCAGGCGAAACTATTCCCGCTATTGAAATTGAATCAGACGGTAATATGACGGCTATCGAATGCCACGCTATAGAAATCAACAGTCCCGAAGATTTAGTGAAGGCTTCTCGCGATGCAGGTATTGTCGGACTTGGCGGTGCAGGCTTTCCGACGCATATTAAGCTCGCTCCTGCCGTAAAAGAAGAAATCGACACGCTTATAGTAAACGGTGCGGAGTGCGAACCGTATATCACAAGCGACTATCGCACCTGTATTGAAGATTATGGCGATCTGTTTGACGGCCTTTTTTTACTCAAAGAGCAATTCAACTTTAAAAACATTATAATTGCGGTTGAGTCTAACAAGCCTGTTGCTATAGACAAGCTTTACCAAATCGCATCGGACAGACGCGATACACTTAATACGGTTCAGCTTATGAAATTATCAACCCGCTACCCTCAGGGAGCCGAGAAGATGCTTGTATACACCACAACCGGCAGAAAAATCCCTGCAGGAAAACTGCCTAGTGATGTGGGATGTGTTGTAATGAATATTACAACTGTGGCTGCTCTTAACAAATATATACGCACGGGTATGCCGCTTGTTTCAAAGCGCATTACGGTTGACGGAAATGGCGTGGACAAGCCTCTTAATCTGCGTGTTCCTATCGGCACACCGATAAAGGACATTTTCGAGTTTTGCGGCGGTAAGCAAGATACAGAAAAGGTACTTTACGGCGGACCTATGATGGGCGTGGCAATAGATAGCGAGGATGCTGTGGTACTAAAACAGAATAATGCCATACTGTTTTTCAGCTCTCTGAAGACTCCTAAAACCACACCCTGTATTAAATGCGGCAGATGCGCTCATGCTTGTCCTATGCTGCTGACACCCGCCGCGGTTAATATGGCTGTTAAAAAACATAACACCGAAGCACTTGCCACACTTAATGTTAACCAGTGCATCGAATGTGGTTGTTGCAGTTACTCCTGCCCTGCGGGAATACCACTGACACAACAGATGCGCACCGCGAAATCTATTTTAAGGAGGAAAAAATAATGAATAAGCTTATAGTTTCCTCTTCTCCGCATATACATTCCCACGATTCGACCTCTGGCATAATGCTCGACGTTATAATCGCCCTTATGCCCGCAACAATTTGGGGTGTTTTCATTTTTGGTTGGCGCGCAGCTCTTATTATTGCAGTGAGCGTACTATCGGCAGTACTTTCAGAATTTATATGGAATAAACTGCTTAAAAAGGAAAATTCACTGCCTGACCTATCTGCCGCCCTTACAGGCTTACTTTTAGGACTTAATATGCCTTCTACCATGCCTATCTGGATGGTGATACTCGGCAGTGCGATAGCCATAATCATAGTTAAGCAAATGTTCGGCGGCCTTGGACACAACTTTGCCAATCCCGCTATGACGGCTCGAATCGTTCTTATGGTTTCCTTCCCTGCCATTATTGGCGAGCATTATGAACCACTCCTTCTTGAAACCTCTGCTACACCTTTAGTAGACCCATCGAGCTATGGGAATTCATTTATAAAATTAGTGTTTGGTATGCATGCTGGCTCAATTGGAGAAGTAAATTCCGTTTTACTTGCCGTAGGTGGACTTTATCTCATATCGCGCAAGGTTATTTCTCCCATAATTCCGGCATCGTTTATAGGAACTGTGTTTGTAATGTCCTGGATTTTGGGTGCTAACCCATTTACCGCAATTTTTAGCGGCGGTCTTTTCTTGGGCGCTATATTTATGGCGACCGACTACGTTACAAGCCCGACATTCAACCTCGGCAAGCTTATTTTCGGTGTGGGTTGCGGAATTATAACGGTGGTAATCCGCCTTTATGCCGCACTTCCCGAGGGTGTTTCCTATGCGATACTGCTTATGAATTTGTTGGTACCATACATAAACGATATTACAAAGCCCAAGCCCTTTTTTGAGGAGGTAAAGAAAAATGCGTAACCTTCTCGAAAAAATAAAACCTATGTTAGCGAAAATAGATAAATTTTTGTCCCCCTTTAAAACATTTATCAATAAGCACTATGATATATTTAATCCTATTTTTGTTTTAACGGTTATATGCTTGATCGTTGCGGCGGCACTTTCTCTTACAAATTCACTTACCGCTTCAAGAATTGCCGCAATTAACCTCGAAAACAGTAACAAAGAGATGGCTGCGCTACTGCCTGCCGACACCTACTCAGAGGTTACTGCTTTATGGGAAGAGGCAGAGCCTCAGCCGACTATCTACGAAGCCAAAAGCGGCGATACAGTTATTGGTTATATTGCAACCAATTCGGCTAAGGGCTACGGCGGAGACATATCAGTTATGACCGCATTTAATATTGATAAAACGGTTAAGGGTATCAGCATTTTAAATGCCGATGAGGAAACCCCGGGTCTTGGCCAGAATATTACCAAATCTGATTTCTGTTCGCGGTTTTCAGGTCTTACAACCGATGCGACAGTTGTGAAAGAATCACCTGATATCTCTAAGGGTGAAATTAAGGCTTGGACAGGCGCTACAATTTCTTCAAAAGGCGTTGTAAATGCTGTAAATGAAGCTCGCGCGGCGCTTGAAAAATATCTGAGTATGCCGACTGCCGACGTTCAAGCTACTACCGAAAACGCAGTAACCGACGAACAGACACAAACAGACAACGGAGGTGCGCAAATTGAAGAATAAAAATTTAAAGTACCTCACAAACGGTATTATTAAGGAAAACCCTGTGCTAAGGCTCGTTCTCGGCACCTGTCCTACCCTCGCTATTACCACCGCTGCCATAAACGGAATTGGTATGGGTGTTGCGGCAACTATAGTACTGATTGGCTCTAACTTAGTAATATCACTGCTTCGCAATATAATCCCCGATAAAGTGAGAATTCCGGCATACATCACAATTATTGCAGGTTTTGTAACCGTAGTTCAGATGCTAGTTAAGGCATACCTGCCGAGCATTGATGCAGCCCTCGGAATTTATCTGCCGCTTATAGTTGTTAACTGCATTATTTTGGGCAGAGCCGAGATGTTCGCCTCTAAAAACCCGATAGTCCCGAGTATTCTCGACGCTATCGGTATGGGTATAGGCTTTACTGCAACGCTGACACTTATGGGCGCTATCAGAGAGCTTATAGGCGCCGGTACACTCTTCAGCTTTACCATTACGGCAAATTTTGTGAGCCCAATGGTAGTAATGCTACTGCCCCCCGGTGGATTTTTCGTGTTCGGTATACTCGTAGCACTTTCCAATAAAATTGCCGAAAAAATGGGCAAAGAAAAGGTGTGTCACTTAGGCTGCAGTGGCTGTCCCATGAAAGACACCTGCACTGAAAAACAAAGGCAAGAGGAGGCGAAAGTATGATAACTAATATTGTTTCTATCCTCTTGGCCGGGTTGCTCACTGAAAATATGGTACTTGCTAAATTTCTTGGCATCTGTCCTTTTTTAGGCACCTCGAAAAAAGTAGGCACCGCACTAAGCATGAGCGTGGCTGTAACGGCGGTTATGGTAATCGCCACAGCCGTTACATATCCGCTATACGCCTATTTGTTGGTACCGCTCGGACTCGACTATCTCCAAACCATAGTGTTCATTCTAGTAATCGCGGCTTTGGTTCAGTTGCTCGAAACTCTACTTAAGAAATATTCCAAGGCAATTTACAATTCTCTCGGTATTTATCTGCCGCTTATTACCACCAACTGTGCAGTACTAGGCATCACAATTCTGAACTTTACAAAAAACTATAATTATTTAGAATCGATTGTAAATGCACTTTCGGCCGGTCTTGGCTTTATGTTGGCATTGGTTATTTTTGCAGGAGTCAGAAAGAGAATTGAAAATTCCGATATCCCCGAGGGGCTTAAAGGTCTTCCTATAACGCTTATAGCCGCATCTATCGTGGCCCTCTCATTCTTGGGCTTTGCAGGAATAGGAGGTTAAAATATGGGATTTTTATATACAATTTTAATCGTAGGCGGTATAGGCCTAATTTTAGGTATAGTGTTAAGCCTTGCCTCAAAGTTCTTTGCCGTTCCAATCGATGAAAAGGTCGAAAAAATAAGGGAATGTTTGCCCGGAGCCAACTGCGGTGCCTGTGGCTTCTCAGGTTGCGACGGTTATGCCGAAGCATTATCTAAGGGAGAGACGAAGCCCAACCTATGTACAGCAGGTGGACAGAATACGGCAGATCAACTGTCTGAGGTGTTGGGAGTTAATATAACACCTGTTAAAAAGACTGCTGTAATTCACTGCCACCACTGTCTCGATAAGGCGGTAAATAACTTTGCCTATAACGGTGTGGCTTCCTGCGCGGCGGCATCTTTGCTTTACGGCGGTCCACTCGCCTGCAAAAACGGATGCTTAGGGCTTGGCGACTGCATAAATGTATGCGAATACAGTGCTCTTTATCAGATTGACGGCAATATAATGGTGGATATGAACAAATGCGTTGCCTGTGGAAAATGCGCAAATATCTGCCCAAAAGGCATTATTTCAATCCAATATGCAGCATTGCCCTGCTTTGTTGCCTGTTCAAACACCGAAAAGGGCGCGGTAGCCCGAAAGCAGTGCTCAGCCGCCTGTATAGGTTGCAAGAAATGCGAAAAGGTATGTCCGTCTTCAGCTATCGAGGTTAAAAACAACCTCGCGGTTATTGACTTTGAAAAATGTACCGGTTGTGGCGAATGCCAACGCAACTGTCCCACCCACGCAATACTTATAAAATAAAATTTATTACACTTCTAACCATACAAAGAGCAGCTCGTTTGCCGTGGCGAACGAGCTGCTCTTTTAACTTTACTATTTATTATTGCGGACAAAAACAGGCGTGGTTTTATTTAAATCTCCCCTAAGTTAAACAAGAATACAAAACCATCCTATGTATTCTTATTTTAATTTAAAACAATCGTCGGCCTAAAACAATTTTTATATTTCTTCATAATTTTTTTATTATGAAACCATTCTCCGACAACAAGAATAGGCAAAACCAACAGAACTGTTATAATCGACAACAAATTCTATAGTTAAACTCTTTTAAAGTATAACCGCATATTACAGCCACAGTAACAACTGCACCTATAAATTCGAGAAAGTTTTCTTTAATAATTTTAAACCAATTACATTTAAAGAAATTCAAAAAACCTTTTTCGAGTACTGCACTGACCGCAAGATAACTATCATTCAATTTAGTTCCGTCAACAAGCGACACATTATTCAAATACACATTGTATATATGTACAATCGGATTGTCATCAATTGATATGACCAACTTATTGCCTGCAACATCTATGGGATAATAAATTATATATGCATCATTGTTCAGAGCTAATGTGTATTCCTCATTCACAACTTCTATATTATTTATTATAATCTTTTTCCGTTCGTCTTTTGATGAATCAACATAAATATGTATGATTTATTATCCATATTAACTGTGTATTCGAATGTGTTCATAACTCTCCCTAACTTAATCCTTTTACAGTAAACAGTCTACTAAAATATACACAATACGTCAACGCTAAGGACGTTCCTTTGTACATCTTATGTGTGAATTCTATACCGATATTATACAGCTTTTTATAGTATTTTTGATACAGGAGACGAGGGTAAGATTCTCTTGTCTCCTATATTGAAAACAGTTAAAAAACAAAAAATTTTGTTAAGACAGAGAACCGACCCTTGTGTTCTTTTTTTCTGTGTTCTTTTATGAAAAATTATTTTTCAAGATTTTGTAAACGAGAAGTTTTTGAAAAAATGTAACAGATCCTACGTTTAAAACCGAACATAGAAAAATCACAATCCATAATTTTAAATCTGTGTTTTCAATATTGTTTGCTAATAGTTTTCCACACCACACTCCGGTTCCACCACATATCAAAGAAATTATATTATCCCATGCCTTTTTAGATTTAACCTTTTGAGAATAGATTTTTAGTTTGATTTTCAATGCAAAAATTATCTCGTAAACTACCACAAGAATAAATACAGTCATTATCAATGACTTGATTATTTTATACTGCATTAATACCAAGAGAGAGCATTCTATTCCTAAAAATAGCAGAAAAAGGCCAAAATTTAATAATACTTTATTATATTTATTATTCTCATTTTTTACACAGAGATAAAGGACTATATACAAAAAAAATATAATTATCCCAATCCATATATTTGATATCAATGTTGGAATAAGAAATATGGATAGGAGAATCCATATACAGAGATTCGGAATATCAGACAAATTTTTACTTTCTAAAGAAATAGCATAGTGATATAGTTCTGTTTTCATCGTATGTTACCTTTCATGATTCAAAAGCTGCATCTAAAAGCGGATCAACCAGGGAATCATAAATCAATCCAACTCCCAAGAGAACAGGGGACGAAGTTGTGTCTTTTAATTAAGACGCGGAACCGTACCCCGTGCCCCACCCTTCTATCTCCCATTTAGAGTTTTATTCTAACAATTCTAAATACATAATAACATTCTCACATTTATATGTAATATAATGTATTTTAACATACATCCCATTATCTAACTGTGTACCAGTTTCTTTAGTTAATGGATAACCCCAACGACTTACAAAACCTGGTGTATGAAAACATATATTAGAAACATAAAAAGAATCATATTTAGTATTACCACTTGAATCATACTCTGTTTGATAGTATGTAATATATCCCTCAGTCGTGTTATAGTTTCCTTTGACATATTCGCCATATACCTTTTTTTCACTATCAAGAGCTGTATAAAATTGAGAAAATATAGTAAAAATCAAGAACATTGCTATAAAGCAACCAATAAACCGGCCACTTACGCTAGACTTTTTCCAAGTGATAATAAGATATAAAATAAACAAAAGAGATATTATACAATATAAAAGAAATGGTACACTTATCCACATACCATAATATGGTTTTGCTTTGTATATTATATTATCCATTAAATCACTCCTTCAAAATTACACTTTGGTTTCACGCTAACCGACCCTCTTGTCCCCGTTATAATATAGAGAACTCACAATACATACCTAAAGCGGACAATCTAATAGCGATAAGTGTCGCTTCTCAGTCCACCTCTTTTGTAAATACTCTGCCAATATTATACAATGTTTTCAAATAATTTTCAATAACAAAAGGCGGTCAGCCTTTACTGTTATTATTAATTGATTAATTTGCAGTTGACAAATTTTAGTGCAGGATGGTATAATGTTCTGTGTTCCGGAGGGAGTAGCTAACGTCGCTAGGATTTTGTATGCCTCGACGTTACAATTTGCGTCAGTACAGTCTTGAATAAAGACTCGCGATTGTATGAAATAGCAAGACTCTGATTGCTTCTTGTGTGGTCGGAGTCTTTTTATTTTAATATTAAAAATGAGGAGAAAGAATTATGGTTGAAATTATTGAAAGTCTTGTAGCCAATTTTCATTGGCAGATGCTCATTATGTGGGCTATCGGTGGACTGCTCATATTCCTTGCAATCAAAAAGGAAATGGAGCCTACATTACTTTTACCGATGGGCTTCGGAGCGATACTCGTAAACCTGCCGTTATCGGGTGTTATAACACAGTATACACAGACAATCGGCGAAACAGTTCAGCACCTTACAAAAGCTGAGTACACTAAGCTTTTAGAAAGCGGTGCAGAGGGTCTTGAAATGGAGGTAGGAGCCCTCGATGTGCTCTACAACGCAGGTATTGCAAATGAGTTATTTCCGCTCATTCTGTTTATCGGTATCGGCGCTATGATAGATTTCGGTCCTGTGCTTTCAAACCCCAAGCTGATGATTTTCGGTGCGGCAGCTCAGTTCGGTATCTTCTTCACACTTTGTATGGCATCCATCTTCTTCCCGATTAATGATGCGGCATCTATCGCCATCATCGGTGCAGCAGATGGTCCTACATCGATAGTAGTATCTCAGAAATTAGGAAGTAATTATATGGGTGAAATTGCTGTTGCGGCTTATTCGTATATGGCGCTCGTTCCAATTATTCAGCCTCCTGTAATTAAACTTTTAACCACCAAAAATGAAAGACTTATCCGTATGCCATATGAGCCTAAGCAGGTATCTAAGCTCACCAAAATTCTTTTCCCCATTACCATTACCGTTATTGCAGGCTTAGTGGCACCCGCCTCCGTTTCCCTTGTTGGTTTCCTAATGTTCGGTAACTTAATCCGTGAATGCGGCGTACTGAACTCCCTTTCCGAAACCGCTCAGAAGGTACTTGCAAACCTTATTACCATTTTCCTTGGCATCACAATTGCTACCAAAATGCACCATTCTACCTTCTTAAGAAAAGAAACCCTGCTTATTTTAGGTCTCGGCCTATTCGCGTTTATATTTGATACCGCAGGTGGAGTAATTTTCGCCAAGGTTTTAAATATTTTCTCCAAAAAGAAGATTAATCCTATGATAGGTGCGGCAGGTATCTCGGCTTTCCCCATGTCAGGCAGAATTGTTCACAAGATGGGACTCCAGGAAGACCCGCAGAACTTCTTGCTTATGCACTCAATGGGCGTAAATGTTTCGGGTCAGATAGCCTCTGTTATTGCAGGCGGACTGATTCTCAACTTCTTTATGTAAGTGAAAGGGGTAGAATTTTATGTTTGAACCTATGAATTTTATAAAAAACGCAGGCTATATGGGTGAAGGAATGCTCACCATTATAGTTGTAATGCTGATAATTATTACAGTTACTGCTATGCTTAACAAATTTTCAGGCAAATAAGACAAATAAGAAACAAAAAAGTAAAGCTAAAAAGAGAAGGGACGCCGGTGCGAACGAGGTTGTGGGTTTGGTGGTGTTT
>JAZRKE010000067.1:0-32553 GCA_045646145.1 Acutalibacteraceae bacterium | reverse complement strand
GTATCGGAAATCGGTGAGCAGTGGTCTCCACAAACAGAACCTGCAAGACATGCCGACATACCAATAATACGAAGCATATTGCCCTCGGGGAAGATAGCAACAACAATCGGGATAAGGATACCGAAGGTGCCCCAAGAGGTTCCTGTTGCAAAGGAAATTCCGCAGGCAACAAGGAAGATAATTGCGGGTAAGAACTTATCAAGTGCACCTGCATTAGCAAGGGCTGCTTTAACAAAAGCATTCGACTCAAGAAGACCTGTCATATTCTTTAAGGTTGTAGCCAAGGTTAAGATAAGAATTGCGGGTACCATAGCACAAAAGCCTTTAGGAATGCACTCCATTGCTTCCTTAAAGGTAATAAGGCGGCGTGCAACAAAATAAATTACACAGAAGATAAGTGCTACCAAGCCACCCCAGGGAAGACCAACGGTTGCATCGGTGTTAGAGAAGGCATCGATAAAGCCGAGAGAAGCATCATAATTAGCCGAAGCGAATACCCATTCCTCACCCATACATCTGCCAACATAGAACAGCGAGAATACGCAGATAGCAATAAGAGCAAGTATCGGTAAAACAAGGTCGATAACTTTAGCCTTAGATGTGGCGGGCTCATCCTCATCTGCACCGGTTTCACCGCCTGAAGTGAATAAATCGCCGTTCATAGCGTTCATTTCGTGAAGCTTCATCGGACCGTAATCGAATTTCATTAAGGTAATAGCAATAATGAAAACGAAGGTCATAAGCGAATAGAAGTTATAGGGAATTGCCTGAATAAAGAGAGATATACCCTCTCCGTCGGGCGCATAGGAAGCAACTGCGGCTGCCCACGAAGAGATGGGGGCTATCATACAAACAGGAGCTGCGGTAGCATCGATAAGATAAGATAATTTCGCACGGGAAATTTTGGCTTTATCGGTTACAGGACGCATTACAGCGCCTACCGTTAAACAGTTAAAATAGTCGTCAATAAAAATAAGTACACCGAAAGCAAAGGTAGCAAGTGCGGCGCCAACCTTGGTTTTAACGTGCTTTGCTGCCCATTCGCCGAATGCACGGGAGCCGCCTGCCTTATTAAGTAGAGCAACAACGCCGCCTAAGAGCACTAAAAAAATAAAAATACCTGCTGTGCCCGATACGGCAGAAATCAGACCGTCGGATGTAATAGCATCAATAGTCTGAACGGGTTTGAAACGTGTATAAAGCAATCCTCCTGTTAAAATTCCTACGAAAAGGGATGAATAAACCTCTTTTGTAATCAGAGCGAGACCAATAGCGATTACCGGGGGGAATAGCGACCAAAGTGTTCCTACAGGTGAGGTTATAGGACCTGTAAATGCACAAAGAACGCCGAATGCTACTACAAATGCAACGATAAGTAGCTTGGGGATAATTTTCTTTGCAGTCATTTTAAAATTCCTCCATATTTAAAACTACAAAAATATTAACACATTATTCATAATTTGTCAATTACTACTGCACCGTTCTTATGATAAACTCGGTTATGAAGACCGCCGCACTTGCACCTGCCGCCACCACAACAAGACTCCTTTTACAGAGCGACAGGATAACCGCAACCGAAAACGCCGCTATACCCGACACAAGATACCCGGTTGAAGTAAATATTGCGGGTATGGTCATAGCCGTCAGACAACAGACGGGTATGAACTTTAAAAACGCCTTAATATAACGGTTTTTGATTTCTCCCCTGAAAATAGTAAGAGGTAGCATACGGATTAAATATGTTGTGAGTGCCATAACTAATAAGTATAAATAAATCATTCTGCCACCTCCGGAAAAAGAAGAGCGCAGATGCCCGCCGACAAAACAGCTGTAAGCACTATCGAAATTCCTCCCGAAAGATTTGCAAATAATGGAACGAAGGCAAATATGCAGGAGAGTGCCGCCGCAAGTAATGCCGCAACGGCTGTTGCCCTTTGACGTTTTACTTGAGGCACCACAATTGCCACAAACATTCCGTATAGCGCTACTGACAGTGCTGCCATAAGGCTGACAGGCAGAAGTGTTCCCGCAAATGCTCCTAAAAAGGTTCCGCTTGTCCAACCAATTATGGGCAGTGGGCCAAGGCCGAACATATATGGCTTTGTAAGAGGCTTCGCTCTGCTCATTGAGATTGCGTAAATTTCGTCGGTATTATAAAATGCAATTATAAGGCGGGACATGAGCCCGAACTGAGAGCCGAGCCTCTGTGAAAGACTTAAACTCATAAGGGCATAACGGCTGTTAATAACGGTCTGGGTTATCACCATATTAATTACGGGCGCCGAGGCGGCTATAACAGAGAGCGCAGCGAACTGACCTGCACTCGTAAGATTAGTAAGCGACATAAGTGTTGCAAAAAGCACCTTAACACCTGCCGCTACCGCCGAAATACCGAAACCGAAGCTTACGGCAAAATATCCGATACCTACCGGTAAACTATCCCGTACTCCCTCATAAAATTCTTTGTTTTTCATATCCCTACACCCTTTAAAAAGTTTCCAAAATGAGTATACCACTACATTTTTTATAATTCAAGGCACTATTGACAAGTTTTTAAAATTATATTACTATTAATTTATGGAGGTGAGAACTTGAGTGAATACAGCTATATAAGACTCAACCGCTATATGCACGCCCATCCGCGTCTTTCACGGGTTTTAGTTATGCTTTCTAAATCCATAACCTTAAGTGTCTATATTTTCTATCCCATATTTCTTATCCTTGCTTTTTTAATCTTTGGATTTGGTGCGTTAAAATTAGCTCTTGTACCCTTAATTTCAATTATACTTTTATCTCTTTTAAGGACAAAACTGAATTTACCAAGGCCTTACGAAAAAATGGAAATAATCCCTCTTTACAGTAAAAAAACGGTAGGGAAATCCTTCCCCTCCCGCCACACCTTTGCAATTTTTATAATCGCCTTTTCGCTCTATTTTGCTAGTTCATTTCTTTTTATTCTTTTTACCATATTTGGCATTATCCTGGCTTTACTCAGAGTGCTTTTAGGTGTTCATTATGTACGGGATGTTTTGGCAGGATTTTTATTCGCCGTAATTTCGGCACTTATTGGATATGTCTTGATATAAAATAAGCCTTACAGGGCAAACCTGTAAGGCTTATTTTAATAAAATTTATGGCTAAGTCCGAAGCTCACTGTCAGCGCTCTGTCGACCATATCCATAGAGGGTTTTTCGAGTGTACCCATTTTCTCCTTAAGCCGCTGTTTATCGATAGTTCTTACCTGTTCAAGCAATATTATCGAATCCTTGGCAAGTCCGCAGCCCTCAGCACCGATTTTTATGTGAGTGGGCAATCGGCTTTTATCCTGTTGGCTGGTAATAGCCGCCGCAATAACGGTAGGGCTGTATCGGTTTCCTATATCATTCTGAATAATAAGTACGGGACGCACGCCTCCTTGTTCTGAACCCACAACCGGGCTTAAGTCGGCATAATATATATCTCCGCGTTTTACTGTCATTTGTATTTCACGCTCCGAAAAATTTTTGTATTTATATTTTTACCCAATGAAAGTATTTTTAAGCAGGTGATAAAAATATTTTTAATATATTCTATGCTCATATTTTTCGGAGGTTAAAAAAGCGGTGGTTCATACCACCGCTTTAATTTAAAATTCGTCCTCGTCTTCGGCGTCCTCGTCTTCGTATTCTTCCTCTTCTTCCTCGAAGTCCAGGTCGTCGAAATCCTCAAGTTCATCGAACTCGGTAATTTCATCTTGGTCGCTGTAAGCACTACCGCGAACGAGTTTCACAATTAAAACTATAATAAGTATAACTATAAGCAATACTGCTAATGCAGCCGCGCACACCATAAGTCTTTCTGTATTGCTAAGGGCGATAAACCTTGTAACAATCGTTCCGTTAGCCATAGTGTCTGCGCTTTTGAGCGCTGTACTAAATTCAATTAAGCGCTGAACCGAATTATCTTTAGTATCTACTCTGTAATAATCCTTACTGCCACTCTGGTTTTCGGCGTAAACTATCAGGAAATCCGAAAAAGCTGCATCCTCATATTTTATAACGCTTATATCATAACCGCCAATATTAGCATTGGTTTTATAATAACCTTTCGGTAAGGTTAGATTGCTTTCTATATCAAGTAAAACATAACTGTTAGATGCCGTGTTAAAAATACGGTATACATTAAAGGCTCCTGTGATTTCATTGTAGGTAAAATATCCGGATTTTGATTCATCTGCGGTTTTTGCAAATACTACAATTTCGTGGGTTGTATCACTTTTAAGCACAGGCAGTTCAGTCGCACCCACCATAGCACTCGATACACTAAAGCCTGCAAGTTTTATATCGTCGGAATATTCGCTTACAAGTATCCAGCTTTCTTCTCCGATTGTAACCTCATACGGATTAACCGTTGGCACATCAGGATTTTCTGTAACACCCTCGGGAGCTGCACGGTTTATATTGATGGTGTATTTTTTCTGTGTACCGTTAGGAGCTGTTACAGTAACCCAACGCTGATTATCGCCGACCTTCATTTTGGAGCTTCCGCCATAGGAAAGCTTTGCGCCTGAGTCCTCGGGAACCGCATTAATAAGCACCTTTTCCACCGAATTATCAACCTTAATATTATAGGTTGTAACATCCTTATTGAATGCAGGAGTAAGCGGAATATTATCGGATAAGATCATCGATTTCAGGTTAGCATTACCTGATAAATTCGCTTTATCAATTACATTAACCGATACACTCGCACCGTCCATAGGAAATTCTTCGTCGATTGCGTATGTGCAACCATACACACGCAGATTACTTGAACCGCTCTTTTTAGCAGTGAATGTTAAAGTAACCGAAGCTTTTTTCGAGCCGCCCTCTGCTATCATTTTAGCAACATCTGCTCCAAACTTACTGTCATTTACATTACTCGGATTATGCTCTAAAACTTCGGCATTATACTGTAAATAACCCGATGCTCCATAAAAAACCTCATCAGCACTGAAGGTAACCGTAACCTTAAGCTGCTCTCCGACATTCAAGGTCTGCTTATCGGGTGATACCGTAGTTTTTGCGGCAGCCGAAGCGCTGAAAGCAAAACAAGAAAGTGTTATCATCAAGCTTAATATATATACCGATATTTTTCTCAATTTATTCATTTTTTTACCCTCACTGTTCAATAGTAATTAAATTAAGCAATACTCTCTTTATTACTGAAAGATCTACCAAGCTTATTTTTTCATCCTTATTTGTATCTGCCGCTACCGCACTAACTTCGGACAAATCGCGAATTCCTAATAAATTCATTTTTATGATCGATAAATCAACTAATGATATTTTACCGTCCGAATTAATATCACCGTATATCAAAATTGTATAACTGCTTTTTTCGGTACCCGTTTTATCATAAACTTTAACGGTATCTCCGGTTGCTACAATGCCACTGGTTTTAAGTTTATCTGAATCGGAATACACCTTTGCGGTACCGTTATTAACACCAAGATTTTTAACAAAATCGTTTATAGAGGTTTCCGGATTTACACCTGTAACATAGGTACCTATTTTGTAGCTTCCGCTGATTGTGGGTGGCGGAATGCTATCATCGGAGCCATTGCCTCTATAAATAGATATAGTATAGGTTCTTTCCTCTGACGAAGAAGCTCTTACTACAATTTCTATTTCATTGTGTCCTACTTTAATTTCTCTTAATCCCGCTCCGATTACGGTAGCATCGCCCGAGTCGGCAATTGCAAGAATATTTACCGAAGACTGCTCTTCGTCTAATACAAACGCCTCATACGATTGCGTATACTTATCGAAATTAATGGGTGAGCAGCCCTCAATTTCCAAAAACTTTAAATAGTTATTATTATTGCCCTCACCAGGTAATAAGGTATATTCAGGCATATTATTATAAACAGGAATGTGGAACACTAGCGCCGAATTCATAACATTAGTATACGCCTTAGCTAAGAATTTAGTTTTTTGCACGGTATCCTCTAAATTAGTGGCATATTGATGCCAATAATAACCGCCTTGTTCAATAACATCAAAATTCATATAATAATACGTATTCTGACCAGCCGACACATACCCATCTGCATACCACGAGGCTCCTCCCTCAATAGCCTTTTCCCTTGTGTTCCAAGGTCTGCCGTAACTGCCATTTTCAACGGCTGCATATTTTAAGGAATTGAGAGCACCATCGCCATCATATCCACCGACATTGAAATAATTATATATATTTTTATAGCCTTCATATGAACCTGAAATCTGTATATTATCAGGCATTACTTTACCGCTGCCCTGTTCTTGAAAAATAGTTGAGGCAATTATAAATGGACTAACATTTGCTTTTTCGGCAGCACTTAAAATAGCATCTGCGTACGAACGCCCCGGTGAATCCTCAAGTTCAGCATCTAACCAAGTATCACCTATCATACTCATCAGATTTTCTTTTGTATCATGCTCGGAATCATATGAGTGAGATGAAAACATAAATATATTTTTCGAATCCAAGAAATTGCGGGGGTCAGTATAATACTCAATAACCTTTTTAGAGGCTTGTACATACCCCGTATCAAATTCATACCAGGTAGAAGTCGTAGGGTCATAAGCGCCCTGCTCCATAGACTTCCATGAATCCGGTTTTGAAACACTAATTAATTTTCTTCGGATTTGACTCTCCGCCTCGATTACATCTGCCCATTTTAAATTAATATGATCGGCATAAAACACCCATTTTGGATATAATGAATGTAGGTTTCGCAGTTTTACTTTGTAGTTTTCGGGGAACTTCTGCTCGGTTAACCATTTTTCAAATTCAGCGTCTTCTATGTAGTTACCTATAAAGATAACATGTGTATTAAAAACATATCCCTGTTTTTCAAAACTGTTACCGTATTCAATTTTATACCACATATCGCCATCGGGATCATTTTCCTCAGCCACAACTCTCACAATTTCATTATCGTAAATATTTTCTATAGTAGAACTGGCAGGATTACTGTTAAGGCCCGGTAAGGTGCGCACAGGAGTGTATCCAACGCCTTTTGACTGCTTAATTCGAGCAAAGACCGGATATTCAACAGCACCTACCGATAATGTAAACTGCAAAGCAATAATACACAGCACTAATATCAGCGCACTAAGTTTTTTTGTAAACTTCCCTATCATCCTGATTTTCCTTTATTTAGTGTATAACGGGGGGCTAATCCCACATCTAATTGTAGTCCATAATAATTATATCGGTTTGGTTGTGTAAAGTCAACACTTTACAACAATTACCGCCAAAAGAAAAGCCTTCCAAGCGGAAGGCTTTAAATTTTAATATTTAATTTCGAGATTCTTGCCTGTGATGCCGAGCACCGCGCCGTCACGCTTATATTCATTACTATCTTCGTGGGCTATAAGCCATTTGTTTTTAGCAAAAAGAAGTGGATTTGTGTTATCGTGTGTAATATCGGTATTGGTATCCTTCGGGAGACCTACATAGCTTTTAAATCCGCTATCGCTCACCTGACACGGACAGTAGTGAAGGCTTGTAGCATAACACTCAATCGCACTACCCTCGGGCATATAGAATGCCACCATTTTTGAGGAATCTATTGTATTTCCCTCAATATCCCAGATATGACCTAAAATAAGCACCAAATCGGTAATAGCAACGTTGATTTCGCTGCCCGTATGCCACTCGGTTGCATTCATAAGGGTATTATAGCCCCAACAGTAACCCGACTGTGCAGGCACACCGCCAAAAAACTCGTTTTCCACCGTTTTAGCAAAGGGCAAAGTTTCAAACTTTTCTTCGCTTGCTATATAGCAGCTACCGGTATTTGGCATGGGAATTGTTTTAGCCGCTTCGCAAAGCGCACCCACATCAAGATTTTCAAGCACTCTGCCGAAAGAGGTAAACTCTGGGTCGTAAATTGAGTAAACAGGAATATCCTTATTTAATTTTTTTAAATTTTCAAGCATAAATCATCTCTCCTAAAATAGTACTAAGTCTATATGCTTATTATACTTTAAATTCCGCAGACTTTCAAGAATTATTTAATGGTTGAATAAATCAATAAAGTATAGTATAATATTATATATATTACTAAAAAGGAGATTTTTTGTATGGACTCTATTATCGCTTGGTTTCAAGGTCTTGATATTCCAAGAGAATTGGTGGCATTTTTAATATCAATGCTTCCTATCGTGGAGTTAAGGGGCGGATTGCCCGTTGCCAGCGCTATGGGCATACCCTTTTCTAAGGGACTTTTAATATGTATGCTCGGTAATATGTTGCCCATACCGTTTATACTCTGGCTTATAATCCCCATATTTAATTGGATGAAGGGCACCAAAACCTTCAGACCTTTAGTAGAAAAGCTCGAATCGAAATCGCTAGGCAAGAGTGAAAAAATTCAAAAATACCAGTTTTGGGGACTACTTATTTTTGTAGGCATCCCATTACCCGGCACGGGAGCCTGGACGGGTGCACTGATTGCGGCACTGCTCGGTATTGATTTTAAAAAGGCTATTCTTGCTATCTCTCTCGGTGTGCTTATGGCAGGCGGAATTATGAGCATAATATCGTATGTAATACCTTGGCTTATTTCCCTTATTTAAGATAAAAGGAAGTTTCAAATGAACAGATATAAAAATCTGGCTCGCAATACGGCAATTTTTGCATTCGGTACCTTCGGCTCGAAAATACTTTCTTTTATAATGGTATTTTTCTACTCGCGAGCTATGGCGACAGATGAGTTCGGTACGCTTGATATAATAATAAATTCAGGCAGTCTGCTTTTGCCGATTTGTATGCTGGGAATTCAAAATGCGCTTATCCGTTTCGGACTTGATAACAAACATAAGAAAAACGATGTTTTCACTGTTGGCATAATTGCCGTACTGCTCGGTTTCTCGGTGCTCACAGTGGCAAGTCCGCTGATTCTGCAGGTAGAGGACCTGAAGTTTTATATTTTATACCTGTATGCCCATGTACTGATGTCCTCTTTCAGACATATATGCAGTTATTTTGTCAGAGCAATAGGAAAATCAAAGCTTTATGCGGCAGACGGAATTTTCACAACCTTTGTTACCTGTACTCTAACGCTTATTTTTCTGCTCCCATTAAATATGGGAATACGCGGATACTTGCTCGCCATAATTTTAGCTGATTTATGCTCAGTTATATTCCTTGGCATTAAAGCAAGGCTTTGGCAGTATGTTAAATTTAAAGGACTTAGTGTGCAGCTTATTCGCCAGATGATTTTATTCTCACTGCCGTTAATACCAACCTCGCTGCTGTGGTGGGTGGTTAATGTGTCGGACAGATTTTTTGTTCAGTATATGGTAAGTGCCTCGGCAAACGGACTCTACAGCGTTGCCTATAAAGTACCGACGATACTAAGCCTTGTTTCCCACATTTTCCTTGATGCATGGCAGATTTCTGCGGTAGAAGAAAATGAAAGCGCAACTAAAAATAAATTTTATTCAAATATATTCAGTTCCTTTCAGGGCGCAATATTCATAGTTGCCTCCGCCATTATCCTGTTTTCAAAACTTATAACCGTGATTTTGCTTGATAAAAGCTATTACGATTCATGGCAGTATATCCCGTTTCTCGTTTTATCAACTGTTTTTTCCTGTTTTGTGGTTTTCCTCGGAAACATATACCTCGCAGAAAAAAAGAGTATTTCAACCCTTTTAACAACAGCGCTTGGTGCGGTGCTTAATATAATTTTAAATGCCGTTTTAATTCCGAAATTCAGCGCAAACGGGGCGGCAATAGCAACCTTTATAAGCTACTTTGCCGTGTATACAATAAGAGCCATAGATATAAAATGGCGAAACCGTGATATTAATCTTTGCTCATACAAGGTGTTGACAAATTCGGCAGTTATGCTAATACAGGTAATTCTGATGCTTAACGAGCCGCCTTTCTGGATAACTTACCAACTTATCTGTTTTGCAATTATTGTTGCCTTAAATTTTAAACCGCTTTTGAAAATGGTTAATAAAATAATAAACAAATAAAGTGTTTCGTGGCTCACTCCTCAAATAGGGGACCACGAAACACTTTTTTACTTTTTCTATTATTTGATTTCGGCGTTCATATTATAAAGAACATCATTCCACTCGCGAAGTTTTTCCCAGCATTTATACTCTTGAGACTGAATAAATGTTGAAACCTGTGAAGAAGTTGCGTTATTATAAAGATTCCAAACGAACGGATTTACATCAAAATCAAACATTCGATTTGAAATGGCTAAATGACGATTCGGTTGAGATACCATATCCTCAAACACAGCCTTCGCCTGCTCATTGTAGAAGAAGGTATCAGGGTCATACTTAGCAAGATTTGCGTACCAAGAAATAAAATAGGGTACAGCCTCTGGGTTCTTAGCTCCGGTAGGAACACCAAAAGCAAGTAATTCAGTTAGTGGAGCATAATACTCCTTACCAGCATGCTTCGGAGTAGGTACTACACCCCATACGCCCCTATTCTTCATAGCTACATTGTAAATAGAAGAGGCCTCTAAGCATGTGGAGTCGCAGTAAGCAAAAAATGCTGTGTGCTTTACTTTACCAAAAGTAGAGTTTGTACTTTGAACGGTTATGCGGTTTTCTCTATCACGAATAAGATCTCTCCAAGCTCTAAGGAGAGTGCCATCATACAGATTCATATTCCATTGATTACCATCATAATTTACAAAGTCGAGACCTAGAGTAGAAGTATACATTTCAAAGTTAACATTAGCAAATCCATAATAATCCGGTCCTTGCTTGATCCATTCCTCACTCATGGAATTCATTTTTTCCCAGGTCCATTCGCCTTTCTTCCAGAGTTCCCAGGGGTCTTCAAACCCATACTCTTCTATTGCATCAGTATAATATTGGATTGTTGAGAACACAATAAATGGCGTATACGAAAGATTTGCTGCATACTGAATTCCATTTACGGAATAAAGTTTCTCAACCTCTTTATTCCAATTTTTATCTTCAAAATCATATCCGGTATTAACAATGGGCTGTAAATACTTCATCCAAGCAGCCCTGGGTTCAGACATACGTATAACATCCGGGGCATCACCTGTTGCTACCATACTTACAAGCTTATCTGTATACATGTTGTACTCTGTACCAATCACATTTACATTAATTCCGGTTGCTTTCTCGAAAGCCTCAATATTTTCTTTTTCAGCCGCTCTATCATCCGTATCATACCAATTAAGGAATGTAATGGTTGAGCCGTTAAGCTTTGTGGGCATTGAAGCAATAAATGCATCAGTATCGAAACATTCAACCTCTATAGCAGATGTTTTATTATTAATCGTATTTACGTCTTTGCTTTTAGTATCCACGTTTTTTTCTTCAGCCGGTTCAGATGAAGTGCTTGGCTTGGAAGTGGTTGGTTTCGAATTACTGCTCTTAGTTTCGTTTTGCTTGTTTGAAGATGTTGTATTTTGGGTAGCAGGTACCACTTGTTGTATATTTTGTGTACTATTTTTGGAATTATCGACCTTATTCTCTCTTATAACCCCACCTGCTGTTTGCTCTTGAACTCCGTCGTTAACATCACTTTTATTGTCGGCACAAGCTGCTAAATTCAACATCATTATAACAGCTAAAATAAATGCAGAAATTCTTTTAATTTTTGTCATAAAAACAACCTCCTAGAATAAAATTCGCTATTGCAGTAAAATACGATGCACTTACATATACACCTTATATTTCCAGCATATTCATTATAACATTAGGCTCTACAAAATTCAATTTAATTATTTTATCTAATATTAAATATTTTTTATCTGACTTTAAAAAACATTGATTTTTTATCACTTTTATACACGAATAGATCCTCTTCATTAACAGGTATTTACCGCAAAGCGTTTACATATAGTTTTTTATTTGAAATTTGCTGCAAGGGTAGCTTCATCTTGTTTAAGCAAAACCTTAATTATTTGCTCATCCTTCGAAATATTCACCTCCCTAAACTCCCCTTCACTATATTAGTAAACACCTTTTGAAATATCTTACAGTAATGTTTAAATTTTTGCTATAAAATATTTAGCAACAAATTATAATTTCAGATACCCGATAAAGTGTGGCTGTCTTTTTTGACTACTTGCTCTTGTCCCCGTAAACGAGTATATAAATTCTTTTACACTCACTTATTCTGTCGCAAAATCTTGTTCTAAATAATTTTTTAATATTATGTAATTATATTCATTGCTTTTTAGCTGCATAGTTTTCTTAAGATTTCCCCTATGTCTTGGCATATCTTTTCGTATATCTCTTTCCTACGGTATTTAGGTGCAAAGACTAAATGGTATTGACATCTATATTTTGAGTGGGCTGTGCTTTTGATTTAATTGTTTCCTTTCATAATTAAACCTCTTAGTACTTTGGTAATGCGGTCGCCAAACCACTACCATTATACTTGGCGATTTATTTCTTTCCATCAGCGCTTTGCGGCTTAGCACTTGCTTCGCCACTTTTTATTGTAGGTTCGCTCGTTATTCTCCCCAAGTAGAACTGGGGGTTTATTTCCAAGTTTAAAGACAACAACAACAAACAGCCAGGGTTACCAAAAGGCAACCCTGGCTTAAATCTTTTTGTTTACTTATTTCTGTTTAATCTCAGTGTTCATATTACTTAAAACTTCATTCCACTGATTGAGTTTATCCTGACATCTGTATTCCTGAGACTGGATAAAGGTTGTAATCTGTGAAGATGCTGCATTATTGTAAAGATGCCATACAAATGGATTTGCATCGAAAGCAAATACTCTAGAGGAGATGGCTATATGACGTCTAGGCTGAGATACCATATCTTCGAATATTTCCTGACAACGCTTATCATAGAAGAATGTATCTGTATCATACTTAGCAAGATTTGCATACCAAGAAATAAAGTAAGGAACAGCCTCCGGATTTTTAGCACCGGTGGGAACGCCCCAAGCAATAAGCTCGGTAAGCGGTACATAATAATCCTTACCCTCATATTTGGGAGCAGGTGCTACGCCCCAAACTCCTCTTTTTTTCATAGCGCTTTGGTAAGTAGAAGAAGCCTCTAAACATGTAGAGTCGGAATATTTGAAAAATGCTTTATGATTTACCTTTCCGAAAGTAGTGTTTGTTCCCTGAATGCTTAAACGGTTTTCGCGACCTTCAATTATTTCCTTCCAAACTTCAAGAACATCACTGTCATAAAGATTCATAACCAATTGTTTGCCATCATACTTAACAAAATCAAGACCTAAAGTAGAGGGCCATACTTCGAAACTATAATTAGCAAAACCATAATAATCCGGTCCTTGCTTGATCCATTCCTCACTCATGGAATTCATTTTTTCCCAGGTCCATTCGCCTTTCTTCCAAAGCTCCCACGGATCCTCAAAACCGAATTCCTCTACTGCATCTGTATAATAATTGATAGTGTTGAACAGAATGAATGGCGTGTAGGAAAGGTTTGCAGCATACTGAATGCCGTTTACAGAATAAAGCTCTTTAATATCCTTGTTCCAGGCATCATCTGCGAAATCATAGCCTGTGTTAACAATCGGCTGTAAGTATTTCATTCTGGCAGCCAAGGGTTCAGATAGACGCATAACATCAGGTGCATCACCTGTTGCAACCATGCTTACAAGCTTATCTGTATACTGGTTGTACTCCGGTGAAACTACCTCTACCTTAATTCCTGTTTTTTGCTCGAAGGCATCAACAACTGCCTTTTCAGCAGGTCTGTCTTCAAGTTTGTACCAGTTTAAAAATGTAATAGTTGTTCCTTTGAGTTCTGAAGGCATTGAATTGATAAATGCGTCAGTATCAAATGCTGTATCGGCACTTCCTCCACTGCCTCCTGTCTGTTGTGAACCATTACCTGTACCGCCAGCGCAAGCTGCAAGGCTTAATACCATAGCAAGCGCCAACATTAAAGCAATGATTCTTTTAAAGTTTGCCATAAAAATACCTCCTAAAAATATATATTTTGGTGCATAGTCATTTTACACGAATTCCACATAAAAGTCAATATAAAATTTCATTTTTTTGTGAAATTCTAGGAATTTTTGATAACCCTGATGAAAAATTCAACAGCCTTACCTATGTTCTCTATTTTTATGCGCTCATTGTTTCCGTGAATGGTAGAACGCTCTTCATTTGTCATAGCCATAGCAGAAAAACGGTAAACGTGGTTTGAAATTCTGCCGTAAAGGCGGCAATCGGAGCACTGCACCATTAAATAAGGAGATACGATAGCTCCCTTCCAGGTGTTGCCCACGGCTTTTTCTACTCTTCGGTAAGCTTCACAGTCGATTTCGCTCACCCGACTCGGCTCCATACCGCCGAGAACTTTAAGTTCCACATCATCATTATTAACCGTCCTTTTAATATATTGGACAGCAGAAGAGATACTATCCTCAGGGTTAAGCCTTAAATTCGCAACCAAGCTCGCTTTCGGTGGAATAACATTGGGCGCCGTACTGCCGCTAGACTGCGTGAAAGCCACGGTAGTTCTTAGCAGCGCATTCATTTCTCCTCCGCTCTTTTTGGCTATCATATTAAGCACACCACCGAATAGCCACAGGTTAGCAAAAATCAAACGGTATAAAAAGCTTGAGTGGCGGCCGAGAGTATCAAACATTTCGGCTACAGGACGGGTTATGTGCATCTGGAACGGGGTTCCCTCAACACTGACGCAGGCAGAAGAAAGTATGCCTATAGGCGTATGCGGTTTAGGGGCTGAAGCGTGGCCGCCCTGAGATTTAACCGAAAATTCTAAATTAAGCATTCCCTTTTCTGCTATACCGATAAGTCCGCAAGGCGCCTTAACGCCCGGAAAAACGTTTTCCACAACGGCTCCGCCCTCGTCTAATACGAGCTCGGGTGTAATTCCCTGCTGCTCAAACCATTTCACAATGTTAAGTGCGCCCTCACCATTTACCTCTTCGCCGCCCGAAAATGCCATATAAATATCGTTTTCGGGTACAAAGCCCTCGGAAATAAGCGTATTGGCGGCTGTGAGAATTCCGTTAAAGGTAACCTTGGTATCAAGCGTTCCCCTGCCCCACATAACGCCATCCTCTATAACTGCATCAAAAGGCGGTTTTTCCCAGGCATCTTCATTTGCGGGAACCACATCGAAATGTGCCATTAAAACTGTGGGCTTTTCGGAACTTTTGCCCGACCACTTGAAAAGCAGTGCACGTTCAGGCAATTCGGTAAACTCAGCCACTTTAAAAACCTGGGGATAAAGCTTAGGTAATAAGGCATAGAGCTTTTCAAATTCGTTATCATCCTCATTATCTTTATCGTAATAGGACACCGTTTTACAGCGAACAAGCTGAGATAAAGCGTGGGTTGCCGCGTCTTTATCAAAAATAATCTGGGTTTCATCCGAAAAACTCTGGGATTTAGGTTTAAAGGCGGCGGTTCTTATAAGCAAAACTGCCAAAAAAACAACAATTAAAAAAAGTATTACATAGCCCATATTAAAGCATTCCTTTTTTATACATAATTCGGCTCATAACCAATGTGAATATAACACTTACCGGCACCATTATTCCAACTGTACCCTCATTCAAAGCGGGAACCGTGATAAAGAGGATAAGCATAAGTAAAATTGGCAGTATGGCTATCTTCCAGTTTTTAGAGATAAATACCACTCCAAGTCCGCCGAAAAGCGCAGGTATCATCTGCGAAAATGCGGGGCTGAGTGCTTCGGAATTGAGTATTGGTGTCAGCGGAGTTATAAGCAACACACCCAAAATTATAATAACAGTGGTAACGATAGATGATACCGCAATGGCTATGGTTGATACAACCTCACCCTCATCCGAATTAGCCTTAACACCTGCCTGCTCGAGTGCACCCAATGCACAGGGCAGTTTCAAATTGGAAATATTGCCCGTTACAAAAGAAAGATAGGAACCTCCCGCGCCGAGCATTGGTATATAGGTTATAACCTCAACAACTCCGACCGCCCAGTACATAGGTGCTGTAGCGATAAGACCCATTAAAAGCCCCTTAAAATCAGGCGCAGCTCCGAAAACAAGCCATACGGCTATGGGGAACGCGAGTAAAATCACCATCATAGTAAGGTTCCAGACGGTACCGTATTTATGTAATTTATCCATATAACTACTCATTATTTTCCCTCCTCCTAACCAAGTAAAGCTGTAAATGGAATTGCACTTGCCATACCTGCAATAAGGCTTACAGGCAGAGCATAATCCGAAATCCAGGGTGCCTTAATTTTTTTAACAAGCAGACCTGCTATGCACATAACAAGTGCAGATACCGCCATTACGCACACAGGGATAAATCCTGTAAAATCACCCGAAACACAAGAGGAAACATCACAGAATATGAAGCCTACAAAGGCGGAAATCATACCAATAAACATAGCCGACTGAAAAATATCCGACCATTTTTTATCTCTCTTTTCAAGTTTTACCATACCCTTCTGCATTCTCTTGCAAACCACAGGTACGAGCCATATACCAACCATAATACTAAGGGTCATAACAAAGGCTATGGTTACATACTGAGAGGCATTCAGACCTACTCCCGAACCGAGTGTTATACCCATAGCGTTGGCGGCGTTATTTGCGGCAATAGCCTCGTAGGAAAGGGAACCTACAACACTTAGCCTCAGCCACGGAAGCGCCAAACCCAAATCTTTCGAAAGTGCCATAACGCTGATAACTATTGCAACGGCAGGAGCTATAGTAAAGATGGCGGCTGAAACGGCAATTTTTTTAAGTTTCTTCATATCCATTCCAAGCTCTTTGGCGCGTTTCCACGCCTTAACTAAAAAGAAAACCGACTGACCGAGTACCGCTGCAATAATCACCGCAACCATAAAAAAGAGTATCGGTGAATTAATACTGAATTCCATATTCTTCCCCCTAAAATTCATTAATCGAGTTTTTCATTTTGGTAAGTCTGTCAATGCAATCAAGGCATACATGGCGGTCCTTTAATTTCAGGGTCTCCCCCACCTCTCCGCAAAAAATGCAGCCCGGCTCATATTTTTTGAGAATGATTTTATCGTCCTCCATAAATATTTCGAAGCTGTCAACATCATTTTCTACCTCTAACTGTTTTCGCAAATCCATAGGGATAACTACCCTGCCGTTTTTATCAACGGCTCTAATAATTCCTGTTGTTCTCATATTCATTCCTCCTTCAAGCCAATAATAGCTTGTACACATTATACCAAAAATGACATAAAATGTCAATTAAAGTGGAAACATAAAAGAAGATACAACTGTTGTATCTTCTTTTGCTTTATTTGGTGTGGTAACAATTGAGGGATAGTAACATCAATTATAATCGAAAATCGATTAAATGTCAATAATCGATTTTCGATTATTGTAAAATATTTTTGAGGTGATAAAAATGACAATACACGAAAGAGTACGAGCTTTAAGAGAAGAAACTACGAACTATAATCAAACCAAATTAGGTAAATTATTAAATATGAGCCAATTGCAGATATCAAGAATAGAAACAGGACGGGCTCATTTACAGGATGAAGACATTATTGCTTATTGCCTACACTTTGGTGTTTCTGCCGATTATATTTTAGGTCTGCCGAAAAATCTAAAATATCCTGAAAGATAACCTATTTCTATTCACTAATTCAAATGCATATTAATAGCAATAACGGAAGATGCGCTTACTGCATCTTCCGTTATTGCTATATGTAGTAACATCGAGAGTAAAATAATTATAGTCTACATTTTGTTTACTGTCAAGTACTTTGTAAACAATTTGTTGTATTATCTTTTTGAGGTGTTATTATGAAATATAAAAAACAGCTTATTTCTCTGAGGGAGGATAGAGATTTACGTCAAGAAGATATAGCTAAAATATTGAACATAACAAAACAGGCATATGGACATTATGAAAATGGTAAAAGAGCACTACCTCTATGGGTTTTAGAGAAGCTCTGCCTTTTCTACGGCGTTTCCGCCGATTATATTTTAGGTCTGCCTAAAAATCTAAAATATCCCGAAAGATAACAAAAGCACCCTTCTTGGGTGCTTTTAGTTTTGAGCCTTATTTCAAACAAAGTTTGAAGTGTTATTGAAACCTTGCGGTTTCAGTGTTATTCAATAAGGTGCGTAGCACCGTCTTTCTTCGTAGCAAGATTTATCTTGCGGAGAAATATTCTCCTTAAAACTGCCACAGGCAATATCACTCGCCGTCAGGCGAATATAACCGCACGAGTGTGAAGCACTCGTGCATCCCGCTCTGCCGTAATGTGCTAATGATAACCTGCACGGTTACAGGTGGGTGTCCTCTGTGCAGTTTCGCGGTCCCTTCTTCCGTTATAGTTACTAAGACCATAACGGGAGGTCTCCAAGCCCGCTGCACAATACAGACCCCTATTAATAAAAGTTGTAGGGTTATAATAGTACGGTCCGCGAACAGAGCAGGATAAAAATATTATACATTAATATATCGGGAATTATTCCTCGTCAATTTCAAAGGCATCCTGAAGTCTGTCAATAAACGCATCTGCTACCATTTCGTACTCTTCATCATCCTCAATTTCTGAAAAGAACTCCTCACCGTTTTCCTCTTCAACCTTTACTATTACCAATTCTCCCGAGTCCTCAAGAATTTTTTGTGGGTCCTCATAAACAGGTAAAAGGGCTAAATAACGGTTTTCATCATCCTCAATTGCATCAAGAATTTCAAAGGTATATTCCTTTCCGTCGTCATCGCTCAGTGTTACAATATCGGGATTAAATTCTTCACTCATTTCAATTCCTCCTTATTTACATTTTATAATATAAAGCGATTTTAGTCAATATCACCTTTTTGGAATTTTGCAGTTTCCTTTTCAATTACACGCTTGAACTGGGTATCATACAGCATCTTATAGGTGCCATCCTTTTCTATAAGCTCATCGTGAGAGCCGAATTCGGTAATTTTTCCTTCCTCTATTACCATTATTTTATCCGCACCCAGAACAGTGGAAAGTCGGTGCGCAATTACAAGACAGGTTCTGCCTACAGTCAGCTTATCAAATGCTTCCTGTATTGCATTTTCACTTATAGAATCCAAAGACGATGTCGCCTCATCAAGAATAAGTATTTCAGGGTTTTTAAGCAGCACCCTTGCAATAGACACCCTCTGTTTCTCTCCGCCCGAAAGCTTTAGTCCCCTGTTTCCGACAATGGTATTATACCCATCGGGTAATGACATTATGAATTGATGAATATTTGCTGTTTTACATGCGGAATAAATTTCGTCTTCTGTAGCATCAGTTTTCGCATAAAGCAGATTTTCCATAATCGTGCCGTTAAACAGATATGTATCCTGAGTTACAATACCAATACTCTTTCTCAAATACGTTAAGTCGAAATCTTTAACATTGACACCTGCTATTTTTACCTGACCGTTTGTTACATCGTAAAGGCGCGGTATTAAGTTTATGATTGTGGATTTTCCCGCTCCCGATGAGCCAACTATTGCATATGTTTTGCCGTGAGGAAGATGAAAATTTACTCCCTTTAATATAGGTTTTTTATTATCATATGAAAATTCTACATTCTGAAACTCAACATCAACTTCAGATAAATCGGGCTTTTGCGGATTATCACCGTTTACAATTTCTTGCTTACGGTCATAATAATCAAAAATTCTTACAAAAAGTGCCAATGAACGCGTAAAATCAACATGTAAATTAAGCAGTGTTCTAACGGGGAAATACAGTCGGTTCACAAGTGCAACAACCACAGTAATATCGCCTATGGTAAGTGCTGAATCGGTCTTTAAAATCAGGTAACCACCCGCAAAATAAATAAGTAGCGGACCTACCTCCATTATAAGTCCCATAAAAATATGGAACCAACTGCCCGCCCTCTGCTCACGCACGGATATATCAGTATATTCTCCATTAATTTTACGAAACTTTTCTCTCTCCTGAGTTTCCCTTGTAAATAGCTTTGTCAGCACAGAACCGCTAACACTCAGTGTTTCTTCAATATGCTGATTAATTTCATCATTTTTAGCCTGGGCAATACTCAGTAGCTTCCAACGCCTACGGCTTACGGTCTTGGTAGGAATTATAAGAATAGGAATTATGATAATTCCTACAAGGGCTAAACGCCAATCGGTGTAAAAAAGATAGAAAAGGGTTGTTGCAACGGTTAAAATATTACTAACTACCGACGCGAGCGTTCCCGAAATTACACTGCTCACACCGTTTATATCGCTGTTCATTCGCGTTACAATATCGCCCTGTTTTTCACTCATAAAAAACGAATGCGACATTCCCTGCAGATGCTCATACATCTGATTTTTCATATCAAATATAATTTTCTGCGAAATCCAGGCATTTATGTAACGTTCAAGAACCGAAATAATCTGTGATGCCGAAAGTACTATAAAGGCAACAATCAGTAAGTTAAGCAGTTCCAGTGCCGAACCGCCAAGACTTATCTTGTCAACTATCTTACCTGTTATAACGCTTGGTAGGAGGCCTAAAACCGAAGACACCCCGATTACAACAAACACTAAAATAAACTGAATTGTATAGGGCTTAAGATAGCTTAAAATTCTCTTAATTAGCTCGGGCGTTACCTTTGGCAGATTTTCCTTTTCTTTATCGGTCAAGAAATCTCTCGGTCCGCCGAGCCCCCTTCTCATTGGGGGTGGTGGCATATAATCATCTCCTTTATTTTCCTATATATTATAAATCATTATTCTCGCAGAATAAATAGTAAATTTGCCTGATTTTTAAATGTTTACAATTTGTTTATAAAAATTTCACAAAAATTATTAACTTTTTGCTTGACAATTGTGCAAGGTTATGCTATATTATAGACAGAAGGAAACAAGAAAGGACTGATACCAATGATAACGGAAACTAAACCGCAGCATTGTATCAATTATGCTGCCAAAAAATAAAGAAAGGCGGTGAGTCCAAAATACAGTTAATCTAAAAATCGGAAAACTATAAAATACAGATTGGAGATAGTCCAATGCGCTAATACATTTGACTCAAGAGATTTTTTAAAAAAGGTGAGTCCAATGGTTTAAATAAAATACAGCAGAGAGTGCAAATGCACTCTCTGTTTTTTATTGAAATATTTGTTATTATGTGGTATATTAAATACAAATAATAAATTCAAGGTGAAAACTATGAAATACGGATTTATAAAAGTTGCCGCTATAACACCGAAAATTTCAGTAGCGGATACAAGGTTCAATGCTGGAAGCATTATTAGAGCGATAAATAAGGCAGAAAAAGAAACTGCCGCTCTAGCGGTATTGCCTGAGCTTTCAATTACAGGCAGCACCTGTGGTGATATGTTTTTAAGCGATACATTGCTCCAGAATGCTCTTAACGCTTTAACACAAATTGCTGCAGCTACCCAAGCGCTTAATGTAATAGCTGTTGTAGGTCTTCCCATTAAATTTGATTATAAGGTATATAACTGTGCCGCCGTAATTCATGCAGGTGAGATTTTAGGAATTGTTCCGAAATCCAATTTGACAAAACTTGAAAACCGCTATTTTGCCTCTGCTGATATGTTATCCAACGCCTATAACACCATTAAAATTGGCGACGATTTTGCACCGTTATCAAAAAATCTTGTTTTCCGCCACAACGATATAGATTCATTCCGTTTTGGTATTCAGATAGGCTCCGACCTGCTTGCCATCAATAACACAGCCGAGGAACTCGTGAGTGCGGGCGCAACAATCATTTTAAACTGTGCCGCTATTCCCTTCACCCCCGAGAATGAGGATAATATCCGATTGATAGGTGCAGCTCAATCCTTAAGGCTTAGTTGCGGATATGTTTTAAGCAATTCGGGTTACGGCGAATCGACTACCGACAATGTTTTTGCCGGAGGAGGAATTATTGCTGAAAACGGTGAAATTCTGGCAACGGCCTCAGACTTTGAAAACGAAATTTTAATTTCTGAAATTGATACCGATAAAATGGCGAAACTAAGACAGGATAAAAGTTTTCCGAAAAGACCCGAAAACTTTAGCGATATTCTTTTTTTCAGCGAAATAAAAGATACTGTTCTCACAAGGAGGATAAACCCCTCCCCTTTCGAGCCTGACCTGAACCGCGAATTTTTCTATGAAAGGACACTTACCGCCGCGGCGTATGGTCTAAAAAAAAGGGTTGAGCATACAAATACTAAAAAATTAATTTTAGGCATTTCGGGTGGACTTGATAGCACCCTTGCTTTGCTTACTTGTGTAAGAGCAATAAAGCTTTGTGAAAAGCCACTCGCCGATATTATCGCTGTTACTATGCCCTGCTTTGGAACAAGCAACAGAACCAAATCAAATGCCGAAAGGCTCTGCGAACAATTAGGTGTTACTTTCAGAACGGTTGATATTAAGAAATCGGTTTGTCAACATTTCGAGGATATAGGTCATATTGATACCGACCGCAACGTAACCTATGAAAACGCTCAGGCAAGAGAACGCACCCAAATTCTTATGGATATTGCCAATGATGAAGGCGGTATGGTTATAGGAACAGGCGATTTATCCGAACTCGCACTCGGCTTTGCAACCTATAACGGCGATCAGATGTCTATGTACGGCGTAAACGCCACTATACCGAAAACCCTTATCAGAAGCCTTACAAAATTTGAGGCGGAAAAATACGGCGGCGAAATTGGTGAAATTCTGCTTGATATCGTAAATACGCCCGTATCCCCCGAACTTTTGCCGCCCGAAGAAAACGGAAATATCGCTCAGGTAACCGAAGAATTGGTCGGCCCTTATGAGCTGCACGATTTCTTTATTTACAATATAGTAAAGAACGGTTTTTCACCCGCAAAGGTGTATTATTTAGCAACTGCCGCCTTTGACGGTGATCACACCCCCGACACCGTTTTAAAATGGCTAAAGGTATTTTACCGCCGCTTTTTATCGCAGCAGTTTAAACGGTCGTGTATGCCCGACGGTGTTCAGGTTACCGACGTATCGTTTTCTCCGAGAGTCGCATTTTCTATGCCCTCGGATATAACGGCAAAAATTTGGCTAAGTGAACTCGAAAATCTGTAAAAACAAAAAATCTCACTGAATTTCGGTGAGATTTTTATTTTTCCGCACATAATATTTTCGGAGGGATTAAAATGTCAAAAAAACACAAGAAAAACGCGCAGTATGATGAACACACCCCGTCGAGCGAAGACGTGCGCGACACACCCGAAACCACCTTTGAACAACTTAATAAATACGGAACCTATGAAATTCAGCCAACCGCCGACCGTGCCGACTGGTTCCCCGCAATAGCGCAAGGATTACCCACTCAGCCTACAGGCAGAAATATGCGTGTTGATAAAACCAAATCAAAACTTCACGATAATGCAGAGCTTTGGAGTGAAAAAGAACTCAAAAAGGAATAATTTTTCTAGTCTACATTAAAAATTTTTTCATTTTAATAATTGTTTCTAAATATTTGTCTTTTAGAAAAAACAAAACATCTTGTAAATAAAAATTACAATCATCTACAGTTATATATCCACTATCAGAATCTTCTATTACTAAATGCTCCAAATAATTGATAATTTTAAATTCCAGATAAATTAGATACAGTTCATCGATATCTTTTAGGTTTTCCATACACTACGTCCCCTTAAATCATATTTGATTCGGAACTATTTTAACATCAAATTTGATGTTTGTCAATACATCATTTATGATTTATTATTAAATAAAGCGAGGCGATAAAATGGAATATTATAATAGAATTAGGGAAATACGAATTAAAAACGGTGAAACACAACAACAATTAGCAACTTTGCTTGAAACCTCACAACAGGCATATCTTAAATACGAAAAAGGGATTAATGAAATCCCTGTAAGAAGAATTATCAAATTATGCGAACATTATAATTTATCGGCAGATTACATTTTAGGGCTTACTGATGTGCCCAGAAAATTATATTAGTTAAAAAAGACCGCTTTCGCGGTCTTTTTTATATTTTCTCAACGCCAATGGTAAGATTTTCGCCGTTAATATCCCACTCTTTTATAAAGCCTACGGGCTCGGTGGCGGTAAGGGTATCTGCAAGGGTATCGCCTACAATGTCATCTTTACCTAGGAGTGCTATATTAATAGCCTTTTCACTGCCCTTTAAGGTAATGTTAATGTGGTCCATTACATTAAAACCGGCTTCCTTACGCATTGTCTGCACCTTGCTTACAATTTCACGGATAATTCCCTCTGCTATAAGTTCCTCGGTAAGCACCGTGTCGATAGCAACGGTAATTCCCCTATCGGTGAGAGCGAAGAAGCCCTCTTTTTGCTCGGATTCAATGAGTAAATCCTCTGCTGTGAGCTCAACTGTGCCCGAAGCAAAATCGAATACAAGTTTTCCGTTAGCATCTAGTTCTGCCTTGGCTTTGGAACCATCAAGTTCTGAGAGTGCAGTTCTTATCTCATTTAACTGTTTGCCGTACTTAGGACCTACAGTTTTAAGCTGAGGCTTGAATTTATAGGTTACAAAGCCGTCAACATTATCGGTAAAGCTCACATTTTTAATATTAAGCTCATCCTTAATAATATCGAGGTAGGCGTCATCAAGTAATGAATCAAGCTTCACATACATTGTACCGAGTGGCTGACGGTTCTTACGGTTAGAGCCGTTACGCGCTGCACGACCGAGCACTACTATTTCGAGCACCTTTTCCATATTCTCTTCAAGAGATACATCAATAGCGCTTTCATCTACTACAGGGAAATCGCAAAGGTGGATGCTCTCGGGAGCATTCTTATCAACACTTCTTACAATGTTCTGATAGATGTTCTCTGCCATAAACGGAATCATTGGAGCGGCTGCCTTAACCGTGGTATCTAAAGCGGTAAAGAGCGTCATATAAGCCGCTACCTTATCCTCGGTCATACCCTGCACCCAGTAGCGCTCACGGCCGCGGCGAACATACCAGTTACTCATTTCATCAACAAACTGCTGTAAAGCACGGGCGGCTTCGGGAATTCGGTAGTTGCCGAGATTTTCGTCAACCGCCTTTACTGTAGAGTTAAGGCGTGATAATAACCACTTATCCATAACTGTTAACTTGCAGTCGGATAATTTATATTCGGTCGGATTAAATTTATCAATTTCGGCATAGAGCACATAGAAAGCATAGGTGTTCCAGAGTGTACCCATAAACTTGCGCTGACCCTCGGTTACGGCTTTTCCGTGGAAACGGTTGGGAAGCCACGGAGCAGAGTTGGTATAGAAATACCAACGAATAGCATCGGCACCGTAGGACTCGAGTGCATCAAACGGATCAACGGCGTTGCCCTTTGATTTAGACATCTTCTGACCGTTCTCATCCTGAACATGACCTAAAACTATTACATTCTTATATGGAGCCTTATTGAAAATAAGGGTTGAAATAGCTAAAAGTGAATAGAACCAACCACGAGTCTGGTCAACCGCCTCGGAAATAAAATCTGCCGGGAACTGAGCCTCAAACAACTCTTTATTCTCGAACGGATAATGGTGCTGTGCAAACGGCATGGCACCCGAGTCAAACCAACAGTCGATAACCTCTGGGACACGATGCATTTCACTCCCGCACTTTTCACATTTAATTGTTACAGCATCAACATAGGGGCGGTGCAGTTCGATTTCCTCAGGGCAGTTGTCCGACATTTCTTTAAGTTCCGCTATAGAGCCGATAGAATGAAGATGTCCGCACTCACACTGCCAGATATTAAGCGGTGTGCCCCAATATCTGTTTCGGGAAATACCCCAATCCTGAACGTTCTCGAGCCAATCACCGAAGCGACCCTTACCAATGCTCTCGGGTATCCAGTTAATAGTATTGTTATTTCGGATTAAATCATCGCGAACAGCGGTCATCTTAATAAACCAAGATTCTCTCGCATAGTAGATAAGCGGAGTGTCGCAACGCCAACAGAACGGATAATCATGCTCGAATTTCGGAGCATCGAAAAGAAGACCCTCTTTATCTAAATCTACAAGCACCAACGGGTCTGCATCCTTAACAAATTTACCGGCATAGGCAGTCTGTTCTGTCATTTCGCCCTTACCGTTAACAAACTGAACAAATGGTAAATCGTAACGTCTGCCAACCTTGGCATCATCCTCACCAAATGCGGGAGCAATATGAACGATACCTGTACCGTCGGTCATAGTAACGTAACTATCACAGGTAATATAATGACCCTTTTTGTTCTGCTTGTTGGCAAGTTCTCCGGCACACGCAAAAAGCGGCTCATATTCTTTATACTCTAAATCGGTACCTACATATTTTTCAACTATTTCATACGCAGGAGTTTCTTCTGAACCTAACTTACCGAGCACTTTATCAAGTAAAGCCTCAGCCATATAATAGGTATAACCGTCAGCCGCCTTAACCTTACAATAGGTTTCATCTGGGTTGACACACAAAGCAACGTTTGACGGAAGTGTCCAAGGTGTAGTTGTCCAAGCGAGGAAGTAAGCATCCTCATTTCTTACCTTAAAACGAACAACAGCACTTCTCTCTTTTACATTCTTATAGCCCTGCGCTACCTCGTGAGAAGATAGCGGTGTTCCGCAACGCGGACAGTAGGGCACAATTTTAAAACCCTTATACAAAAGACCCTTTTCATAAATCTGTTTAAGAGCCCACCACTCAGACTCAATAAAATCGTTATGATAGGTAACATATGGGTTTTCCATATCTGCCCAGAAACCAACGGTACGTGAAAAATCCTCCCACATACCTTTATACTTCCAAACGCTCTCTTTACAGTGCTCGATAAACGGCTCAAGGCCGTACTGCTCAATCTGCTCCTTACCGTCAAGCCCTAAAAGCTTTTCAACTTCAAGCTCCACAGGCAGTCCGTGCGTATCCCAACCGGCTTTACGGGGTACCATTGCCCCCTTCATTGTGCGGTAACGCGGAATCATATCCTTAATAACTCGTGTTAGTACATGTCCTATATGTGGCTTTCCGTTGGCGGTTGGAGGACCGTCATAGAAAACATACGGCTCACCGTCTTTACGCGAGTCTATGCTCTTTTCAAATATTTTTTCGTCCACCCAGAATTTTTCAATGCGCTTTTCCTCAGCAACAAAATCTACACCCGGTGAAATGCTTTTATACATTTTATTTTCCCCTCTCTTAAAAAGGTTATATTCATCTAATTATATTATCATATTCAGACTGTAATTGCAATGAATTTTTTAACTTAAAATTGGCAAAAATATGTTTGGTGATTTTTATGAACAGATTTTTTAAAATATTTACCTTAATAGGAGCGTTTTGTCTGGTACTCGCCCCCTGCTGTTTGGCGCTTTCGATGTTCGGCTCACGAGGAGACGAGGTTTCGGATATTCAACGTGCGCTTAGTGAAAAAGGCTACTATTATGCAGGGATTGACGGAATTTACGGAAAATCCACAGAAAACGCCGTCATACAGTTTCAAAAGGATAGCGGATTGCGCATTGACGGTATTGCAGGTAGTGAAACCCTTGACGCCCTAGGCGTTACTGAGGGTGGCTCCTATAACTCTGCCGATTATCAGTTACTTGCCCGTATTATTTCGGCAGAAGCTCGGGGCGAGCCTTATATAGGTCAGGTAGCGGTAGGTGCCGTTGTACTCAACCGAATAGAACACCCATCCTTCCCCGATACGCTTGCAGGCGTAGTCTACCAAAAGGGTGCCTTCTCCTGTCTTTATGACGGACAGTTTGATGAGCCCATAGCCGAAAGTGCCTACGCAGCTGCGCGCGATGCTTTAAACGGAATGGACCCGAGTGATGGCGCAATTTATTATTTTAACCCAAACACCGCCACTAATAAATGGATATGGTCTCGCCCACATATTGTAACTATAGGAAGCCACCGCTTCTGCGCTTAGCCAAAGCATTTAAGCCCGAACCGACCTAAAAGGGCGGGTTTTAAGGCATCTTTTGACTTTTTGTCGCTTATAGGCGACAGCCTTATAAGCTTCGCATCACCAAAATTTACTCATAAAACCGCACCTTTTAGGTCGGAGAATTTTGTGATTAAGGGATTTTGCGGTGTGCGAGGCACAAAACGCAGTTAATCCTGACGGTATACTAAGTATTTTAACGAAGCCACAGCGTGAAATCCTTATCCCGAAATCTGATTCGGGTTTGAATGCTTTGGCTAATTATGAACAATTTGTAAAAAGGTCAGGGAAAGTCAAAAAATTTTTGCAAAAACTATTGACATACCAAAAATTGTTGCTATAATTAGTATTGTTAGCACTCTAGAGCGCTGAGTGCTAACAATCGAAATTACATAAAAGGTGGTGGGCAAATGGAGCTGAGCGAAAGAAAAAAAGCAATACTTTCGGCGGTAATTAAGCTCTACATAAACTCCGGCGAACCCATCGGCTCGAAAATGCTTTGCGAAATTCTCGAAAATGCACCGTCGAGCGCAACGCTGAGAAATGAAATGAATGCGCTTTGTGATTTAGGTCTACTTTCTCAGCCGCACACCTCAGCCGGCAGAATTCCTACTACCGACGGATACCGCCTATACATTAATACACTTATGGATAAACCCGAAATTAGCGAGGATATAAAAAAGCGTATTGACGAAAACCTCAGTTTTTCAAACTGCGACCCCGAAAAGCTACCCGAAAAAGCGGTAGAAACGCTAAGCTACATTACAGGACTTCCCGTATTTTCGGCAAAAATATCCGATATAGGCGTAACGCTTAAAAGAATTGAGCTGCTCCCTATGGGCAACCGTTCGGCAATGCTTATAATCATAACTTCAGACGGACGCTCACGTTCAAGGCTCTGCCATATACACACGGTGCTGACTTCGGCACTTATCTCGGAATTTGACAGACTTATAACCCGCCGAGTGCTTAATATGCATTTAGATCTGCTCTCCCCTGCAACCATGCAAAGCATAACTGTGCAATCGGGACTTAATATTCTCACTTTAATGCCGCTTATCACAGCACTCTTTCAAATGGTTGAGGATATTAAAAATTCCTGTTTTAACATAAAAGGCGCATCTAATTTTTTCACAATGGGGCTTGACAGGACTTCAGCGGATAAAATTAGCAACCTGCTTGAACATCACGACACACTTATGTCATTAATTTCAAAGAATGATAAACCCATAAGCATAGTGTTCGGAAGTGATACCGAATATTCAGCACTTAAGCCCTCCTGTATTATTTTAGCGCGTTACGGTGTACCCGGGCGGGACATAGGTTGTATAGGAATTATCGGGCCGACTAGAATAGCTTATGAGAAAATACTGCCGAGTATTGAATACACGGTAAACAGAATAAACGAGCTACTCAGCAATACTTTAAAAGATATGGAGGAAGTATAGTGGAAGAAAAAGAAAAGGTAATGCCTACCGAAGAACAGGAAAAACCTAAAAAACCAAAAAAGAATAAAAAGGATGAGGAAATCGAAACTCTGACCGAAAAACTCAATTCAGAGCACGATTTATTACTGAGAACAGCCGCCGAGTTTGACAATTTCAAAAAACGCACCGAGCGTGAGCGGATTCAGACCGCCGAATACTCAAAGGCTCTGGTTCTCAAAAAATTATTACCCATTATTGATAACATTGACCGTGCAGCGCTTGTCGAGTCGGGCAGTCCCGAATATATTAAGGGAATCGAACTTATAATCAAACAGTTTTCTTCCCTATCTTCCGATTTAGGACTTATCCCCCTCGCCACTAAGGGCGATAAGTTTGACCCAAATTTTCACGAGGCAGTAATGCACTGTGAGGATGAAAACTTTGGGGAAAACGAAATTGCCGAGGTTTTACAGCAGGGCTACAAGGTAGGCGACACCGTAGTTCGCGCAGCAATGGTTAAGGTTGCAAACTAAATACAAAAAACTAAACATAAAGGAGATTTTTATCATGGGAAAAATTATTGGTATCGTCTTAGGTACAACTAACTCTTGCGTTGCCGTTATGGAAGGCGGCGAGGCAGTAGTTATCGCAAATGCCGAGGGCGGCAGAACAACACCGAGTGTTGTTGCATTCTCAAAAACAGGCGAAAGAATGGTAGGTCAGGTTGCAAAGCGTCAGGCTATCACCAACCCCGACAGAACCATAAGCTCAATCAAGCGCGAGATGGGCTCTAACTACACAGTAGGCATTGATGAGAAAAAGTATACACCTCAGGAAATTTCGGCTATAATTCTTCAGAAATTAAAGGCCGATGCCGAGGCTTATTTAGGCTCGGCTGTAACCGAAGCTGTTATCACCGTTCCTGCCTACTTTACCGACGCTCAGCGTCAGGCAACAAAGGATGCCGGTAAAATTGCTGGACTTGAAGTTAAGAGAATTATCAACGAGCCTACTGCCGCAGCTCTCGCTTACGGTATCGACAAGGACAACGACCAGAAGGTTATGGTTTATGACTTAGGCGGCGGTACATTCGACGTATCTATTATCGAAATGGGCGACGGTGTTCAAGAGGTTCTTGCTACTGCCGGTAACAACCGACTCGGCGGCGATGATTTCGATAAACGCGTTATGGACTATATCGTAGCCGGCTTTAAAGCTGAAAGCGGTATTGATTTATCGGGCGATAAGATGGCTATGCAGCGCGTAAAAGAGGCTGCTGAAAAGGCAAAAATCGATCTCTCTGGTATGACTCAGGCAGATATCAATCTACCCTTTATCACAGCCGATGCTAACGGTCCTAAGCATTTCGAAACAACCCTTACCCGCGCTAAATTCAACGAGCTCACAGCCGACCTTGTAGAAGCTACTATGGGACCTGTTCGTCAAGCTCTTTCCGACTCAGGACTTAACAAAAACGAAATTCATAAGGTGCTTATGGTTGGCGGTTCTTCGAGAATCCCCGCCGTTCAGGAAGCCGTTAAAAACTTTATGGGTGCAGAGCCCTTTAAGGGCATTAACCCTGACGAGTGCGTAGCAATAGGCGCAGCACTTCAAGGCGGTGTGCTCGGTGGCGACGTTAAGGGTTTATTACTCTTAGACGTTACTCCGCTTTCTCTCGGTATTGAAACCATGGGTGGAGTATCCACAAAGGTAATCGAGCGTAACACTACCATTCCTGCTAAGAAGAGCCAGATTTTCTCAACTGCAGCAGACAATCAGACCTCTGTCGAGGTACACGTTTTACAGGGTGAGCGCGAATTTGCTAAAGATAACAAGACTCTCGGCGTATTCCACCTTGATGGCATTGCTCCCGCTCCCAGAGGTATTCCGCAGATTGAAGTAACCTTCGATATTGACGCTAACGGTATTGTTCACGTATCGGCTAAGGATTTAGGCACAGGTAAAGAGAACGACATTACCATTACAGCCAGCACAAATATGTCTAAAGACGATATTGACAAGGCTGTAAAGGAAGCCGAGCAGTATGCAGCCGAGGATAAAAAGCGTCGCGAGGATATTGATATCCGCAATGGCGCTGACCAGATGATTTATCAGACCGAAAAGACACTTAACGACTTTGGCGATAAGGTAACCGAAGAAGAAAAGGGTAAGATTGAAGCCGCTAAGGAAGCCTTAAAAGAAGCCTTAAAGGGTGATAATACCGATGATATCAAGGCAAAACAGGAGGCACTGCAAAAGGAAATCTTCGCTGTAAGCGAAAAGGTTTACAAGGCAGCAGCCGAGGCTCAGCAGGCAGCAAACGGTGGTGCCGATGCAGCACCTAATGCTGATAATGTATATGATGCCGACTTCACAGATGTTGATGATACAAACAAATAATTAATAATAAAGCCTCCCGTTAATTCGGGAGGCACCTTACTCACTACATATAGGAGAGTTATTGTGGCTGATAATAAAAGAGATTATTATGAAGTGCTGGGCGTTGATAAATCGGTCAGCGAAGATGAATTAAAAAAAGCATATAGAAAAGCGGCTAAAAAATATCATCCCGACTTAAATCCGGGTGACGCAACAGCGGAAAAGAATTTCAAAGAGGTTAATGAAGCCTATGAAGTGCTTTCCGATAAAGAGAAACGCGCACGATATGACCAGTTTGGCCACGCAGGTGTTGACCCCAACTTTAATGCAGGTGGAGGCGGCCCTTTTGGCGGCGGCTTTGGTGGTTTTGGAGATTTCGGCGACCTTGGTGATATTTTAGGTTCTATGTTTGGCGGCGGATTCGGCGGTGGCACTCGACGCAACCCCAATGCCCCCAGACGTGGAGCTGACACTGCGGCTAATGTTATTATAGCCTTTGAGGAAGCAGCAAAGGGTTGCAAAAAAACCGTTAAGGTAACCAAGATTGAAAACTGTTCGGACTGTGGGGGAACGGGTGCTAAAAAAGGCACCTCCCCGAAATCCTGTCCTAACTGTCATGGTTCGGGTTATGTAACCCGAATGCAGCGTACTCCTTTTGGTACAATGCAAAGTCAATCACCCTGTGAACAGTGCAGAGGAACAGGAAAAATTATAGATAGCCCCTGTGCTGTATGTGCGGGAAAGGGCAAAATCCGCCATACCATTAACCAAGAAGTTGAAATTCCGGCAGGTATTGACGACGGACAGATTATAAACGTTCGTGGCGGTGGCGATGCAGGCTCAAATGGCGGACCGAGCGGCGACCTCAGAATTAATGTAACGGTGCGTCC
>JAZRKE010000066.1:0-11594 GCA_045646145.1 Acutalibacteraceae bacterium | reverse complement strand
CTACACCTTTCCATTCGCAAAGTTTTCGTAATATTTCTCTTATCTCTAACCGTTTATCTTCGTAAAAAACTTTCCGTCTGTACTTTGGAGCAAAAACTATATGGTACTTGCAATTCCATTTTGTGTGTGCTAAACTATTTGCGTCAATCTGTTCTTTTTTCATTTATAAATCCTCCATTTGTGTTTTGTATGACTGGCAGGTCATCTTTATATTACCACAAATGGAGGATTTTGTTTTGTTCATCGGTTAACCTCTATAGAACCACGCGACTATCGCGTGGTTTTCGTTATACAATAAAAAGAGTGGGTTTCCCCACTCTTTTTGCTTTAATATTAATAGTTAACTTCCATACCGTCGGGAATGAGCTTGAACGGATGACCGCCCTTAAACTCTTTTTTACCGAAGAGTGCCTGAATGAATGAACGCTGAGTGATATCATACTCGTTATAAACATTAGCGAAGCAATCGAAGCCCTCGAAGTAATCAAAATAGAGGAAGGGTGAATTAAGGCTTACACCGATTCTTCTACCCTTCATACCGTTCTTTGTTGTGCGGTAGAAGGTTTTGAAGGTCTCCCCTCGGAAGCCCGCCATACCCCAATCTCTAGCATCGGCTACATAAAGGATGATATCAGAATTAGCGCTGATATTTTCAGGGTCAGGTGGGTCGCCCACACCGATTTTCTTGGTTACGGTTTTAACGCCCTGTTTATAAAGCTCATCTACCATAACGTCAAGTTCTTCAAACATACTCTGTCTGTCGCCAACATAAACGATTGTTACACGCTCTGCCTTTTCGGGAGTTAAGGGTAACATATTTCTTCTATCACAAACGAGTGACATACCATTATCGATAATAGCCTGATTTACTTCAGCAGATGCTGCAACAACAGCAGCCTTATCAACCGGCTCTACAGGTGTTTCGAAAAGACCTACCTTTTCCTTCATATCAAGTACACGCTGACAAGCATCGTCAATACGGCTCTCAGGAATATAGCCATCAAGTACAGCCTTTTCAACAGCGTTGATATAGTTTTTACCAGGTCCTAAAATAACATCACAGCCAGCCTTTACAGACTCAACGCATAGCTTATCAATCTCACCGTCAAATAAGGCAAGTGAACCTTCCATACCAATACCGTCGGTAATAACTACGCCCTTAAAGCCCATTTCTTCTTTAAGAAGCTCTGTAACGACTTTATATGACACAACTGCAGGTAAATATGTACCGTTAATTTTTGTATTATCTACTGCAGGGAAGCACTGATGACCTATCATTACAGACATAACGCCATCGTCAAACACCTCTTGGAAAACCCTGCCCTGACGCTTATACCAATCCTCTTTAGAAAGACGCATCATAGACTGGGAAACGTGTGGGTCTCTGTATTCGAGCTCATCATCACCGGGGAAATGCTTAGCAGTCGCCGCAACATTGTGAGCCTGAATGCCCTTATTCTGAGCCTTAGCAAGTTCGATAACAACATCAGGATTATCTGAAAACTTTCTGTAAAGGCTGATAGAAGAATTGCGATTAGCAAGGTCCTCTTCAGGTCCCCACATCCAACGGGCGCCTGCACATTTGAGTTCTCTTGCCTTACACTCACCCATTTTATAGGAAAGCTCGGCTGAGCCTGTAGCGCCTATCATAGGAAGGTCCATAGCAGGTGATAAATCATCAAAAGCCCATTTAATGCCTGAGCCGTTATCCATACATCCTATCGCAGGGATTTTTTGGTCCTTGGTTACATTCTGCATAAACTCAAGTGTAGATTCAGAATGGAGTATAACATTAGTGGTAACATTTCCCATATTTATTAAGGACATATCAAGTGCGCCCCAAATCCACACACCGCCGATAAGGTTAAAATACTCTCGATCCTTTGCATAAAACGATTGATAGGTGTCAGAACGGAAAACTGCTGTCTGACCGATTTTTTCGCGAAGAGTCAGTTCGCTGAGCAATGGTTTTTTCATTGTTGCTTCCCTCATTTATGTGAAAATTAGCGGATTATGATGCTTTTCATAATTCGCTTTCATTATTACATATTAAAATTTAAAAGTCAAGATTTTTTAAGCATTTTCTTCCATTAATGCCTTGAATTCAGCACCGTCAACTTTTTCCTTTTCTACAAGCACCTGTCCGAGCTTTAAAAGCTTATCCATATTCGCTTTTAATATCTCTTCGCCGCGCTGATAAGAGGAGGTTACAATACGCTTAATCTCGGCATCAATCTTAGCGGCAACCTCTGCTGAACAGTTATTGGCCTGACCATAATCACGGCCTAAGAAAACATCCTCATTCTTTGAAGTGTAAAGTATGGGACCGAGTTCTTCACTCATACCGTATCTTACAACCATATCCTTAGCAATTTTGGTTGCCCTTTCGATATCGTTAGAAGCGCCAGTAGAAATATCGTCACCGGTTAAGGCTTCGGCTATTCTGCCGCCTAAAAGCATAACGATTTCTTCTTCCATTTCCTTTTTGTATTTAGTAAATTTATCCTCTTTCGGAAGCGACACGGTAATACCGAGCGCCATACCTCTTGGCACTACCGTAATATGATGAATATCGTCCTGAGTAGGTAAGAAATAACCTAAAATTGCATGACCTGCTTCGTGATAAGCGGTGTTAAGCTTTTCTTTTTCACTCATAACACGGCTCTTCTTCTCGGTTCCCGCAATCACTTTAAGGGTTGCCTCCTCAATCTGTTGCTGAGTAATGGCTTTGAGTCCGTTTCTTGCCGCCAGTAAAGCCGCCTCATTCAAAAGGTTTTCAAGGTCGGCTCCTGTAAAGCCTGCGGTGGATTTTGCAATGGTTTCAAGTGATACATCAGGACCTAAAGGCTTCGAACGAGAATGAACCTTTAAAATTTCCTCTCTGCCCTTAACATCGGGATAATTAACCGTTATCTGTCTATCAAAACGGCCAGGACGCAGTAAAGCTCGGTCGAGAATATCGGGACGGTTAGTTGCCGCTATAATAATAACTCCCTCATTAGCTCCGAAACCGTCCATTTCAACGAGCAACTGGTTAAGGGTCTGCTCCCTTTCATCGTGTCCGCCGCCAAGACCGGCGCCACGTTGGCGACCTACTGCATCAATTTCATCGATAAACACGATAGCCGGTTGATTTTTCTTAGCCTCCTCAAATAAATCGCGCACACGCGAAGCTCCCACACCTACGAACATTTCAACAAAGTCTGAGCCCGAAATGCTGAAGAAGGGTACCCCTGCCTCACCCGCTACGGCACGTGCCAATAATGTTTTACCCGTTCCGGGAGGACCCACTAAAAGCACTCCCTTAGGAATTCTGGCACCCAACTCATTAAATTTAGCAGGGTCTTTAAGAAACTCAACAATTTCCTCAAGCTCAGCCTTTTCTTCATCGGCTCCTGCAACATCGGCAAAGGTCGTTTTGCGCTTATCATTTGCGCGTCTTGCCCGAGACTTTCCAAAAGTAAGGGTCTTATCAGCCCCCATAGTCGCGCTCATTTTTTTCATTATATACATAATGATGCCTACCGATAAGGCTAACATTAAAACAGTAGGAAGCAAATCCATTATCCAAGAAGCACCGCTGCCTCTTTTATAATCATCCTTAATCATCATATCGGGATTACTATCACGGTTTTCCTGGTTAATTTGTAATACCTTTTCTTTTACATCATCACAGAACATTTGAGGGTTTGCAACGGTGTAACGATAACGCTGAGAGTCTGCCCTTTTTACATATATGAGTTCTCCACTATAGAGATTTAAGTTGTATTCCGAAATTTCATTATTGACAATCATATCAACAATTTCGTAATATTTTGTGCTGCCTCGGTTTGAACCGCTAAGACTAACCGCAGCAATAGAGGCTATTATTACGAGTGGTATGCCGATAAACAGCAATATATTTTTCAGGTTGTTTTTCATAAAATAATTCCTTTCGGTTTCTACTTTGAATAAATCTCCGGTTTTAATATTCCGATATAAGAAAGATTGCGATATTTTTCAGCATAGTCAAGCCCATATCCCACAACAAATTCATTAGGCACTACCGCACCCACATAATCGGCTGTGATATCGGCTTTGCGATTTTCTGGCTTGTCTAAAAATGCACAGATTTTAAGGCTATTTGCTCCTCTGCACTTTAAAACCTCGGTTATATGCTTTAATGATAGTCCCGAATCGAGAATATCCTCGATAATTAAAACATCATAGCCCTCAACACTTATGTCCAAATCCTTTTTGAACTGAACAACACCTGAGGATTTAACCGAATTCTGATATGATGACACCGCCATAAAATCAATAATGCAAGGGCACTTAATCTCACGCATAATATCAGCCATAAAAACAACCGCACCCTTAAGCACACTTACGAGTAATAATTTTTTGCCCTCATAATCTCTGGTTATTTCGGCGCCTAATCTTTTACAAATTTCGCCAATTTGTTCCTTTGTGAGCAATACTTCTTTAATATCCCTATCCATATTATAATTCCCCTAAAATCAGTTTTTTAATTCACTTTCTACTATTAGAATTTTTTTAGTAGAAGAGTCAACCTGTACCCTCTCACTTACACCAAAGCCATAAGCCCATATAACACCTATTTCATCGGCAATTACCGGTAAATTTTCACGCAGAGATAAATCCACAGCATTTTCGGTGCAGAGTTTTTTGAGCGTTTTGGTTACTCCCCTGCCACTCAGACGCATTTTATCTCCCGCTAATTTAGCCCGAATACAAAACTCGCCTACTATCTTATCATAATCAAGTGCATTTTTTAATAACAAATTGTTAATTTTTTGAAATTCTTTCGCATCTATAACGCGGTAACTTGTAGAAAATTGAGCAGACTTTATTTCTTTTTCAATCTGCAAAATACCATTTTTTGTCCTTAAACACACAGCATTCGGCAACACTGCTTTGCCACCCGAAAGTATGCGCAAAATTCCTTCAATATTCACCGAAAATGCTTCAATTCCATTATCGGCAAGGAAAAAGGCTATAACCCTTTTTGATAAAGCAGGATGTGTATTCAACAGTCTTTCGCAATTAATGCCTTGCTCACACCTTACATCATTATAAATGGCAAGTGCTTTTTGCTCTAAGTAATCATTATCCTCACTTAAAAATCTTACAGTACGGGAAACAGTATTCTCCAATGAAGAATTAATGCCCTTTAAAACAGGTATTACATTATGCCTTATTTTATTTCGGGTATAATCATCGGTGAAATTTGTACTGTCATCTACATACTCTATGTTTTCATCCCTGCAGTACTGTTCAACCTCTTGTCTTGTAACCATAAGTAGCGGACGGATAAATTCACCCCTGACAGCCGGTATACCGGTAAGTCCCTTTAAAGCGGTGCCACGGGTTAAATTTAAAAGAACGGTTTCGGTAGAATCAGAGGCTGTGTGGGCGGTGGCAATAAGCCCACCATCTGCTACCCTCTCGAAAAAGGCATACCGTACACGCCTGGCACTTAGCTCGGTGCTTTCCCCTGTCTTCTTGCTTTCTGCAGTGATATCCGCCTTTTCGCATACAAGCGGAACATTTAAGCGCTTACACAAATCCCTTACAAACGCCTCATCGCGCTCGGATTCCTCGCCGCGTAACTGATGATTTAAATGCGCAGCCTTAATTTCTATGCCAAGGCGGTCCCTAAGCCTTAAAAGTACATAAAGCAGGGTTGTGGAATCCGCACCACCCGATAACGCTACCGTTATTTTGTTAGAGGATGAAAGCATACCGTATTTTTCTATAGTCGCCAACACTTTATCTAACATTATCTGAACACATCCTGAGAAGAAAAGCGTGTAAACTGACCATCCCAATGAAGTTCGACCGTTGTAAGTCCGCCGTGACGGTTTTTAGCCACTATACACTCTGCTTTATTTGGATCAGAGCGTTCCTCACCATCAGCCTTTTCTGCATCATAATAATTATCGCGATACAGGAACAAAACTATATCCGCATCCTGTTCTATTGAGCCCGATTCACGAAGGTCTGAAAGCGCCGGACGGTGCGACTTACCCTTGGTTTCGGTACCACGGGATAACTGAGCACAGGTAATAACCGGTACCTTTAAATCCTTTGCCATAATTTTAAGGTTACGGGTAATATCAGATACCTCTTGAACACGGTTTTCGGTTCTCTTTGCTGACTGCATAAGACCTAAATAGTCTATAATTACAACATCTACCCTATTTCTGAGTAGTTTTGCCTTCATTTCAGGCACAGTAATGCCCGATGTTTCATCGACAAAAATATCCATCCCTGATAGATGCTGACCTGCATTGCCCAGTCTTGTCCACTCTTCAGGAGACAATTCGCCCGTTCGAAGCTTGGTGCTTGGGATTGATGCCTCGTTGGATAATAAACGCTGAGCTATCTGATCACGCGTCATCTCAAGGGAGAAAAATGCCACTTTTTTACCCTTTAATGCAACGTTTCGCGCAATATTAAGTGCAAATGAGGTTTTACCCATACCAGGACGCGCACCTACAATTATCAGGTCCGATTTATTGAGTCCCGTAATTACTTTATCGAGGTCGCCTATGCCTGTAGGAATACCTATATAATCGTCCTTGGTTTCAGGGTCGGTAATTTTAGTCAGGCGTTCGTAGGTCTCGCCCTCAATTACGTCCTTAATGTGGGTAAGGCCTGTAACATCTCTGCCCTGACGGATTTCAAAAATACGCTGTTCGGCAGAATCTAAAAGGCGGCCTGTATCAATAACGCTATCATTGGCATCCTTAATAATATTCTGAGCCGCAATAATCAAAGAGCGTGTATAATATCTCTCCCTGACAATAGCTGCATATGTAAGAATATTTGCCGAACTCGGCACCATTTGAGCGAGTTGAGTAATATAAGCCTTTCCGCCCGCTTCGTCATATGTACCCGAATCCTTAAGCCTTTCAAGTAGGGTTACATAATCGATAGTGTGGCTTAATTGGAACATATTTTCAAGCGTTTTATAAATTTCGCGATGCTGTGGTATATAAAAATATTCGGGCTTAATCTGTCCTGCAATTTGATTAATACTCTCAGGGTCAATTATAATTGCACCTAAAACCGACTGTTCTGCCTCTACAGAATATGGCAGACGGTTTAAGTCTAAATCGAATATATTTTTATCTTCAGCCATTTTATGTCTCCTATTGCGGTTTTACTTCAACTGTAAATTTTGCAGTAATACCATTATAAAGTTTCACCTCTGCGGTATATTCACCGTAGGATTTAATATCGTTCATAGTTAATTTTTTCTTATCAATTTCAATGCCCAGCTGCTTTTTTACCGCTGAGGCAACCTCTTTGGTGGTTACCGAACCGAATAGTTTGCCGTTTGCTCCTGCCTTTGCAGTTACTGTAAGGCGGCTACCCTCTATTTTCTTAGCCAAAGCGGATGCGGCATCCTTTTCCTCTTTAATGTGATGAGCCTTTGCATCCTCTCGGCTCTTCATCTCAGCTATAGAGGCGTTATTCGCCTCTATGGCAAGATTTTTCGGAAATAAGAAGTTTCTGGCATAACCGTCAGAAACATTACAGAGCTCTCCCTTTTTGCCCTGACCTTTAACATCTGCAAGTAAAATAACCTTCATATATATCACCTTTTTAAATATTCATTATAATCGGTAAAATCATCGGGCTGCGGTGAGTCTTTTCATAAATATAGCGTGATACACCGTCGCGCAATTTGATTTTTATTCCGTTCCAATCCCTTATACCCGTAATATAGCATTTTTCAAGTATATCCGAGGCAAGAGAATTTACATTGCCCATAAGTTCTTCCGATTCCTTTACATACACAAAACCGCGGGATACTACCTCAGGCCCTGCAACAACCTCTCCGCTGACCGAATCCATCGTTACGGTTATAACTATTATACCGTCATCGGCTAAATGCTTACGGTCTCTGAGCACTATACTGCCTACATCACCCACACCGAGTCCATCAACAAGTACTCTACCCGCTGGTACCGTATCCACTATTTTAATTTCTTTTTCGCTCAGTTCAATTACATTGCCTATAGTGGAAATAAGAATATTTTTATCGGGAATTCCAACACTTTTCGCTATTTCCGCATGCTTTTTAAGATGTTTTTGTTCTCCGTGAACAGGAATAAAATATTTCGGCTTTACTATACTCATCATAAGCCTTAATTCCTCTTTACACGCGTGTCCCGATACGTGAACATCATACATTTTCTCATAAACCACATCGGCTCCGCGCTTCATAAGCTGATTGATAACCTTGCTAACCAACTTTTCGTTGCCGGGAATGGGGGTAGCCGAAATGATAATCATATCACCGGGAATTATATTAACATTTCGGTGTTCACCGGCACCTATTCGGTGCAAAGCCGAAAGCGGCTCGCCCTGAGAACCGGTTGTTATAATAACCAACTTTTCAGGCGAATATTTTGATATGCTCTCAATGTCTATGAGCACTCCGTCCGCTACCTTTAAGTAGCCTAACTCAGCGGCGGTAGATACCACATTTATCATACTTCTGCCCGATACAGCAACCTTTCTGCCGCAACGCACCGCTTCATCAATAATCTGCTGAATTCGGTGAATATTTGAAGAGAAGGTTGCTACTATAATTCGGTGATTACCCGCCTTTTTAAATAGATTTGAAAAGGACTCGCCCACAATTCTCTCGGATGAAGTAAAGCCCGGGCGCTCTGCATTTGTAGAGTCTGAAAGTAATGCTAAAACTCCACGGCTTCCAAGCTCGGCAAATCGCGCTAAATCAATAACCTGGTCATCAATTGGGGTTGTATCAATTTTGAAATCTCCCGTCTGTATTACAACGCCGGCTGGTGTGGTAATAGCTACCGCTACGGCATCAGGAATAGAGTGGTTAACGTTAATAAACTCAACCGAAAACGCTCCTAAACGAATAACATCACCCGGCTTCACAGTATGAAGTGAGGCTGTGTTTATTAAGTTGTGTTCCCTGAGTTTTCCCTCGACAAGACCCAAAGTAAGCCTTGTTCCGTATATGGGAAGATTAAAGTTTTTAAGAAGATATGGAATAGCTCCTATATGGTCCTCATGTCCGTGAGTTAATACAAGTCCCTTTATTTTATCCTTATTTTTTATAAGGTAACTAAAATCAGGGATTACAATATCAATGCCCGGGGTCTCTTCATCGGGGAATGACATTCCACAATCCACCAAAAACATATCCCCTTCATATTCATATAGGGTTATATTTTTGCCGATTTCGTCAAGTCCGCCAAGCGGAATAATTTTTATTGGATATACATTCGCTTTTGGTACAGAATTTTTGTATGTTCTTTTAGGGCGATTAGTTCTCCCCGAAGAAGTCACGGCTTTTTTAGCAGGACGTGCTTTCCTGTCTGTCTGCTTTTTCACAGGTTTTTTGCCCGTGCTTGTTTTGAATTTATTCTCTTTATCCATATTTACCTCCTATTAGATTATGTAACACAAAATACCGGCTAAACCGCGTCATTAAGTGCATTTATATATAAATTTATATATAATATATCCATTATATTCCCTACCATTGTACCTCCAAACGCACACAATTGTCAAGAACAATTAAATTATTGTCAATAATAAATTGTGTTAAACAAAAAAACCGAAACGCAAATGAGCAGGTTTTCCGAAGACAGTTATCTCTAAAAGAAACGGAATTTTCCCTACAAATTCTTTGCTTATCACAGTACAAGATAAAACTACCCGATGAAGAGAAAATAAAAACTCTTTTTCGGGTAGTAATTTTTTATAGTGATATTCTGTGCTGAACGCACAGAGTGATATTCCCCTTTCGTGAAGTGATATTGAAACCTTGCGGTTTCAGTGATATTTTATTCGCCCTAAAACTGCCGAAGGCAATACAACTCGCCTTTGGCGAATAAAACTGGCCAAGTATCCTTACAAGTACTTGGCCAACCGCGTTTCAGTTTTTTGTTATTTTAAATATTCATAGATTATTTTCTGCATTTCGGGGAGTTTTTTGTTAATATCACGAGCGAGTGCGAACTGAGCACGGGCACGGTCTAAATTATGGTCCTCACGCGAAGTTTTAAAGTAAACATCACCGTTTAAATAGTCGGTTAAAAATCTGATTCCGCATTCATACGTCATAAGCTCAACGGAATATGCCATAAGGGATATTTCACTTTCTGTCAACTTGTCTTTAGTCTGACAAAGATAGCCCTTGGTAAAAGCTTTGAATTTTTCCATATCAAAGCTTACCTTACGCAAATCTTGTTCATCCTCATCTGCAGTTGATGCGGCAAACCGGAGCGCATCGCCATAATCATACAGATATGATCCCGCCATAATTGTATCAAGGTCTATAACACATACGCCCTCAAGCGTTTCGGCGTCAAGAAGAACATTGTTAAGCTTTGTATCGTTATGCGTTACCCTCAGAGGAATATCATCGCTTGCCAGCCCGTCAACAATTCTGCCTATATAATCTTTCTTGGAAATAGCATAGTTAATTTCTTCTTCTACAAATGCAGCTCGGCTTTTAATGTCGATGTTAATTGCCGAAATCAAGTCGTTATATCGCTTTGGTGTATTGTGAAAATCGGGTATTACATCGAACAGCGTATGCGCCGGAAAATCCGAGAGCAAATTCTGAAATCTGCCAAAGGTCTTACCTACTGTACACAGGGTCTTATTATCGGCTGCATCAAGGGTGATTCCATCAATGCAATGCTGCAATCTGAAATACTCGCGTCTTTTAGTAATAACTAAATTTTTACCCTTCAATGTCTTTAAAATAGTTATGGTAGCACACATTGGGTCAGCCCCAATCTTCTCTGCTTTTTCTTTAATAAAGGTTGTAACCGCCACCATATTATCCATCAATTTTATTGGATTCTTAAATACATAGTGATTGATTTTCTGGAGTATGTAAACTTTTCCATCAGCAATAATTTTAAAGGTTGAATTTATATGACCGTTACCAAAAGAGGAGATATCTTCAATACTCTGCTCTTTTATTCCGTATTCACTTAAAATTTGAACTAAATATTTATCCATTAATATATGCCCTCAATTCTTTTGGGTAAATGAATAACTCATTACATCAATATAATACCATAAAATTCAATAAAGTCAAATTTAAATATTATGGCACAATATTCACAGTATAATCTAAAACTAAATCTTGACTTTTCTTTGTCATAATAATATAATAGGTTTTGCAGATTTATTAGCCGGTGTGATGGAATTGGCAGACGTGACGGACTCAAAATCCGTTGATGGCGACATCGTGCGGGTTCGAGTCCCGCCACCGGCACCAAGAGGGAAAATCGTTAATTTAGCGGTTTTCCCTTTATTTATGCACCTTTACGCCTATTTTTACAGAGCGATTTATAAAAGATTTTTTATTAAAATTAAGTGTTTTTTATTAAAAAGTGCACACAAAACTGCACACGAAATTCAAAAACCGCCTCACTTCCCAACGGAAATGAGGCGGTTATATTTATATTACTTTATAAAATTAATTTCTTCATATTACCCTACACCCCCAGAATCTTCTTCCAGGTGTTGTAGCCTACAATACCGTCAGCAACAAGGCCCATAAGCTTCTGCCACTTAATAAC
>JAZRKE010000065.1:0-5309 GCA_045646145.1 Acutalibacteraceae bacterium | reverse complement strand
AAAACAACAGTTAAACTACCACAAATTACAAAAATCAACAAAAATGATACAATCCTTTTTTTCACGCTCATCTCTCTACTCCATAATTATACTCTATTATTTTCAAGTGCTTGCCAAACGCACTTAAACACATTATATCATAAAATATACAAAAAACGAGAAATCCATCAATTTGAATTTCTCGTATCTTGCAAATCAAATCCGTACTTCCAAGTACGCACTCATAAACACGAATTAGTGTCTCAAGTTCAACTTAGAAACGATAGCACGGTATCTCTCAATGTCAATTCTTGTCAAGTAGTTGAGCAATCCTCTTCTCTGACCAACTAACTTCAACAAACCTCTTCTTGAATGGTGATCCTTCTTGTGGATATTAAGATGTTCGTTGTTAAGGTGGTTGATTTTCTCTGTCAAAAGAGCAATCTGTACCTCTGGTGAACCTGTATCACCCTCGTGAGTAGCGAACTCTCTTATAATTTCCTGCTTACGTTCCTTTGTCATTAAAGTCACCTCCTATAATATAACTATCGCCCAAATCCGAGAAAGCGTTGGTGAGTCGCCAATCTAAGATGGGGTTCCTCGAAGATTTTCAAAATAAATATTTTTGATTATTTGCCGTTTCTGTTGAAACGCTTGTTGAACTTCTCAACTCTACCGCCTGTATCTACAAGCTTCAGCTTACCTGTATAGAACGGATGGCAAGCCGAACAAATTTCGACTGTGATATTCTCAACAGTTGAGCCTGTTTCAATCACATTACCGCAAGCACAAGTAATAGTTGTTTTCTTGTAGTCGGGATGGATATCCTGCTTCATAGCATTACCTCCTTGTTAATTTACTACGAGCAAACCTCGCACACCACTCAATAGTATATCACATAAAAACGTATATTGCAAGTATTTTTTTCAAATTTTTTATATTTATTTTAATATCTGTAACAACCCTTAAAAAATGTCAATATTTTGAAAATATGTCAATTATTTAAAATTGAATTTACATTATTTCCGTTTTATAATTATATAGTGATGAGCGAAATAACCCTATTCGCTGATGCTGTAAAGAGGAAAATCAAGAATAATGACTTGATTTTCCTCTTTACAGCATCAGCGAATGTGTCGCTTTCAACTGTTTCCAAGGCTCTGTCAGGGAGCAAGGAAATTAGTGATGAATTGAGACAAAACATTATTCAAATTGCCAAGGAAATGGGTTATTTTGAGGAAAAAAGAAAACGGAAAATTGAATACTCTAAATCAGATGCTATAACTATTGCCGTTATTTGTCCGGAAATAATTTCTCTTTTTTATGCCGGAGAAATAACTGCCATTAAAAATAAAATCGAGGAATCAGGCGGACTTTGTGCAGTATTTTGGATATTACAATCGGAGTTGTATCCCTGATCATAATAAAAGCATTTTAATTAAATGTATACCGGATACTAATTTGATTGATAGCGGTAATGCTTGTGATCGCCGGGTAACAGGACAGACCGTTGAGAAATATAATTCTGACAATATTCGGACTTGATATTTGTAAAAAGTATTTGACTTTGGCTGATGTTAATGTGATTCATATAGGATTTTTTCGAAAAATTTTCGCAATCGCTCAGCTTGATAGTTCAGAGCTTATGTGATATAATATTTTAAAAAAATCTTTAAAATGGAGTGTTGACAATGAATACATTAAAATTTGATTTAACAAAAGATTGAGGAAGTTTAAAAAAACTTAATGCAACCAACGGCGGGCCATGGCACAGGCGTCATGCAAACGACCAATACAGAAGTAATCTTGCCGAATATAAAGCTGCAAGAATACCTTATTCACGCAATCACGATTCGGCAGTGATCGGTGTATACGGCGGCCCATACAGCCACGATATAACTTGTATTTTTCCGGATTTTAATGCAGATCCGACAGATCCTTCTTCCTATGACTTCGCCTGCACCGATGAAGCAATTCTTGTTTCGTTGGATGCCGGTACCGAAACATTTTTCCGTCTTGGACAGACTATAGAGCATCAAGTGAAGAAACACGGTACCATTCCACCCCCTGATTTTAATAAATGGGCAGCTATATGCGAACATATCATCCGTCACTATAACAAGGGCTGGGCAGATGGCTTTAACCTTAATATCGAATATTGGGAAATATGGAACGAACCCGATCTTGACCCTGACGAAAGCACTAATAAGCGTACATGGGGCGGAACAAAGGAAGAGTTTTTTGACCTTTATGAAATTACAGCAAAGCATCTTAAAAAGTGCTTTCCCAATCTCAAAATCGGCGGTCCTGCTCTTGCGTGGAGCGAAGAGTGGGCTGATGATTTTTTGTATGAGATGCAAAAGAGGGGAGTAGAGATTGACTTTTTTTCATGGCATATCTATTGTGTTACTCCGGAAGCGCTTATAGAAAAATCCAAACGTATAAAGAATTTGCTTACCAAATACGGTTATGAAAATGCCGAAAGCATACTCAATGAGTGGAATTATGTAAAAGGCTGGACAGACGAGTATTTGTATTCTATAGAGTCAATTCATTCTCTAAAAAATTCGGCATTTATTATGTCGTGTATATGCGAAGCTCAGGCATCATCTATAGATATGCTCATGTATTATGACACCCGTCCTTCATGTTTTAATGGCATATTTGATTTTTACACGTATAAGCCTCTCAAGGGCTATTACTCTATGTATTGGTACGGTATGTTTTATGATATGAAGGCGTGGATACCTGCGGATAATAAGCTTGACAATATATACACGCTGTGCGGCATTGACGAAAACGGTAAGACTATGGCTGTTGTAACCTATTACAGCGATGATGACAATGCTCCAAACAAATCGGTTAAACTCGATTTTGACAGATGCGGAAATTATGAAATTCATGCTATTGACTCCGAAAAGGATGGAGAGCTTGTAGGCACAACCTCAGACCTCACCTTTGATTTGGGCATACACAGCAGTGTTTTGATAAAAGAAATATAATAGATAGGCAATAAACAGCGTAGCGGTCGTAAACTGCTACGCTGTAAAAATTCTCACCTTTAATGATTATATCACAAAACGGATTTTTTTATAACTATTTAATGACTGCTGAACAATTCTGAAACGCAGCCACATAGCGGTTTGTAAGCGTTTCAGAATTGTTTAGATTCAAGGTTTTTGTGCACTTTTTGCTAAAAACCGTGCACTTTGTGTCGGATGTCGTCTCCCGACAGCCGACACAAACAGTCAGTCAATCAATGTCGTGAACCTAAAAACTGCATTAAAAGGCTGTTTTTAGTTGTGAAATTTTCAATTTCACACAAATGGTTTCACAAAACCATTTGTTCTGTAGACATTATTTACATTCTTTTATTCCAGTTCCCTTTACTTGTTTATGCTGTAGCTTTGACTGTAAGTTGTCGAGTGCTTCACCAAATCTTTGGAAATGCACTACTTCACGCTGGCGAAGGAACTTGATTACTTCGTTTACGTCAGGATCGTCTGACAGGCGTAGTATATTATCATAAACTGCCCGTGCCTTTTGCTCTGCTGCAAGGTCCTCAAACAGATTTGTTATAGCATCACCTGTGACTGCAATTGAAGCCGCATTAAATGGTGAACCCTGCGTGTTTTGGGGATATACTGATGCGCCGTTATCTGCGTAATATTCCCAACTGCCCATCTTCATCCAATCCTCGGCACACTCACCGTCAGAAAGCTGTTTGACGAGCGTACCAACCATCTCAAGGTGACCCAACTCCTCAACGCCTGTGTTCTATACTATTTTGCTCTGTTAAAAAATTTTAAAAATTTTATTTTCAGCAATAGCACAGAAAAGTATGATTTTGAAAAATATTTTTGAAAAAAGTTTTATATTGGACATAAATTTAGACAGTGTTGTTGTTATTAATATAGAGAGGTATATATACTAGTATAAAATAATAATACAACTTAACATTCTTGAACAACAGTTAATCAGATGGGGATTATATCCTTACGGTATTTTTCAAGGGTGGGTGGTTGGGTTGTATTTGTATATTATGGAGAAATTATGTAATTTGCTTGTGAAATTTGGAGATATATGGTATAATCATTTTGTAAATCAAACTTATTTTATTTTACCTGTTATTAATTGGAAATTAATATTTTTATAAATTGAGTTTTATTTGTTTATAATTTTAATAAAAACAAGATAAGGTAGGTTGAAAAAAATGATAAATTCAATTATAAAGTGTGTACATAATGTTATTAATAAAATGAGAATGAAAAAAAATATTTCGTTTCTTACTTCTTTTAATTGGAAAGAAAATTTGAGACATGACTTTAAATCAAACCCACAATCAAAAGCGGAGTTTATGTCTGCTATTTCTAACTATATAGAAGCAGACTTAGTTAGAATTATATATTCGGACAATAATATTTCAATATTGAATTTAGCTAATGATGTTTATGCTGTTAGCGATTATAATAAAAATAATGCTCAACAATTTTATTGTTTTCTAATTTCAAAAAAATTAATCAATGATTTGATAGAAGATTATAATTTTCTTTACTATATATTAAAAGAATGGGGAGAGAAAGAAACATATGAACAATACTATCCCTTTAATGAATCTTTCTATACGGCTCTAAAAAAAGTAAAATATAATACTGACATAAATGGCCCTTCTAAATTAATTGATTTAGCCCTGGAAAAAAAGATAATTAAAAAATACATAAAAAATTAAACATGGGGTTCTGAGAAAAAAGTTGTGTAAGCGATATCTGACAAAACTCGACAAGACGAAAATTACAGGTATAAGCTTAATATAACAGGTCAACAATAACTATTGGTTTTTGCTGCAATATAGATGCTTGTCATATCGGCAAGTGCATTGTTTATTATTGGGTTGAAATAGTAAATTTATTTCATCGTGCATTTTGCCAGATGCGGAAATATTTTTAATGTTCATAGGTGTTGACTATAGTATCAGGAAGAGTTATAATTATATAAGAGTAAGTTATATGAATATATGATTTGCTTGATTTTATGGTATAGAGTGCGGCGGCACAACTTGAATTCATATTTAGGTTGGTGGTCGGTGGCGGTGGTTTCTTTAATAGCCTATAAAGAATAAATAGTGGGTAGTAAAGATTATAAATATTGAATAGAGTTAAGTCTATAAGACTTTAGGTGTCGTTACAATCGTAACGGCACTTTTTTATGCAAAAATATTTTATAAGGGGGTAACGGTTATGTTACATAGTGATTATTTTAATGGTATTTGGAAAAAGAACAAGGGTGTTAAGGACGTTAGGTTTAAATCTGCAACGGTGGCGGTATTTGTC
>JAZRKE010000064.1:0-17790 GCA_045646145.1 Acutalibacteraceae bacterium | reverse complement strand
CTGCTTGAAAACAACGGCTTCTTACCCTTAAAGGACAATACAACCGTTGCTCTATTCGGCGTAGGCACTCTTGACTATGTTAAGGGCGGCGGCGGAAGCGGTCAGGTATACTGTGATTATGTTCGCAATATTTATGAAGGATTTACCTGCAAGGCTCCTAAAATTTCCGTTTACGAGCCTTTATCGAAATTCTATTACGATTACCTCGTTCCTCTCTATGAGGATTACACAGGGCCTAACGATATAATCTTCCCCGAGGTTGACGTTCCGGAGGAATTATTGAAGGATGCGGCAAAAAATGCCGATGTGGCAATTATTACAATACACCGTTTTTCAGGTGAGGGTTATGACCGTTCCAGCGAAAAGGGCGATTTCTATTTAACCGACGTAGAACAGAAAATGGTTAATGACGTTACCGCCGCTTTTGAACATAGCGTTGTAGTGCTTGATATCGGTGGAATGATAGACGTTTCCTGGATTAAGAATAATCCCAAAATTGATGCGGCGCTACTCGCCTGGCAGGCAGGTATGGAAGGCGGACTTGCCATTGCAGATATTCTCTGCGGTGACGTAAATCCCTCAGGAAAGCTTACCGACACCTTTGCAAAAGAATTTTCTAACTACCCTTCTGCCGATACCTTTAACGATAGCGAAGATTATGTCTGCTATTATGAGGATATTTACGTAGGCTACCGCTATTTTGAAACAATTCCCGGAGCCGCAGATAGCGTGAATTACCCATTCGGTTACGGTCTTTCTTATACCGATTTTGAAATCAGCAAGCCGGTTGCTGCATTAAACTCCGATAAAATTGAGGTTTCTGTTTCGGTTAAAAACACAGGTAAAGTCGACGGTAAAGAGGTGGTTCAGGTTTATTTCTCTGCCCCACAAGGAGTTTTAGGCAAACCCAAGCTTTCCCTTGTCGGCTTTAAGAAAACAAAACTTTTGGCCCCAGGTGAAACCCAGGATATAGTTATTACCTTTAATGTATCAGATATGTCAAGCTATGATGACCTCGGAAAACTTCAAATGTCGGCATACATACTTGAAAAAGGCAAATATGTTTTCTATGCGGGTAACTCTTGCAGAAACCTCACGGCTGCAGACTGGCGTTATGAAGTAAAGGAAGAATTTATTGTAACAAATCAGTTCTCACAAAAATGCGCACCCAATAAGCTTGAAAAGAGAATGCTTTCCGACGGAAGCTTTGAAAGCCTTCCCTCCTTCCCAGTAAAAATCTATGACGATATTCCCGAGCCAAAAAATAACGCAAAGGCGCCCGAAACCGAAGAGCCTGTTATGTTTATTGACGTAGCAAACGGTAAAATCACCCTTGATGAATTTATGACACAGCTTACAGAAGAAGAGCTCATAACTCTTATGAGCGGTACTTCTACAAGAGGTGTGGCAGATACTTGCGGCTTTGGCGGAATTGAAAGACTGGGTATTCCCGCTGTTATGACGGCAGATGGTCCTGCTGGCTTAAGACTTTTACCAAAAATCGGTATCGCTACAACCGCTTGGCCCTGCGCTACACTTATTGCGTGTACCTGGAACCCTGAGCTCGCTTACGAGATTGGTAAAGCAGGAGCATTAGAGGCCAAGGAAAACGGTCTTGCAATTTGGCTCACCCCCGCACTTAACATTCACCGAAATCCGCTTTGCGGCAGAAACTTTGAATATTTCAGCGAAGACCCGCTTATTACAGGTAAATTCGCCGCCGCAAAGACAAACGGCATTCAAAGTGTCAATATTGCGGCATCGGCTAAACATTTTGCTTGTAACAATAAAGAAACTAACCGTTATTATTCTGATAGCCGTGTATCTGAAAGAGCTTTACGCGAGATTTATTTGCGTGGATTTGAAATTTGTGTTAAAGAATCTCAGCCTTGGACTATTATGAGCAGTTACAATATTATAAACGACAGAAGATGCTGTAATTCTTATGAGCAAATACAAGGCATCCTTCGAGATGAGTGGGACTTTGAGGGTATGGTTACTACCGACTGGGCAACACCTTGCGACCAAACGTTATGTGTACTTTCGGGTAACGATATCCGTATGCCCTCAGGTGAACCTGAGATTCTTAAAGAGGCTCTCAAAAACGGCAAATTAAAACGTGGTCATTTAGAAGCCTGCGCTAAACGAATTTTTGAATTATTGCTTAAATTTGAATAATTTTTAAGGAGTAATCAATACGTAAAACATTAAAATTATGCGCGATGGATACATAGCAATTATTAATAAGCCAACTGTTTATGAGGGCAATTAATCCCGCCGCAAAAGCAACCACATGAACCACGCTATGACAATAACGGCGAAACCTCAGGCAGAGTTTATAAATAAATATCTAAAAACAAAATATCATACTTACAAATAACCTTGCCTTTTTATAAGGCAAGGTTATTTAGCACTTTCTAATAATAAAACTTTTTATCTTAAAAAAACAGTTGAAAAAAAACGGTATTTATGATACTATTGTAGTAAATAAGGTTATTTTGTTGATTATAATTTTTTAATACCCAAAACATAAACAAAATACCTTACAATTCCGAGCGCGGTTACGTGGCGGATAAAAAACAAAGGAAGGTTTTATATGGATTCAATTTTAGTCTTTTGGAATCAGATGACGGCGAATCCGCTACTATTTATCGCAGTAACACTGACTCTCGGTGTTATTTTGGTAAATGGCTGGACGGATGCACCAAATGCCATTGCAACCTGCGTAGTAACACGGTGTATGTCGGCAAGAGCGGCTATACTTATGGCGGCTGTCTTTAATTTTCTTGGCGTTTTTATAATGACAAAAATCAGCAATCAGGTTGCCGAAACGGTTACAAAAATGGTAAATTTTGGCGGGGCTGACGGTAAAACAGTAATCATTGTTCTGTGCGCGGCAATGTTGGCTATTGTTATATGGGCAACACTTGCTTGGGTGTTTGGAATTCCAACAAGTGAAAGCCATGCTCTGATAGCAGGTCTTACGGGTGGCGCTATGGCTCTTTGCGGTCTTGAAGCTATTGTGTGGAGCCAATGGCTCAAGGTTATTTACGGTATTGTAATTTCAGTTTCTTTGGGCTTCGGTCTTGCATGGGTTATATGCAAAATCGTAACTATGATTTTTTATAATGCCAACAGACCGAAAACTGAACCATTTTTCAGGGGTGCGCAAATTGTGGGAGCCGCTTCAATGGCATTTATGCACGGTGCACAGGATGGGCAGAAATTTATGGCTATTATCCTTCTTTGTGTACATACCCTTGGCAATGCGGGCGTAAATACAGGCGACAGCGGATTTATCATCCCGACCTGGCTTATGATTTTATGCTCTGTAGTTATGGGTGCCGGTACTGCAATGGGCGGCAAGAAGATTATTAAATCCGTTGGTATGGATATGGTAAAGCTCGAAAAGTATCAAGGCTTCTCGGCAGACATTGCTTCCTCAATTTCACTGGTTTTCTGTTCGGTATTCGGTCTGCCTGTTTCTACAACTCATGTAAAGACCACCTCGATTATGGGTGTTGGTGCAGTTAAGAGAGTTTCTGCTATCAACTTCGGTGTTGTAAAAGAAATGGTGCTGACATGGATACTTACATTCCCGGGATGCGGACTTCTTGCATTCTTGGTAACAAAACTATTCTTGTTTATATTTAACTGATAGAAAGGATTTTTAAAAATGGCTAAAAGTGATAAATTCTATTTTGAAAACTTTGCGGCAAGTGCCGCACTCTCCAAAAAGGCAGCTACATATCTTGTAGAATGTCTTGAAAACTATGATTCGAAAAAAATTGAGGAAATGCTTCAGAAGATGCACGAAATAGAGCATGCAGCCGATGTAAAGAAGCATGAAATGAACGATGCTTTGGCCCGTGCATTTGTAACTCCTGTTGACCGTGAAGATTTAGATATGCTAAGTCATAATCTCGACCAAGTAACTGACAAAATTGAAGAGGTGCTGCAAAAATTTTATATTTACAATATTCAGTCGGTTGAGCCCGCAGTTATAGAATTTGCAAAAAAACTGATAAGATCCTGCGAACTGCTCTGCGATCTTATGAATGAGTTTGAGAATTTCAAACGTTCCAAGAAGATTCGTGACCTTATTATTGAGCTTAACGATGCAGAGGAAGAGTGCGACAAGCTATACCTTGCTTCTATGCGTGCCCTTACAAAGAATCCTGCAGATGTATTAACAACTATATCCTGGCGTGAAATATACGAATGCTTTGAATCCTGTGCGGATGCTTGTGAGCACGTAAGTGAGTGTGTTGGCACAGTTATTATGAAAAATACATAAGTTTATAATCCTCTAGCGTGTTTTTATGTAATCAACCACCAGCATTGCTGGTGGTTGATTACATAATGGAAACGGCGATCAGTTTTCGCTAATCGCCATTTTTATAAAGAAGAAAATTTCGTCAGTAAAATAACCCTTCTCTTCTTTGTAAACTCTATTAAAAAAATATTTTTATAAAGTTTTAACAATTAAAAGAGAACTGCCGGTTCAATACACTTTTGAGCCGGCAGTTTAAAATTATTATTCATATGTAGAAGATTTAATTTACTGTTTCTTTTTTAATTCCAAAGAAAAGTCTTAAAATACCTGCTAAAAATTTTGGGCTTTTAATGGTTACAACCTTCATAAAATCCTCCTAAATTAATTTAGCCAAAGCATTCATACCTAAATAAGATTTTAGGATAAGAATTTTACGCTGTGGCTTTGTTAAAATACTCGTTAATTTTAACAGCGAGCGCATGCTACACCGAGCACAATAACGGCGGCCGCCAATACCGCGATTAAAAACTTAGGTGGGCAATAACAGGCTAGCAATAGTCCCACTGCAAAAGCCGCCAGCAGAACGTACTTGCGCTTGGGGTCATAATGTTTTCTACGCATAAGGCACCTCCGTAAAATGCAAACCTTAAGTAATCGGTTATTACATTATATACTTTGGTGCCAAAAACGTTACTATTTAGCTGTTAAATTCCATTTTTTCAGATTTTTTAGTTCATTATATAGCATTTTATAATTTTCGTGACGTGAGTTTTTAATCTCCCCGCACTTCACAGCCTCTATTACAGCACACCCTTTTTCGCCTGTGTGAGAGCAACCTGTAAATTTACAGTGAGGTATGAACTCTTCGAATTCTTTAAAATAATATTCTAGGTTTTCCTTAAATGAATAATCGTGTTTTAACGCTTCAATTTCCGAAAAACCGGGGGTATCGACAACATAACCGCCCGAAATGAGTTCATAAATTTCGGTATGTCTGGTAGTATGTCTGCCTCTGCCCAATTTTTCGCTCACTTCACCCGTTTGAGCATCTGTTTCGGTAAAGCAATTGAGCAGACTTGATTTCCCAACGCCCGAATTACCGATAAGCACCGATACGCAGGACTTGAACTCGTCTTGCAGAGTGTCTATCCCAACGCCCTGCTTTGCAGAGGTTACATAGGTTTTATAACCGACGCTTTCGTAGCACTCGGCATATTCCGAATCCTCAGCCTCATCCGATTTATTAAAAACAATTACAGGATCAATACCCTTATACTCACAAATGGCAATAAGGGTATCGATAATATAATAATTAGGCTTAGGAGTTGAAAAGGAAGACACGATAAAGGCTTTATCAATATTAGCAACGGGTGGACGGGTAAGAAAGTTTTTGCGTTCGCAAATTGCTTCCACAACACCCGTTTTATCGGCTTCATTCACAATTATCTCTACCTTATCTCCGCAAAGTGGAGTCTCACCCGTTTTACGCATTAAACCTCTTGCCTTACAGGTATAAATGCCTGATTCGGTTTTGACATAATAAAATCCCGAAAGAGTTTTAATTATTATTCCCGTCATTATTAATCCCGCTGTCATTAATCCCCCCATCATTTTCTTCTTCCGATGGTTCTGTTGGGCTTATTTCGTATTCTGTTATAATTGTAAATTTGCCATTAGAAAGATCAATTGTTCCTTCATATAAGGGGGTATATTCAGTGTTTTCAATGTTTTTAATTTTAATCAATGCATTAATTTGAGGTGTGAATGCTGACACTGCTGTGAATTTATAGGTTCCAACCGAACCATCAAGCTCTCCTGATTCCTGTTGCATTTCTCCGTTGATCCAGAGGGATACCTGAGTAATTCCCTCGGGTAGTTTAATTACAACATCGGAGGTGTATACCGTATTTCCCGAGCTAACAAATAGATTAATTGCCGTGCCCATACCCGCCTTTTTAACATTTGACGGATCCGGATCCTGTGAATCAACTCTACCCTTAGGATATTTGGAGTTATCTACTTCCTTAATTTCTCCCACAACAAAACCTGCAGCGGTGATATTACGCTTAGCAGCCTCTAATTCATAGCTTATAACATTCGGTACGGTAAGATAAATGGTGGGAGGTCCATCACTAATAAATATGGTAACCTCGGTTCCCTCTGCTACAGAACTGCCGATTGCAGGATCGGCTTTAATAACCAAGTCTTTTTCCACATTTTCATCGGCCGTTCGTGTGGTTTTAACCTTGAATCCCTCAGCCTTAAGCTGATTTATAGCATAGGTTTCGGTGCTTCCCGAAACATCGGGTATCTTAACTGTTTTAGAACCCATACTTACATATAGTGTAATGGTAGCACCTTTTTTAAGACTGCGGTTGGCATTTTGTGACTGATCATAAATAACTCCAACCGGATATTCCGAATTATACTCACTCTTATAAGATAAAACAAAATTTTCATTATATTCGGCATTAGCCATAACCTCTGCCTGGGTAGAACCTACAAACTGAGGGCACTTAATTTCCGAACCGGTAGAGCCTGTGAGTTTTGGGAAGAAAAAAATTGCAAGGGCGATTATTGCCACAACAAAGGTTACTGCAACACCGGCAAGAATCGGAATAATCGGTGTTTTCTCTTCTGTCTCGACAGTTTCCTCCTCTTCTACGGCGGTGCTTACATATTTAGTTGGTGAATTATCAATAAAATATGTGTATTCAAAGGTAACGCCCGGGTCTTTTTTGAATTTTTCTAAATCGCAAAGCATTTCGGAGGAAGATTTATAGCGGTTAGCGGTATCCTTCTGCATTGCGTGCATAACAATTTGCTCAAGACCTTGCGGAATAGAGCCATTTATATCTGTTAAGGGCTTTGGCTCCCTTTGAAGCTGCATAATAGCAACCGATACAGCACTTTCCGCCTCGAAAGGTAACTGACCTGTAAGCATTTCGTACATCATGACACCCACAGAATAAATATCAGCCTTTTCATCGGTTGCCTCACCGCGTGCCTGTTCGGGACTTATATAGTGAACTGAGCCTATTGCCTTATCGGTAATGGTTTTCTGTTCGCTTCGTGCAAATCTTGCAATGCCGAAATCAGTAACCTTGATGGTATTATCGGAAAGTACCATAATATTCTGCGGCTTCACATCCCGATGAACAATTCCCCTATCGTGAGCGTGCTGAAGTCCCCGAAGAATTTGCAACGTGAAATGAACAGCATCCTTCCAGGAAAGACTACCCTGCCGTTCAATAAACTCTTTAAGAGTAATTCCCTCGATATACTCCATAACAATGTATTGGATTATATCACCAAAGCTAACATCAAAAATTTTAACAATATTGGTATGGGAAAGTAGAGAAATTGCCTTGGATTCATTCTTAAATCTGCGTAGGAACTCCTCATTTCTCGCATATTCCTCTTTGAGAATTTTAATGGCAACGGTCCTGTTTTCAAGGTTATCATAAGCCTTATAAACAACAGCCATACCACCCACACCTAAAATTTCGTGTATTTCATAGCGTCCGTCTAATCTTTTTCCAATAAACTTATCCATTAAAAACACCTACCATTTCTGTTAATCTAAGGTTATAACGCAAGCGGTAACATTATCGCCGCTATCCAGGCTATTTGCCATATCAATAATAGTTTTTGGAAGCTCTTGCAAGGAAGTTTCTTGCGCTATATTAATCAGTATGTCCTCAGTTATTACATTACTAACACCATCGGTACACATTAGCAGCAAACCTTTCTCGATAGATACCTCGGTGAAATCGCATTCGATATTTTGCGTAATACCTATTGCCCTTGTAATTATATTACGCTCAGGGTGATTTTTAGCCTCATCCTTTGTCAGATGTCCGTTCTCTATCAGAGTTTGCACAACCGAATGGTCTCGTGTCAGCTGCTCTACGGTATCATCATTTATAAGATACGCGCGGCTATCTCCCACATGGGCAATATATGCGGTTGAACCTATAACCAGCGTAACTACTGCAGTTGTTCCCATACCGCTGAATTGTGGTTCGGTTTGAGCCTTATCCAAAATATCACTGTTAGCAGTATCTATAGCTGATGACAGTAAATTTTTTACAGATGATGACTGAATATTCGGTACAAATGAGCGCTTAATATATTCCGTTATAGTGGCAACCGCCATATTGCTTGCAATATTACCGGCATTCGCTCCACCCATGCCATCGCAAACCACCGAAAGCACGGTATTTTGACTCAGCACCGTATAAGCGAAGGCATCTTGATTTGTTTGCCTTTTGGTTCCAATGTCGGTAGCTCCGAAAATACGCATTTATGTACCCTCCTTTTTTATGATTTTTCTTCGCAGTTGTCCGCAAGAGGCATCAATATCAGCCCCTAAGGTACGTCGGACAGTTGCAGTAATGCCCTTTGAATTTATATAATCGGCAAATTTCTTTACCGTATTATTATCGGTCTTTTTAAAATCATTCTCTTTAACAGGATTGGCAGGAATTAAATTAATATGGCTCATAATTCCTTTCAGCCTTCTGACAAGCTCATCGGCACATTCTTTGGTGTCATTAACATCGTCTATCATAGCATACTCAAAAGAAATTCTACGCCTTGTAATTCTCTGGTAATCGGCACAAGCCTTTAGTAGTTCATCAATATTCCATCGCCTGTTCACCTTCATCATACTGCTTCTGATTGTATCGTTAGGAGCGTGAAGCGATACAGAAAGGGTTATCGGTAAGTTAAGCTCTGCTAATTTATAAATACCGGGTACAATACCCGAGGTTGAAAGTGATATATGGCGAAGCCCTATATTTAGCCCCTTTTCATCTGATACGAGGGATAAAAACTTAACCGAATTATCGAAATTATCAAGTGGCTCACCCATACCCATCATAACAACATTGGATATGCGCACGGAGTTATCCTTACCTGCTTCAATTACCTGAGAAAGCATTTCAGATGCTGTAAGATTTCGGGAAAGTCCACTAAGCCCCGATGCACAGAAACTGCAACCCATACGGCATCCGACCTGTGTTGAGATACAAACCGTATAGCCGTGTTTATATTTCATAAATACCGATTCAATATATTCACCGTCTGAAAGTTTATATAGGTATTTCACCGTGCCGTCTATTTGAGAAACAAGCCTTTTTTCTATTTGCACACCTGCAATATAACAGCTCTCGTCTAATTTTTCGCGAAGCGTTTTAGGTAAATTGGTCATTTCATCAAATGCCCTTACACCATCATTTAGCCAATAGAAAATCTGCTCTGCTCTATAAGGCTGTTCGCCTAATTTCTTTAAATACTCCTTAATTTCAGGAACATTCATACTCTTTATATCTATTTTAGGCAAAATTTCACCTCTCTAACAGTGCTATAAAAAATCCATCGCCGTCATCCGCCTTAGGCATATAGGTTTTAACTTCTTTAAGTCTGAAATCCTTATTATTTTCTAAAAATTTATTAACGATTTCTTCATTTTCTTTTTTCCGTACAGTACAGGTTGAATAGACAATTCTACCTGTATCCCCAAGATAATTTACGGCATTATTCAAAATTTTTAGTTGAATACTCTCTAATTGTGAAAAATCATTATCCTTTTTATACTTTATATCTGGTTTACGTCTGATAATTCCAAGTCCCGAACAGGGCACATCACAAAGCACGGCATCAAACAAACCTAATTCATTATTAAATTCAGTAGCATCGCAAACGGTAGATTTTATAATATCTATACCGAGCCGTTTTGCGCCGTTTTTAATGAGTTCTACTCTATGCGGATGTATATCGCACGACACAATTTCTCCCTGATTTTCCATAAGCAACGCCATAGAAAAGCTTTTACCGCCGGGGGCTGCACACATATCGAGTATGCGCTCATTCGGCTTGACTTCAAGTGCTTCGGCGCATTTCTGTGAACTTAAATCCTGTATAAAAAACAGTCCGTTCTTATATGGTAAAAATTTCTCGGTGTTAAAACCGCCTTCGGTTATATGAACTGCTGTTTTAGAGAGCACTGTGTTTTCCTTACCGTTTCCTTTTAAAACATTTGATAATTCTTCTGCCTTGTTTTTAAGAGTGTTGACCCTTAAAACAAGCGGCGGAGATAAAACCGACTGTTCTAAATAATTAATAACAGTGGATAAATCATAGTCGTTTATAAGCTCGGATATTATCCACTCAGGGCAGGAATATCTAACACTCAGCGCAAAAACCGAATTATCGGTAGGCAAAGAAACCGGATTCCTTAGATAATTTCTGAGTACAGCATTACAAAATCCTGAATTATATGCCTCTTTGGATTTTTTTACTAGCTTAACCGACTCATTAACCGCCGCAGAGGGAGGAATATTATCAGTGAATATTAACTGATAAAGCCCTACCCTTAAAGCCTCAAGTGTATATGGCTTGATTTTTGAAACAGGCTTACCGGTTAGTTTTTTTAAAATATAATCAATTGTAATTTTATTATCCAAAACGCCATAGAAAAGAGCTGTTGCTAAGGCTCTATCCGCAACTTGGGGATTAACTTTATTCAAAATTTCGTTTAAGGCAATATTGGAATATGCATTATCTCGGTTCACCCGCAAAAGCGCATCTACCGCGATTTTTCTCGCATTTGCCATAAACTAAAACCTCCTTAAAGTACACTTCCCTTTAGTATTTTATTTCCAAGTAAAAACTGTGTATCGGTTGTTCTTTTACCGCCCTCTAACTGAATATCACAAAGTCTTATTGCGTCTTTGCCACAAGCAATAATTAATTGTTTATCGCTGCTTAAAATAGTTTTGGGCTCGGCACTGGCAGACACAACCTCGGTTTTATAAACCTTTAAGCGTTTGCCTCCAATAAATGTGTAGGCAGCAGGCCAGGAATAAAATCCTCTTACAAGGTTGTGAATATCCTGAGCTGACTTATTAAAATCAATCTCGCCCATTTCCTTTTTAATCATAGGTGCATAGGTTGCCTCTTCCTCATTTTGAGGTGTACGAACAGCTGTACCATTTTCTATACTTTCAAGTGTTGAGCAAAGTAATTCTCCCGCTAAAACAGATAATCTATCAAAAAGCTCCTCGGCAGTTTCATTTTCCCCTATTTCTATTTCCGCCTTACTTATAATATCGCCTGTATCAATTCCCTCATCCATATATTGTATGGTGATTCCTGTGTGCTTTTCTCCGCACACTATTGACCATTGTATCGGTGAAGAACCTCTGTATTTCGGTAAAAGCGATGCATGAGCATTTATACACCCAAATTCAGTAAGCTCTAAAATTTCTTTGGGTAAAATTTTTCCATAGGCTACAACAACAATTATTTCAGGATTAATTTCCTTTAAAATACGGTAAGCCTCACCGTCACGTAGGGTCTCGGGCTGAAAAACAGGGATATTATTTTCCTCCGCCAAAACCTTTACGGGCGGTGCCGTTAATATCTGTTTTCTGCCAACAGGTTTATCCGGCTTTGTAAACACCGCCGATATTTTATGTCCTGCCGCTATCAGCGCTTTTAAGCTATCTGCGGCAATATCGGGTGTTCCCATAAATACGATATTCATATTACTCACCTACTGCTTTATCTATAAATAAAATGCCGTCGAGGTGATCTATTTCATGACAAAATGCACGTGCCAAAAGTCCCTCACCCTCTACCGTAAAGCTTTCACCGTGTCTGTTCTGGGCGCGTACCTTAACCTTTAGCGGTCTTCTTGTTGTTTTATAATTACCCGGCAAAGACAGGCAACCCTCGGTCTCTAATTGTTCACCTTTGGTCTCAATTATCACAGGGTTTACAAATTCAATAGGCCCTTCACCTATATCCACAACACAAACCCGACGAAGAATGCCAACCTGAGGCGCGGCAAGTCCGACACCGTCAGCATCGTACATAGTATCCATCATATCATCAAGCAAGGTGTGAAGACGCTCATCAAATTTGAGAACGGTCCTTGAAGTTTTTCTAAGCACGGAATCACCGTGTTTAACAATATTGCGTATAGCCATTTTATCACCTTTATAAGCAAACACGAATAATCCAAACCTGATTTTAAAGGGCGGATTCTCGCCGTTGCTTTGTTATAATACTCATTAATCAAAAAAATGTTTCCGGATTAACATCAACCGTAATTGATGCTTCCCGACAAATATTGGTTGTTATTGATTTTCTTACTAAATCACGTGTACGCTTGGAATTTTTACATTTAATAAGAAGCGTATATCTGTATTTATTATTAACCTTGGGCATCATAGCTGGAGCCGGACCTAAGGTAATCAATTTTACATCAGAAAATTCTGTTTGCACAAAATTTCGTATATTTTCCAAAACAATATTAGCAGTATCTAAAGCTGTAGACTGGTTTTCGCTCATTAAAAGAAGCGATATAATATCACAGTACGGCGGATAAATCATTAATTTGCGAAGCCCTATTTCCTCTTTATAAAAGGCGTCATAATCCTGATTTTGTGCGAGGGTTATTATACTGCTATCAGGATCATTTGTCTGAATTACGGCAACGCCGCTATCTTGACCTCTACCTGCCCTGCCGATTACCTGAGTCAGCAGAGTAAAGGTTCGCTCGATGCTTCTATAATCTGAAGTAAGTGCCGAGGAATCAGCACCGATTACACCTACTACCGTCACATTTGGGAAATCCAGTCCCTTTGCCACCATTTGTGTGCCGAGCATTATATTATATTTACCCTCGGAAAAGTCAGCAAGTCGCTCCGAAAAAGATCCGCGAGCCATAGTAGAATCAGCATCAAGGCGAAGAATGTTAGCATCTGGGAACAGCATTTGGAGTTCTTCCTGTGCCTTTTGCGTACCTGCACCGGAAAAGCGCAAATTCTCATAACCGCATTCAGGACATTTATTGCTAAGTGGCTGAGAATGACCGCAGTAATGACACATAAGTCTTTTGTTGGCTGAATGATATGTTAAAGATACACTACAGTTCGGACAGGTTGCCACATAATTACAGTTTGGACAAGACACATAAGTATTATGTCCGCGTCGGTTCAGCAGCACTATCGCCTGTTTATTGCTTTCTATTGCTTTATTGATTTCATCATAAAGTTCACCGCTTAAAATACCTTTGTTACCGTTTCGAATTTCTTCTCGCATATCAACGGTTAAAACCTCAGGCAAGGCCGCATTGCCATATCGGTTTTTTAAAGTACAGAAAATATATTTTCCGTTCAAAGCATTACTGTAGGTTCTGATGGACGGGGTCGCCGATGCCATTACAAAAAGGCATTTGTGATATGATGCACGAAAATGCGCTACTTCCCGTGCGTGAAAACGCGGCGACTGCTCCGATTTATAAGTATGCTCGTGCTCCTCGTCCATAATAATAAGACCAAGATTTTCAAAAGGTGCAAACACTGCCGAGCGGGTACCTATAGCTATAAGTGCATCTCCGTTGCGAATGCGTTTCCACTCGTCCATTCGCTGTCCCAATGACATAGCACTGTGAAATATTGCGATTTTACCGTGATAACGATTATTGAAAACTGAAATTGTTTGTGGGGTGAGTGAAATTTCAGGCACCATTATTATAACGCCTTTATTTAATTTTACCACCTCATCAACGAGAGATAAAAACACCTTGGTCTTACCACTACCCGTAACTCCGTAAAGGAGTGCCGAATTTTTTTCACACAAACCATCCTTTAATTTGTTAAAGGCTATCTGCTGTTCATCTGTAAGTACAATCGGGTCTTCTGCCTTTCCCCTTTGATATTCGGGCATACGATAAACAGGCTTTTGAAAATATTCTATCAATCCTTTTTTTACAAGGTTGTCTATAACCGATATGGAAGCACCTGTAAAATACTGAAGTTCCTTAACACTTACTGAACCCAACATCTTCATAATGCCAAGGATTTCATCCTGACGTGTTGTGAGTTTTACACTGGATTTTTCGCAATTTTCTGTAAGCCTCACCGATTTTTCGAAAGCGTCGGTCATTTTCTGAACAGCAACCGTTGATTTTACTATAAGCCCTTTTTGCATTAATACGGAAAGAATATCATAGGCTTGATTACCAAATTTTTTAACAACTTTTTCAGCAGTTACTCCGTTTTCATTTGTGCTAACAAAGCTATACACTACTCTTTCTATTTCTGAGATTTCGGCTGAAATTTCGCTGTTTACACAATAGGTTTCAACCATTTTAAGAGAAATACCTGTGGGTAAAACTGCATTTACAGCATCATAATATGTGCAGAAAAGCCTTTCATGAAACCAAAGGCAGAGTTTTAGCATTTCATCGCTTATAATTGGGGTATCGTCCGCCACGCTGATTATCTCTTTTAGGTTTTCCGGCGAATTGCCGTCCTCTACCGAAATAACCATACCCTGACGGTATGCGTTACCCCTACCAAAAGGTACAACAACCCTGCACCCCGGTTGGCATTTGCCTATTAAACTTTCAGGCACCGAATATGAATATAACTTATCAAAGCTATAGGCTGTTTTTTCGAGTACAACCTGTGCTACCATTTTCGGCACCTCCTTTAAGTTATTGAAATTTAATTATTTGATTTCACTTGCTAATTTATTAATTGCTAACGAAACGGTCTTTTCAATTAAAATTTCACCGTCTTCCTCAGCTTGTTTGGATATATCTCTTGCACAATCGGCAACATCTAAAACAAGCTCATAGCGGTTGTCATAATTTTCAATAAGTTCTCCAATAGCAGGATTTAACATTTTTCAAGCACCTCATTAATAATATCTTTTTGGCTGTCTACAGTCAGTCTTCCGCTTAATATAACCGAAACAACATCCTCAGCAGCCTTTTCTATCACATCGTTAACAACGATATAATCATAGTTAATTGCCCTCTCTATTTCTGTAAGGGCGGATTTCATTCGCTTCTCTATTACCTCTTGAGAGTCGGTCCCTCTGCCACTCAGCCTTCTGTGAAGCTCCTCGACAGACGGTGGCATAATAAATATACTAACCGCCTCAGGCATCTTTTTCTTTATCTGCTCAGCTCCGTTTACATCAATTTCTAAAATTACATCGATTCCCTCAGAAATTGCCTTTTCAACAGGAGCTTTTGGTGTTCCATAATAATTTCCAACAAAAACATTGTATTCAAGCAGCATATCATCCTTTATAAGCTGCTCAAACTCTTCGCGGGAAATGAAGTGATATTTCTCTCCTTCAACTTCGCCATCTCTCATATCTCTGGTTATAGAGGATATAGATAGCATAATCTCGGGATGCAACATAAGTACCTGTTTTAAAACTGTATCCTTACCCGAGCCGGAGGGACCTGAAAGAATATAAAGTCTTCCTTTACTCATCATCTTCCTCCTCATCATTCCCACTATCCTCATCGTTAATTCGATTAGCCACCGTTTCGGTCTGTAGGTATGTAAGAATTATATGGTCGCTGTCAGTGATAATTACTGCTCTTGTTCTTCTGCCGTGGGTAGCGTCTATAAGCATACCCTTTTCCTTTGCCTCTTGGATTATTCGTTTAATGGGTGAAGAGTCAGGACTGACAATCGCGACGATACGACCGGCCGAAACAAGATTTCCAAAACCAATATTAATTAATTTCATATTTAGCCCCCTATTCGATATTCTGCACCTGTTCTCTTATTTTTTCAATTTCAGATTTAATATCAACAACACACTGTGCTATTTGAATATTCTGTGATTTGGAACCGATAGTATTGGTTTCTCTGTTCATTTCCTGAACTATAAAATCAAGTTTTTTACCAATATCATCGCCCTTATCCAAAAGCTCCATTAACTGTTTTATATGTGAACGAAGTCTAACGGTTTCTTCGTCTACAGCCACTTTATCGGCAAATATTGCAGTTTCTGTAATAATCCGCTGCTCATCAATATTGGCGGTATCCAAAAGCTCCTTAACCTTAAGTTCCAGTCTCTCACGGTAGTTTTTTACAGTTTCAGGTGAGGTTTCTTCAATAAACTCAACCTTGCTTAAAATGGTCCGGGCTCTGCCTTCAATATCGTTTCTGAGCCGTTTTCCTTCGGTTTCACGCATGGCTATAAAAGCGTGCACTGCCTGCTCAGCTACAGATAAAACCGCAGCAGTTACGGCATCTTCGTCAATTTCCTTAGATGTAATCTTAAAGACATCAGAATTTCTCGATACGGTAGAGACCGAAATATCATCTAAAAGTGAATATTCCGCTGCTAAGGTTTTAAGTGCTTTAACATATGAATCGGCATATTCGCGGTTGATTTCAATTTGAGTAAGGGCAGTATCAATCATCTCTACCGTTACATACATTTCAACCTTACCTCTGATTATTTTGGTTCTTGAAAAATTCTTAAGCTTCTCCTCGAGATAATTAAAACTTCGCGGGACACGTGCAAAGAACTCAAAAAAACGGTGATTAACAGATTTTAACTCTACCGTTATGTTCATATTATCAACTATAGCCTGTGCCCTGCCATAGCCTGTCATACTCTTAACCATAAAAGAAACCCCCGAAAAGGATATTAATCCATAATTTTTCATATTATTTTACCAAATTTCCATACGCAATGTCAACCTTTTAGCGCATCTTGTAACCAAATTTTAACCTTTTTAAAATATTTCTTGACAATATCGTCATTTTATCGTATAATATCTTTCGCTGTGAAAATTCAATATGCTGCTATGGCTCAGTAGGTAGAGCACGTCCTTGGTAAGGACGAGGTCACCGGTTCAAATCCGGTTAGCAGCTCCAAAGCCCCAAGGACGATAAGTTCTTGGGGCTTACTTCGTACCTATTACCTCTTCACTCTTACCTCAAAAAGTCCTTGGGGCTTTGGGAAGCAATAAATAAGAAATAAGAAGTAAGAGGTAATAAGTATTTTTGCAAGGCTTTGCCTTGCTCTTTTTATTTTATAGTGGTATAATGATCAAGGAAAGGCGGTAATATTATGGCTAACAGTCCTTTAATTACAAAATCTAAAGAGTTTGCTTTGCAAATTATAAAAGTTTGTAACTTAGTGAAACAAACCAAAAAGGAAAGTGTACTCACAAATCAACTTATTCGTAGCGGAACAAGTGTTGGTGCAAATATCCGTGAGGCATTTTACGGACATGGAACCGCCGATTTTATTGCCAAACTGCAAATAGCACTTAAAGAATGTTCTGAAAGCGAGTATTGGTTAGAACTTTTAATTGAAAGCGGTTATTACGATAATAATGATATTTTAGAAAGATGCATAGAAGTTAAGAAATTACTTATAACATCAATTAATACCGCAAAGAGTAAATTGAATAAATAGTATTAAGGAGGAATATAAATGAAGGAATTAAAAATTATTGGTGTAATTAGCATTCCTGATGATATGACCTTACAACAATTTTGTGAAATGTTCAATGAGATTATGGATAAATATGATTTTTGCTTTTTTACCCGTTTTTTAGCTAAAAACGGGCTTTTTAATGCCCAAATAGGTGGGTTTGGTTAAAATACGCCTTTGAAACATAAAAATATACAAGTTTGAGAAAGTCCGAAAATCTAAACATAAAAATATACAAG
>JAZRKE010000063.1:0-28006 GCA_045646145.1 Acutalibacteraceae bacterium | reverse complement strand
GTTAGCAAAGATTTCTACATAGTTGTAGCCAACGGTTCATTAAACACTGTAAAACTCTTTGATTATGATTTCTCTAAGGCAACTCAGGCTGAGTTCGAGCAGATATGGGGCGTTGCTAATGTTCATGAAGATAGTTATACAAGTAAATTAACTAATATTACTTTCGATTCCCAAAAGGGAGCGTATATGTATAACTCTGCCACACAGCATCACCTTATATATCTTAAGGATCAGGCGACTGTTGAAATGATCAAGAAATTCGGTCAATATACCGTAGCTTCAGAATTCATACCGACTCATGTTGCTGCCACCCCTTGGAATAATTTGTTCGCTATAGCCTATAATATTAGCCTTAACGGCAATTATGTGTTTGAAAACACCAAGAATTCAACCGGAGCCTTTATTTCTGCCGGTCGTTTCTTCTCGACAACAAATCAATTTGTTTTTGCTTATTTTGATGTTGTAAACGGTTATCTTGTTCCTGGTAGATATAAAGATGTTACTATTGATACCGTTGAAGTTAATAAGCAATACGATTTCTCACTCGCTATAAATGGAGATAATCTTAAATTAGATATCACCGGAGAAAATGTTTCTGACACTTATGAGGGAACTAATGCATATGCAACTAATAGTTCTAATAAGGGAAGTATTGGTTTTGCTCTCACTGCTGGTGGCTATGTAAAGGACTTTGAGGTTGCAATTAGCTTTACCGATGAAGAAATTAGTGCTATTGCTGATTGCACAGCACCTATTGTGATTATTCCGGCTAATAAGCCTGCGATTCCTATGAATGTAACCAATAAATTGGATCTTTCCGGCATTCTCTTTGAATTTGATGACGGTAGTGTGGAATCGGGTGAAAATATTACCTGGATAAATGAAAATGATGAATTAATTTACAATGAGGAAAATTATACCCTTATAACTGTGGAAGAAGGAACCTATAAAATTACAGCCCAGAAATCGAATACTGCTAATAAAGATATTTACATAGTTGTAACCAATGGTTCATTAAACTCTGTAAAACTCTTTGATTATGATTTCTCTAAGGCAACTCAGGCTGAGTTCGAGCAGACATGGGGCGTTGCTAATGTTTATAATAATGGCTTAGCTGCAGAAGGAAAGTTTAAGAACCCTGAATTTTCTACCGGATCGGGGGCTTATTTCACTGGCTCTAACACTCACCTGATATATCTTAAAAATCCGTCTACTGTTGAAATGATTAAGGATTTCAGCCAATATACTGTAACTACCGATTTTACGCCGCTCAATCTTGGAAATTGGTCTAATTCGTTCGGTATAGCTTATAACATAAGCCTTAACAGCGACTATACTTTCGAAAACACTGCAAATTCAACAGGTGCCTATATTTCGGCTGGTCGTTTCTTCTCGACAACACAGCAGTTTGTTTTCAATTATTATGATGTTGCAAACGGTTACAATGAGTATGGTAGATATAGGGATGTTACTATTGATACCGTTGAAGTTAATAAGCAATACGATTTGTCGCTCGCTATAAATGACAACAACATTAAATTAGATATCACCGGAGAAAATGTTTCTGACACTTATGAGGGAACTAATCCATTTGCAACTAATAGCCCCAACAAGGGTAGTGTAGGCTTTGTTATGCTTCCCGGTGGTTATGTAAAGGGTTTTGCGGTTGCTATTGATTTCAGTGACCAAGAATTAGACTTATTCTCGAGCGTTACTGAGGATTATACTAACATTGAGGTTACCTATTATAAAGATATTTCTCAGTACAGGGGAGAAACTAAAACAGCACCGTATAATCAATTAGGTAAATTATTTGCAGGCTGGTTTACCGATGAGGCTTGCACTCAGTCTCTTGATGCAGGTGTTACTACGGGTGGAGCTTATGCTAAGTTTGTTACAACGAACGTATTTGGCGTTAAGTGGCAGATTACAAACCCCGCTATTGACCGAAATACTGAGAAGGAAGGCACGCAGGTAGATATGCGTATTGTATCCTCCCTTGATAATACCAAGTATAATAGGGTAGGATTTAGGATTGTCCGTTCGGATGACAAGGTTGCTGAGCTTTTCAGCGATACCGTTTACGAACAGATTACAGGTGAATATGGTCAGGCTATTTATGACCCGACTATGTTCTCAAGTATTTCTAATTACTTTATTACTGTAAATCTTACAGATATGAATTGGGAAACTTGGGGCGACCAGCCGTTCACAGTTACAACGATTATTGAAACTAAGGACGGTACCAGGGTTTATAATGATGAGAAAACAGAAACCTTTAAGCCTAATTATGATGCTCAGGCTATAAATTTTGCCGCTAATAACCTGAAGACTGAGATTACAGGTCTTGCAGATACAGTAACCGGTAATACCGTTTATTATGTATCAAATGACGGTTTAGACACTAATGCGGGAACCTCTGAAAATGAGCCCCTTCAGACTGTAGCTGCAGCAATCGCCAAAGCTGCAAGCGGAGATGCTATCCTGCTTAATCGCGGTGATACATTCCGTGAAGAAATTGTTGGTGCGCCAAATGTTTCGGTAGGTGTTACGGATGGTATATCTATCGGTGCTTATGGCGATGGACCCAAACCTAATGTTTACGGTTCTTTAGATTTGAAGGATAGCTTTACACAGGTTACAGAAAGTGTTTCTTTCACAAATGAACCCGGCTTAAACAGCACTATTGATGTACCGGACGGTTATTCACTCTGGAGTGTAAATACTTCTCAAATGTTTGCCGGAAAGCAAGAACATGTTGATATCGGTGCAATCTTCTTTATAGGCAATGATGGAAGCGTAACTGTGGCTGATAAAAAGTGGAACAGAGCTGACGGCGTTGGTGAAGATAAGCATGCATTATATGATGAGCAATACGATAAGTTAGCCGAGGCTTATGATTTCTTCTATGATTATGATAATTATACAGCATATGTTCTTTTACCAAATGGCGTTGCTCCCTCTAGCTTTGCAGCTGTTGAGGTTCCTTTTGCCAGAGCTAATATACGTATTCAAGGTGCCGGCGTAACTATTGAGAACTTAACACTTAAATACGGTAACTTTGGTATTACTGCAGGAAATAATACAACCTGTAGAGGCCTTGAAATCGGTTGGATAGGCGGCGCTCGTCAGACGAATGTTGGTGATTTTGAAACCACAACACCTTCAGAATATGTTCGCCTTGGTAACGGTATTGAACGTTATGGCAGCTGCAATGACTTTACTATTGATAGTTGCTATGTTTATGAGTGTTACGATGCAGGTATTACATTCCAGATAGATGCATCGGGTGATTCTGTAGCCACATATGAAGATATTACATTCAGCAATAATCTGCTTGAAAGAAATGTTTATAATATTGAATATTTCTTGCATCACCAAGAAGGCGATGGCTCCTATATGAAAAACATCACCTTTGAAGGCAACATATGCCGTGATGCAGGCGGTACACAGGATGATATTGCTTGGGGTGCTGCATACCGTCCTGACAAGGGCGTAGCCGCAAATATCAAGGGTAGTACATCGGAAGGAAACTTTACCGTAATTGAAAACGGAAAGAGCACCTTCGTGATAAAAGATAATGTCTTTGATGGTGCGATTAACATAGGATTAGGTGTTTCTGCTATCAATGAGGGCGGTGAACCTATATTTGAGAATAATATGTATGTTCAGGTTGCGAACGAAACATTCCGTATGAATGGCACAAGATATTCAGCCAAGCAGTTTAAGGAAAAGTATGATCCGACTGGTGATTTTGTTGCAAGAAACAGACACCAGATAACTTTATAAAAGGTAATTAAAAAGACTTGGGGTTCCCCCCAAGTCTTTTTTAGGTAATAGGGCTTCTCCACGGGAGAGGACCTATTACCTATTTATCTTGACAAAACATGCAAATTATTTTACAATTTATCTAATGTATTTGAGGGTGGTGTATTCGTGAATATTCTTAATTTTGGAACACTTTATGCTGAGTGTATATACACTGTGGAAAGACTTGATTTTTCTGCCGATACGCTTGAAATCGGCACTTCTCAAACCTTTGCAGGCGGCAGAGGTCTTAATATTTCGGTGGCACTTTCCCGCGCGGGAATTTCAAAAATTTCCCATGCAGGATATGTTGGTGATTCAAGCGAGTTCCTTCGCGAAGCCCTTAAAAACAGTGGTGTTAATACTGCTAATTTAAAATCGGTTCATAAACCGAGCGCACACAGTATTGTCTTGCTTGAAAACGGAGCGCGGTCTAAAAAATTATACTTTAAGGGAACTAACGGCGAGGTTTCGGTTGAGTTTGCCGAAATGGTTCTGAACCGATTTTCAGGTGAGGATGCGCTGATTATTGATGACGGTGTTTCTAATTTTGATAGGATAATAAGTATAGCGCACAAAAAAAATATGAAGATATTTTTCGCTCCAGAAGACCCCGATATAAATCTTGATTTGAATTTAGTAAATTATATTTTCATAAATGAAGCACAGGCTAAGAATATTTCAAAACACGAAAACCGAGAGGATATTGTAAAATTCTTCAAGAATAAATATCCGCTTTTGTGCGTGGTAATAAATTTCGGCACCAACGGATATTTATGTGTCGGAAAGAAGCAAACCCTGTTTCAATCGGCTTTTAAAGCAGAGCATATTGATTTTACCGCAAGTTTCGATACATTTATCGGCTTTTTCATAGCCTCGGTGCTTAATGGTAAGAAATTACAGTACACTTTGCTTGTGGCGGCAGCGGCTCTGGCACTCAGCTCTGCTAAAAAGGGTGCCGCATTCTCGGTGCCGTATGAAAGCGAGGTTTTAGGGGCGCTCGATTCGTTGGATGAGTATCAAACAAGTGAAAATAACCGCACTATAAGGCTTAAAAGTAGGGTAGAGGAATATATCGAAAACAATATAAAATCGGCAAAGATAAAGGATTTGTCGGTAATTCTGGGCTACAGCGAAGTTTACACAGGTGAGCTTATAAAAAACACCTTTGGCGCTCCCTTTTCGAAGCTTTTGCAGGAAAAGAGATGCAGTATTGCAGCAGAGCTGCTGAAAAATACAAAAATGTCAATTAAAGAAATAATTAGTGCAGTTGGCTATGATAATGAGACCTTTTTTAGAGATAAGTTTAAAAGTTTTTATGGTATGACCCCAAATAGTTACAGAAAAAACACATAATTATATGATTTTTAACCCATAAGTGATTGATTTATTGTGCAAACTTTAGTATACTAATACAAAGTGAGTAATTCAATATGTAAACTTTAGTGTACACACAAAAGAGGGGGGTATTTATGAAAGCAATAATTAACGGAAAGGTAATTCTTAAAGGCCGTGTAGCCGGGGGCATGGCGGTGCTTTATACCGATAAAATAGAGGGTATTGTAAAAAATGAGCAGGTTCCTGAAAATGCCGAGATTATTGATGCAAACGGCGGTTATGTAGCCCCCGGTCTTATTGATATTCATATACATGGGTATTTGGGCAAGGATGTGTGCGATGGCGAAGAAGAAAGTATTCGTATAATTTCTGAAGGGCTGCTTAAAAACGGTGTTACCGGATATCTGCCCACTACAATGACGGTGGATATGACCGTTATAAAAAAAGCACTCCAAGTTTGTCGCAACCTTAAAGAGGAGAGCAAAAATTGGAATGGTGCACACATTCTCGGCTGCCATGCCGAAGGCCCGTTTATAAGTGAGGCTAAAAAGGGCGCTCAGGACCCAAAATACATATTAAAGCCCGATGCAAAGTTTGTTAAGGAATTTGCCGATATTATTAAAATTATCACCCTCGCTCCCGAAACCGATACCGACGATTTCGCGGCTATAAGAGAAATTGTAAGGGATACGCAGGTGGTGATTTCTATGGGACACACCTCTGCTGACTATGAGACCGCAAAGGCGGGTATTGCCGCGGGTATAGCCCACGTAACACATCTGTTTAACGCTATGACGCCGCTTGCTCATAGAGCCCCAGGTGTTGTAACAGCCGCGCTTGATAGCGACGTTACCTGTGAGCTTATTGCCGACACCTTCCATGTTTTGCCCTGCTTTTATGACGTTTTATGGAAGTTAAAGGGAAGAAAGCTCTGCTTTATTACCGACTGTCTGCCCGCAGGCGGACTGCCATATGGCGAATACACTCTGGGCGGCAATAAAATTGTTTACCGCGATATAGTTTGCCGCCTTACCGATGGTACCGTTGCAGGCAGTGCTTTAGGGCTTAATAAGGGTGTAAATAATGTGTTTAAGAATTCGAGCATTCCGCTTTATGAGTGCGTTAACGGAGCATCACTCAATCCGGCAACCGCTATCGGTGTAGCCGATAAAAAGGGCTCCCTCGAGACAGGCAAGGATGCCGATATAATTATTACGGATGCGGAATTTAACGTATTAAAAACTATCATCGGAGGCGAAACCAAATATGAAGCTTAAGGTAAATGCAAAATTAGACCCGAATTTTCAGCCGATGTCTTTGGTTGTTCGCGAATGCGCGAGGCTACAAAAGAAGACGGTCAGGATATAGTAATTGCGGTCATCAGAAATAAGGGCTACACTATCGCTTATTATGCCGAATTTTACGATATAAGGCACGTTCTTATAATGGGACGTGTTATTAGGGGATGATGGTGTAATTCTTCTGGGTAAAGCACAAGAGGTGTTAGATACCGAATTCCCCGAGCTTTCTGAGAAAATTAAACTTCATATTCCCGATGAAAAATCAAGAAGAGTAGGTCAGTCGGTAGCGGCGGCAAGTCTTCCAAAAACTAAATAACAAAAATTCAGCCCCGAAGTTTAACTTCGGGGCTGTTTTTTTAAAACTCCAATTCAACTATACTGTGTATGTGCAGCGGCGGCAGTGCAATTTCATATTCATTATCCGCCTTTTTAATTTCGAGCGGTGTGCCGTCGGGCTGCCAAACAGCAGTCTTAGGCGCTTTATCGAGGTTTAGCTTCAGTTTTAAGTTGTAAAGCGGTAAAATTTCATCGGTGTTATCAACAAGGGCGTTGTTGTGTTCACCCGAAGTATTAAACAGGTGAATAAGGCGCTTTCCGTCTTTTTCGGCAACATTAATATTGCAAAAACGCGTACCCTCAATACGAGCGGCAGGGGTGTAATAATCCAAAAGCTTTTCCATTATCTTACGGGCAGTAACGGTCATATGGGTATCACTCGCCTTGCCTATGTCGGTACCAATTAAAATTACGGTGCCGTTGCCGACCTTTTTAGCGGCGGCAATGGGATACCATTTCTCCTGTCTCTCTTCATCCTCACGGTAAGCAGAGTAGGCGAGTATATCGTCGCCCTCTACGGCGCAGTTGCGGGTTTCTATCGCTGACCAAAAGCCGTCGCCTAAAGATAGGTTGGTGAATTCGTTTTTGCTTACTTCACCGAGAGTAAGGTTCAGACGGTCTTTAAAGAGATGCAGAGTTTTAATACCTGTGAGCACGAGAGTACCGCCGTTTTCTGCAAAGGCAGATAAAATTTCAACGTCATTTTTACCGAAATGGGTGTTAACCTCGGGCACGATTACCACGGGGAAGGAGTCAATTCTATCAAAAAGGTTGTGCTCCTCACGAATATCATAGCAAATTCCTGCACGGGAAAGCAGCTTTGATATACCACGGATAGAATAGTAAGCCTTACCGTTTGAGAACGGGTAGGGGATTTCTGCGTAGTGGTCGATGGTTGAATTGTAAATTACCGCTTCAGGCAGATTTTTAATACCCTTACAGAAGGGCTGACGCTCACGGCAATATTCAGCTACAGACTTCATATTAAGTACGCATTGAAGCTTTGGGGAAGTATCTCTGCGCTGCATTATGTAGTTCTGGTATGCGCCGCCGAGCATCATTACGGCAGAAGCCTCCTGCTTTAACTGCTCGGGATGCTTGTTGCAGTGCAATTCACCTTCCTGACGGAAGCCCCAGGACATTAAATCCCAAGGTGTATCCTGCGCGGCGATAATACGGGCAGAAAACTGTACGTTTTCAACCGAGTTAAGTGGTGCATAGTCACCCGATAAAAAGTCAACAGGGGTGTTTACCTTTTCGGGCATCTCTTCGCTGTATGCCCAGTTGGAAGCTATCTGGAAATTGGGGTATTTCTCGTGAACGGCGTCACAGTATTTTTTAAGGTGACGGCGGAAGGCTTCACGATGGAATTCACGGTATTCCTCGTAATACGGGTCGCCGTATTTCTGCGGCGGATTTTCGCTGATGCTAACCCCGTATTCCTCTTCAAACTGCCTCATAACATCGGGATGGTAGCCAATCTTAACTCCCCAACAATCTCCGTCAACCCAGATGCCGTCAACGCCGTAGGAAGCGATTTCGAGCAACTGCGGAATAAGCAGCTCATCACGGTATTTGTCTTTAAACGGGCAGATATCCTCGTCCATATATGTTCCGTCAATACGCATTGCCGCCTGCTCGGGCTCCTGCTGGCGAACATATCTGAAATCACGTACGCCCGAATAGTGCACATACAAAGCCACACCCTCTTCGGCAGTTGCCTTGCGCCAAACAGCCAGAGTGTCCTTAGCAAAGTGGGGCATAGCATTACCGAGTTTTGTCGGGTACGAGGCATAACCCGGATGGCCCTTACAGTCTATCTGAATAAAATCAGGCTTAATTTCGCGGCAGATTTTCTTTATATCCTCTTCCTTTAAATTTTCACCTAGAATATGCCCTTTACACCTTTCGGGCTCGGCGTGAAAATCAAAATGCAGACCGAAAAAAGAGTCTTTTCTTTTCTTTCTTTCCATAGTAAAGCACCTTTCGTTATTATTCAAGGGTATAATAACACACTTTAATTTGAAAAGCAATAATTTTCTCACAAAAAAGTATAAATAAAGTTACCTGCTCTGATTGACAAATCGGAATAAAAGTTATAAAATAAAGTTAGTTAAAATTTTAGCAATCAGGTGATTAAAATGAAAAAAATTGTAAGTTTATTAATGGCTTTATTATTGGTATTTTCGGTTTGCGGATGCGCCGCGAATATACCGGCAGAAAAAACAGATATTAATGTTTTTGTTCTGACAGGTCCTACAGGTATAGGTGCAGTTAATTTAATGGATGTAGCCGAAAAGGGTGAGGGTAAAGAGAATTATAAATTCACTGCTGTTGCCGCACCTACCGAAATTGTATCTAAAATTTCCAACAAGGAAGCCGACATTGCCGCAGTTCCCACCAACCTTGCCGCAACGCTCTATAACAAAACTCAGGGCGGTGTTAAGGTTTTGGCAGTTAATACACTCGGCGTGCTCTATGTTCTTACCAACAAGGGCACCGAAATTAATTCGGTTGCCGAATTAAAGGGTAAAAAGATTTACACCACAGGTCAGGGCTCTAACCCTGAGTATATTATCAACTATATCTTAGAGAAAAACGGAATAAATAAGGATACCGATGTTCAGATAGAATTCAAAGCCGAGGGCACCGAGCTTGTAGGTGTGTGGTCTACCGAGCCCGATGCGGTTATAATTTCCCCCCAGCCGGTTGCCACCTCCATTACTATGAAATACGAGGGCTCAAAGCTCGCGCTCAATCTTACCGAAGAATGGAATAAAATTGATAGTGAGAGTGCCTTAATGCAGGGTTGCGTAATTGTAAGAAATGAGTTTTTAGAGGCTAATCCCAAGGCTGTGGAAAACTTCCTTACCGACTATAAGGCTTCTATAGAGAAGGCTCAGGCTAACGCCGATACTACATCTGCACTGTGCGAAAAATACGGTATTGTAGCAAAGGCCGCCGTGGCAAAGGCTGCTCTGCCTTATGTTGGACTTTGCTATATTGACGGAAACGAAATGAAAACTAAATTTTCGGGATTCCTTAATGTAATGTATACCGCCGACGCAAAATCGGTTGGCGGAAAACTTCCCGGAGAAGATTTTTGGTATGAAAAATAAAATTAGAAAGCCTGCCCTTTCGGCAGGCTCTGTTTTAATCTGGATAATATTATGGCATATTTTGGGCTCACTTGCAAATAGAGGGCTCTTACTTAAGATACCCCTACCGCTTGATACCTTAAGAACATTTACCGAAAACCTTTCTGACATAGCGTTTTGGGAGGCTGTCGGCACATCACTTTTTCATATTGTACTTGGCTTCGTCGCTGCAATTATAGTAGGAACTCTTTGCGGAATATTAGCCAATCTTTCGGTGGGCTTTAAAATTCTCTCAGCGCCGATATTTCACATTATTCGTTCGGTGCCGGTTGCGGCATTTATTATAATAGCGTGGCTGTGGATTCCCACCGCCTTTCTGCCGCCCTTTATCTCGTTTTTAATGGTTTTTCCCATAATCAAAAGCCATATCGATGCGGGATTATGCTCGGTTGACAATAAAAGCATTGAAATGGCAACCGTTTTCGGCATGAACAGGTGGGGAATTCTTAAACACATTAAAATTCCAACCGTTCTGCCGTTTTTAAGGGAGGCGTCGGTTACGGGGCTTGGTATCGCGTGGAAATCGGGTATAGCGGCAGAGGTTATCTGCAACCCCTCGGGCAGCCTTGGTGCGCTGCTCTCAGGCGCCAGAGCCACTATTGACTATGAACAGGTTTTCGCCGTAACACTAACCGTAATAATTTTGAGTTTGATACTCGAAAACATATTAAGGCTTTGCTGGAAGGAGAGAAAGTATTGATTAAAATAAATAACCTTTCCTTTTCCTACGGTGAGCATAGGATTTTTGAAAATTTTAACCTCACTATTGCGGGCGGTGAGCGCATTGCCTTAAGCGGTCCATCGGGTGTGGGTAAAACAACACTGCTGCGTCTTATTATGGGGCTTGAAAAGGCAGATAGAGGCACGGTAGATACCGAAAACGCTAAAATTTCTACCGTTTTTCAAGAGGACAGGCTCCTGCCCTTTAAGACGGTGATGGAGAATTTAACCCTTTTTACCGATGAAAAAACGGCGCGAGAAAGCCTTAACAGTTTAGGGCTCATAGAAGCCGCAGGGCTTTATCCGAGTGAGCTTTCGGGCGGTATGGCAAGGCGGGTATCGCTTGCGAGGGCGCTATCACGAGACGCTGATATCTATATTCTCGACGAGGCTTTCTCGGGGCTTGACAATGCCAATATCGAGAAAACCACCGAGTTTATAAATAAAAAAACAAAAGGTAAAATTTTAATTGCGGTGTCGCACTCTCCGGAGGATTCTCAGCGACTGGGAGCGAGAACTGTTGACATTACCGCGATTTAATGCTAAAATATAAACGCTAAATAAAGGCCTTAGAGTACCGCTTGTAATGAGCGGTTTAAAAAGGAAGCGGAGTGAAAATCTCCCACGAACTCGTCGCCGTGAGGACGAGCGCCGTTTTATTGTGCCACTGAGAAATTGGGAAGGCTAAACGGGGCGTTGACTCTTAGTCGGAAGACTTGCTTTAGGGTATCGGTACAAAGCACCACGAGTAATTGGTCGCAGTACGGCGTTTTCACTTTGGCGGTATACGGAGTTAAAATTAAGTGCCAAGTCCTCTTTGTATCGGTTGTTTAGTAATACCATATAAGGAGGACTTTTTTATGTCCAGAAAAACAAAAATCACAGTAGCGCTATCGTTAGTTTTGGTGGTGGTTATTGCCCTTGCAGGTCTGCTTTGGGTAAATAACAGACTTGAAACACAGGATGGCAAAAAGGAAATTACCTTCACAATAGTTTACAAGGATAAAACGAGTGAGGTGATTGAAATCGACACAGATGAAGAGTATCTGGCGGGTGCTCTTGTAAACGAGGGGATTATTACCTACGATGCGTCGGGACTTTATACCACCATTAAGGGTGTTACCGCCGACTATAATGTGGATGGCGGCTGGTGGTGCATTAATGCCGACGGCGCCATGGCGAGTGTCGGTATGAACGAACTGCCCATTACTGATGGAGGGAAGTATGAAGCGGTCTACACAACAGGTTTCGCGTCCTAAAACACCGCTCAGAACATATTTAATTCTAGCGCTTTTGGGCACACTTATGTTCGTGGTACAAATTGCTCTTGCAGTGCTGCCTAATGTAGAGCTTGTGTCGGTGCTTATAATCGTTACCGCCACCGTTTTCGGTATGAAAAGCCTTATAAGTGTTTACATATTCGTCGCTTTAGAGTTGCTTTTTCACGGAATAGGGCTTTGGAACATAATGTACCTTTACGTCTGGGCGATTCTGGTAGTTGCCGTAATGCTCACCCGCCGATTTGCAACCCCCTTATTGAATGCCATATTAGCGGCATTTTTCGGGCTATTTTTTGGTACGCTTTGCAGCCTACCGTATTTTGTAACCGATGGTGTGGCGGTGGGAATAGGCTGGATAATACAAGGTATACCGTATGATATTATCCATTGTGTCGCCAATTTTATTCTGGTGTATTTCGCCTTTACGCCATGCATTGAGGCTTTGAAGAAAACCCATAAACCGCGAGGATGAAAATTCGCTATTTATATTATTATAGTTAGTATTACTATAGTTCTTTTATTATATTAGGTTACTTAGTATTCATTTGAGCGACACCAGAATATTCAAATTGAATTTTCTTGGTTTGAATTTTGAAGATTCCGGGACTTCAAAACAGATACGCTACCATATTAAATTTTAATACACTTTTTGATTAAAACAACCGCTTTTTGATAATGATAATCAAAAGGCGGTGTTTTCATGTGTACAGCAGTAAATTTTGTAAACGGAGATAATTATTTCGGCAGAAATTTAGATTTGGATATCAGCTACGGCCAGCGTGTTGCGGTAACTCCGAGGGACTACACAATTAAATTCACAAACGGCGATGAGGCAACCCGACATTATGCCGTTATAGGTATGGCAAATACGGTAAACGGCTATCCGCTTTATTTTGACGGTACCAATGAAAAGGGGCTTTCCTGTGCGGCACTCAGATTTACCGACGCTGAATATGCAAAGGGTAAGGGAGAAGGGTATATAGCCTCTTTTGAGTTTATTTTATGGGTACTGGCTTTAAACGACAGCGTAAGAGCCGCAAAAGAGAAACTCAAAAAAATAAAAATTTGCGACACCGCCTTTTCCGATGAATTAAAGCCTACAGGACTTCATTTTATGGTGTCGGATAAATATGAGAGCATAACCGTGGAGCAGACGGGTAATAGGCTTAAAATCTATGAAAACGATGTCGGTGTCCTTACAAATAATCCTGAATTCCCGATGCACAGAATGTATCTTAATAATTTTTCCTTTCTTTCTTCAAATGTGCCATATAACAGATTTTCATCGGCTTTAGAATTTAAAAATTATTCAAATGGGCTTGGAGCCTTTTCTCTGCCTGGGGATTTTTCCTCTATGTCGCGCTTTATAAGGGCGGCGTTTGTAAAATTCAATTCGGTCTGCAGTGAAACAGAGGAAGAAAATGTTTCTCAATTTTTTCATATTTTAGATAGCGTCGCAGTGCCGAGCGGCTGTGTAATTTTGCCCGATGGCAATATTCATAAAACTGTGTATTCGAGCTGCTGCAACGCCTCAAAAGGTGTTTATTACTATAAAACCTATAATAGCTGTGCACTTAATATTACCGATATGAATTCATTTAATTTAGATACTAAGCAGGTAATTGAGGCATAAAAAAGAACAGTAAGGAAATTCCTTACTGTTCTTTGAAGTTTTAAAACTCTGCTGAGCCTGTGGTGCGTGGGAAGGGAAGCACATCGCGGATGTTCTGAATACCGGTAATGTACATAATAAGTCTTTCAAAGCCGAGGCCGAAGCCTGCGTGCTTTGCACCGCCGTAACGGCGAAGGTCAACATACCAATCGTAATCAGCCTCAGTAGCACCGATTTCCTCAATGCGCTTGAGAAGCAGGTCAATGCGCTCCTCTCTCTGAGAGCCGCCGATAATCTCACCAATGCCCGGAACGAGAACATCAACTGCCGCAACGGTCTTGCCGTCATCATTAAGTCGCATATAGAATGCCTTGATTTCCTTTGGATAGTTAGTAACAAAGAGGGGTTTGTTAAAGATTTCTTCGGTTAAGTATCTCTCGTGCTCGGTCTGCAAATCACAGCCCCACTCTACAGGATACTGGAATTCCTTTCCGCTATTTTTAAGAAGTTCAACCGCTTCGGTATAGGTAACGGTTGCGAATTCGGCATTAATTACCTTATCAAGTTTTTCTTTAAGTCCCTTTTCAAAATGCTGCTCAAAGAAGGCAAGTTCTTCGGGGCAGCGGTCAACAACGTATTTAAGCACAAATTTAAGCATATCACCTGCGAGTTCCATATTGTCCTCGAGGTCTGCAAAGGCAATTTCGGGCTCAATCATCCAGAATTCTGCCGCATGACGTGCAGTGTAGGACTTCTCGGCTCTGAAGGTAGGGCCGAAGGTGTAGATTTTGCCGAAAGCCATAGCCATAGCCTCGCCCTCTAATTGACCAGAAACGGTAAGCGAGGTTGCCTTGCCGAAAAAGTCCTGAGAATAGTCAACCTTTCCGTCTTCGGTTAAGGGCGGCTCTTTATCGGGCAGTGTTGTAACCCTGAACATTTCACCCGCACCCTCAGCGTCAGATGCGGTGATAAGGGGGGTGTGGGCGTAAACAAAGCCGCGGCTTTGGAAAAATTCGTGAATAGCGGCGGCTGCCACAGAGCGTACTCTGAAGGCGGCAGAAAATGTGTTGGTGCGGGGTCTTAGGTGCTGAATAGTGCGCAGGAATTCAAGAGAATGGCGCTTTTTTTGCAGCGGATAATCGGGAGTGGATGTACCCTCAACCGAAACTGACGCCGCGTGTAACTCACAGGGCTGCTTCATTTCGGGGGTAAGCACAATATTTCCCTTAACAGATACCGCTGCGCCAACATTCTGAGATACAATCTCTTCAAATTCGGGCAGCTTTTCGCTCTCAAGAATTACCTGTAGCCCTGAAAAAGCGCTACCGTCATTTATCTGCATAAAGGCAATATTTTTAGAATTTCTAATAGTTCTTACCCAACCGCAAACTGTTAATTCCCTTTCGGTAAAGTTTTCGGGGGCAGATAAAATTTGTTTAATTTCGGTTCTTTTCATAAAAACATCTCCGATAAAATATTTATACAACCTATATTATACACATATTTTACCAAAAGGTCAATTTTAATTATTGATATATTTTAATATTTGTTGTAAAATAAATTACATAAACTAAAATGGGAGTTTATTCGATGTTGCAGAATCTTATAGATTTAAGAAATAAAGTAATAGAAAAAGAATATAGCAGTATGAATGGCAGACAGTTTGAGGCCGTAACCACTACCGAGGGGCCTCTTTTGGTGCTTGCGGGTGCGGGGTCGGGGAAAACCACCGTGCTTGTAAACCGAATAGCCTGTCTTGTCAAATACGGCAGCGCATATAAAAGTGAGGATGCGCCTTATTTAACTGATACCCAGATACAGCAGATTAACGATTATTTAAGCGGACAGGCAGAAAGTATCAATATACCTCAGCTAAGCCGTTATCCTGCAAAGCCTTGGGAGATTTTGGCAATTACATTCACCAACAAGGCGGCAGAGGAATTAAAGGATAGAATTGCTTTAAGGCTGGGGGATGCCGCTAAGGATGTAAATGCAGGAACATTTCACTCTATATGCGGTAAGATACTGCGCCGACACGCCGATAAAATCGGCTACACATCGCATTTCACTATATACGATACCGACGACCAGCGCAAACAGATGAAGGAAATAATGAAGGCTGAGGAGATAGACGATAAAATTTTATCACACAAATTGGTGTTAAAAGAAATTTCTTCGGCTAAGGATAAGCTTATTTCCCCTGAGGAGTTTGCAAATAATTGCGGCAGCGATTACCGAATGGCAAAAATAGCACTGCTTTATAAAAAATATCAGGCACGGCTTATAAATAACGACGCTATGGATTTTGACGATATGATTTACAATACCGTCAAGTTGTTCGAGACTAATCCAGATGTTTTAAATTATTATCAAAACCGCTTTAAATATATTATGGTGGATGAGTATCAGGATACCAACCACGCTCAGTATGTGCTGGTGCGCGAGCTCTCCTCAGGGCGCAGAAATATCTGCGTTGTGGGTGATGATGACCAGAGTATCTACCGTTTCAGAGGCGCATCTATCGAAAATATTTTAAGCTTTGAGGATGAGTACCCTGACAGCAAGGTAATACGCTTGGAGCAGAACTATCGCTCTACCCAGAATATACTTGATGCGGCGAATTCGGTGATTAAAAACAATCGCGGCAGAAAGTCCAAAAGCCTTTGGACTGATAGCGGCGAGGGTGATAAGATTACCGTTTTTACGGCATTGGATGAAAGAAGCGAAGCCAAATATATTGCCGACAGTATTCTTGATAATGTGAGCAGTGGCGCTAAATTTTCCGACCACGCCGTGCTTTATCGAATGAATGCGCAGTCCAACGCGCTTGAAAATGTATTTGCAAGAAGCAGTGTCCCTTACAAGGTCATAGGCGGTATGAAATTCTTTGAGCGAAAAGAAATTAAGGATATTTTAGCCTATCTTACCGTTATTAACAACCCCTATGACGATTTGCGGCTTAAAAGAATTGTAAACGAGCCCAAGCGTTCAATCGGCGATACAACCGTAAATAATGCTCAGCAGATTTCCGATAGCCTTGGCATTTCGCTTTTCGAGGTGTTTAAAACGGCTGATGATTACCCTTTGCTTTCCCGCGCGGCTTCTAAGCTTAAGGAATTCTGCGCTATAATTGAGGAGCTTCGCGAACAGGCCGGTGAAATCCCGTTAGGTGAGTTTTTGGAGCTAACGGCATCAAAAACCGGCTATATGCAGTATCTTTATTCTCTGGGCCCCACCGAGCAGGACAGAATTGATAACATACGCGAACTCGGCTCAAACATCGCTCAGTACGAGATGGAGAGTGAAGAGCCCACATTATCGGGCTTTTTAGAGGAAATTGCGCTTTTCAGCGATATTGATTCATTAGACGGCACCGAGGACCGTGTTGTACTTATGACGATACATTCTGCTAAGGGACTTGAATTCTCGAAGGTCTACATAATCGGTATGGAAGAGGGCATTTTCCCCGGAAACCAGTCGATTTACGGAGGCCCTGAAGAAATTGAGGAGGAAAGGCGCCTTGCCTATGTGGCGATAACCAGAGCTAAGAAAAATTTAACTCTTACTAATGCCTCCACGCGTATGCTTTACGGCTCTACGGGTAGAAATCCTTCTTCGCGATTTTTAAATGAAATTCCCGAGGAGTTGTGCGAAAGCTCGAGTGAGGCACCGTCCTATAGCTTCGGTAGCTCTTATGGCTACTCGCAGAGGGTTTATAATCCAAAGCCCTCCAAATATACAGTCAATGTTGCTACTTCACACACTAAGCAGAGCAGAACTGATTACACGCTCGGTATGGAGGTTGAGCACCGCACCTTCGGAGAGGGTATAATCACATCGGTTCAGAAAGTTTCTGACGATTATATGCTCGAAATCCACTTTAAAAATGTTGGAACTAAAAAACTTATGGCAAATTACGCTAAGTTGAAAATTTTAGTGTAATATATAGGTAGAGGGAGATAAAATTATGTTTCCAAGCAGTATAGCAGTTAAGAAAACCGCACTCGCAACACTTAAATCCGAGTGGCCCGCTGCCATTATAGTGGCAGTTATTCCGCTTGCGTTTTTCTTGGTGGCAATCAACCTTTTTTCCTTTATTGAATACATTTTTTCTAGTGTTTTGGCACAGGTGATGATGTATGTCATACTGGGCGTGGCACTGCTTTTTATCTATCTGCCCCTCTTTTTCGGGGTTTTGCGAATATATTGGTCGTTAGCCGCCGAAGCGCCACTTGGCATATCCGAAATTTTTTATTATTTTTCGGATATCGGGGTTTATAAAAGACTTATGAACTTTATTTTCCTGCTGCTTAGTAAAATAGTTTTAAAGGCTATAGCCCTGCTTTTACCGTCCTTTATTATAGATTTGGTATCAAAATTCTCTTCGGTTTTGTTCGCAAATTCCGTTGCACCGCTATGGTTTTCAAATATATGGATTTTCTCATTTGTACTGCGCGCAATTGCAATCTGCTGTATAATTTATATTATGTCGCGCTACTATCTCGCACCGTTCATTTTCATAGCGGGTGAAAATATGGATAATACCGAATGTATTACGAAGGCATATACGGTATCGAGGGTAAGCATAGGTAATTTTATAACCCTTATTTTAAGCCTTTCAGGGTGGATAATTTTATCGGTATTTTTTGCACCTTTAGTGTTCACGCTGCCGTATTTTTGTATGTGCTATATTATACACTCGCGCTATGCCACGGTATATTATAATTCAAAACTGAGAAGCTATACAGGGGGTGCCGCGCTTTGATTATAAAAAGAATTACAGCCTGTATTTTATCGGTAATTTTAATTGTATCTGCCTTTAATATCGGCTGGACTATCAAGGATAGTTTTTTTGATAATATCGAGGTTTTACCGGTGGGCGAATTCTTATATTCTTCAATGTCGCCTGACGGTGAGACCACTGTGAGCCTTTATAAAGTAAATGCCCCCGGTACTACAGCCATTCGCGGCGCTGTTGCCACCATACTGTCGGACGGCAGTAAGAGTGAGCGCAATATTTTCTGGCAATTAGGTACCGATAGTGCCATAGTCGGTTGGGTAAGCAATAATACCGTAAGTATTAATGAAAAGCTGATAAATATATCTACAGGTCAGGTTTACGATTCAAGAAATGAAGTGCCCGAACTTGACTAAATCTAAAAAGAAATATATAATATTAAATAATTTGAATTTGGAGGGAACATAATGAATAATTACAATATAGAAACCAAGTGCGTTCAGGGCGGTTACACCCCGGGAAACGGCGAACCAAGACAAATCCCGATAGTTCAGAGCACTACCTTTAAATATGCCACTAGTGAGGATATGGGCAAGCTCTTCGATTTGGAGGCTTCGGGTTATTTCTATACAAGACTTCAGAATCCTACTAACGACTATGTAGCTGCAAAAATCTGCGATATGGAGGGCGGTACTGCCGCAATGCTGACCTCATCCGGTCAGGCAGCATCCTTCTATTCTATTTTCAATATCGCATCCGCCGGTGATCATATTGTATCAAGCTCTACTATTTACGGCGGTACATATAACCTTTTTGCCGTTACAATGAAGAGAATGGGTATTGAGTTTACCTTTGTTTCTCCTGATTGCTCGGATGAGGAGCTAAATGCCGCATTCAAAGATAACACCAAGGCAGTATTCGGTGAGACCATCGCTAACCCTGCTTTAGCCGTGCTCGATATTGAGCGCTTCGCATCTGCTGCTCACGCCCACGGCGTTCCGCTTATAATCGATAACACCTTTGCAACCCCCGTTAACTGCCGCCCGATTGAATTCGGCGCCGATATTGTTATTCATTCAACCACCAAGTATATGGACGGACACGGAGCAGGTGTTGGCGGTTGCATTGTGGATTCGGGTAAATTCGACTGGACTAAGTACCCCGAAAAGTTTGCAGGGCTTTGCACTCCGGACGACAGCTATCACGGTGTTACATATACCGAGCGCTTCGGCCTTGGGGGCGCCTATATCACTAAGGCAACTGCACAGTTAATGCGTGATTTCGGTTCAATTCAGTCGCCTCAAAACGCATTTTTGTTGAATTTAGGTCTTGAGAGTCTGCATCTTCGTATGAAAAAGCATTGCGAAAACGGTTTAGCAGTGGCTAAATTCCTTAAAAACGATGACCGCATTGTTTGGGTTACTTACCCATCTTTAGAGGGCGATAAATATTATGATTTAGCACAGAAGTATCTGCCCAACGGCTCTTGCGGTGTTGTTTCCTTTGGCGTAAAGGGTGGACGTAAGGCGGCTGAGGCATTTATGAAAAACCTGAGACTTGCTGCCATTGAAACCCACGTGGCAGATGCCCGTACCTGCTGTCTGCACCCCGCAAGTGCTACACACCGCCAGATGACCGATGAGGAGCTTAGCAAAGCGGGTATTACCCCCGACCTTGTTCGTTTTTCTTGCGGAATTGAAAACGCTGAGGACCTGATTGCCGACATTAAACAGGCACTTGATAATATCTAATATTACGAAAAAATTTAGGAGAATTATTTAATGCCGATTAAAATACCAAACGATTTACCTGCCGTTAAAACGCTTGAGGGTGAAAATATCTTCGTTATGACCGAAAAACGCGCCATAACTCAGGATATCCGTCCGCTGAAAATTCTGCTTCTTAATTTAATGCCCAAGAAAATCGAAACCGAAACTCAGTTATCGAGGCTTCTCGGCAACTCTCCGCTTCAGGTGGATTTGGAGCTTATTCACACCAAAAGCCATCAGTCCAAAAACACCTCGGCCGAGCATCTTTTCACCTTTTACAAAACCTTTGAGGATGTAAAGCATCTGACCTTTGACGGTATGATTATAACGGGCGCACCCGTTGAGCATTTACCCTTTAATGAGGTTGAGTATTGGGAAGAGCTGTGTGAAATAATGGAATGGAGTAAAACCCACGTTCACAGCACACTTCATATCTGTTGGGGCGCTCAGGCGGGGCTTTACTATCATTACGGAATTGATAAAAAGCCGCTCGATAAAAAAATGTTCGGAATTTTTCCGCATAAAACCGACTATAAGCAGTCAATTTTATTCAGAGGTTTTGATGACGTCTTTATGGTGCCGCACTCGAGGCATACAACGGTGCTAAGAGAGGATATAAAGGCTGTAAAGGGACTTAAAATTTTAGCGTCAAGCGATATTGCAGGTATTTTTGCCGTTTCCAATAAGGGTGGCAGACAGATTTTCATTACAGGGCATCCCGAATACGATTCTGACACCCTTAAAAATGAATATTTAAGGGATTTAGGCGAGGGTAAACCAATAGAAATTCCCGTAAATTATTTCCCGAATGACGATGCGACCAAGCCGCCTCTCGTATCGTGGCGCTCGCACGCAAATCTGCTTTATTCAAACTGGCTTAACTATTTCGTTTATCAGACAACCCCGTATGATATTACTACTATAAAATAAAAACAAGCACTCAAGGGAGTGCTTGTTTTTATTTAATGGAATAGGGAAAGGGGAAAAGAAAAGACGGTGCCGCAGAGCACCGTCTTAAAATTATTCTATTATTGATTTTCCTGTCATTTCGGGGGGTTGTGGCAGTCCCATAACCTTTAGCATTGAGGGAACTATATCGGCAAGTCTGCCACCCTCGCGAAGTTTACAGTCATAACCCACAACACAGAACGGAACGGGGTTGGTGGTGTGCGGGGTAAAGGGGTTTCCGTCCTCACCTATCATACAGTCGGCATTTCCGTGGTCGGCTGTGATAAATACAACACCGCCCATTTTAAGAGTGGAAGCAACAACATCGCCAACACACTCATCAACCGCTTCTACGGCATCTACCGCCGCCTTGAATACTCCAGTATGTCCTACCATATCGCAGTTGGCAAAGTTAAGCACTACCGCATCATATTTACCGCTTTCAATTTCCTTGCAAACAGCATCTCTTACAGGATATGCGCTCATTTCGGGCTGCAAATCAAAGGTGGGAACATCGGGCGACTGAATAAGAATTCTGTCTTCACCTTGGAAGGTCTTTTCCTCACCGCCGTTAAAGAAGAAGGTTACGTGAGCATATTTCTGTGTTTCGGCAATTCTCAGCTGTGTCATATTCTTGCTGGCTAAATACTCACCGAAGGTCATCTTTAATTCTTCAGGCGGGAAGGCAACCGATACGTTCGGCATTGTTTCATCATACTGAGTCATACAAACATAGGTTACAGGGAAGAATCCGTTTTTACGCATAAAGCCGTCAAAATCGGGGTCAACAAAGGTACGGGTAAACTGACGGGCTCTATCTGGGCGGAAGTTGAAGGAAACAATACTGTCATTTTCCTTAATAGTGCCCTCCTTATCAATAACGGTAGGAACTATAAATTCGTCAGTAATCTCATCTGCATAGGATTTTTCCATAGCATCAACGGCACTCGGATTAAGGTTACCCTCACCGTAAACAAAAGCGGCATATGCCTTTTCTACTCTGTCCCAAGCGAAATCACGGTCCATAGCGTAGTATCTGCCGCAAACGGTGGCAATTTTACCCACACCGATTTTCTCCATCTCTGCCTCTAAATCTCGGATAAAGCCTACACCCGAGGTGGTAGAAACATCACGGCCGTCCATAAGGCAGTGAACGAAAACCTTGGTAAGCCCCTCGCGTTTAGCCATTTTAAGAAGTCCGTAAAGGTGGTCGATGTGGCTGTGCACACCACCGTCGGATAAAAGTCCGATTAAATGCAGTGCGGAATTATTCTGTTTGCAGTTATCTATTGCATTTTTAAGTGCTGCTATGTTATAAAAATCTCCATCCTCAATCGACTTTGAAATTTTAACAAGCATCTGATATACAACGCGGCCGGCCCCTATATTTGTGTGGCCTACCTCGCTGTTGCCCATCTGACCGTCGGGCAGCCCTACGTCGAGTCCCGAAGCGCCGATGGTGGTAAAGGGATTTTCACTAAAGAATTTATCAAGGTTAGGTGTATTTGCGGCGCATATTGCGTTACAACTGCTATCACCACAAATACCAAAACCGTCCATAATACATAAAACAACAGGTTTTTTCATTATTAAAAATTCTCCTTATTTAGAAGCAGCCTTAACAATAACCGAGAAGTCCTCAGCTTTGAGAGAAGCGCCGCCGATAAGACCGCCGTCAACGTTGTATTTAGCTACGAGCTCGTCGGCATTCTTAGCGTTCATAGAGCCACCGTACTGAATTGTAACCGTTTCGGCAACATCCTTGCCATAGATTTCGGCAATAGCCTCGCGAACAAAGCCGTTGCCCTCATCTGCCTGGTCAGCAGTAGCGGTAACGCCGGTGCCAATAGCCCAAACAGGCTCGTAAGCGATAATAATGTTCTGAAGTTGTTCTTTGGTTATATTGGTAAGAGCCATTTTAGTCTGGAATTTAAGCAGGGTTTCGGTGTAACCGAGTTCTCTCTGCTCTAAGGTTTCGCCAACACAAACAATAGCGGTAAGACCTGCGTTAACTGCAGCGAGTGTGCGAAGATTTACGGTCTGGTCGGTTTCCCCGAAATACTGTCTGCGCTCAGAGTGGCCGATTACAACATATTCTACACCTGAGGCTGTGAGCATCTTGGCAGAAATCTCACCTGTATAGGCACCCGATGCTTTAAAGTGAACATTTTCGGCGCCGATTTTTATGTTAGAGCCCTTTGCAGCCTCTACTGCGGCGGCAATGTCAATAAAGGGAACGCATAAAACTACATCACAGTCTGCATCCTTTACAAGCGGCTTCATCTCGTTTATAAGTGCAGCGGTCTCAGCCGGTGTCTTATTCATTTTCCAGTTACCTGCGATAACTGCTTTTCTTAAATCTTTGTTCATTGTCTTTTCTCCTTATCTTAAAACGGGCACGGCAGAAATGCCGTGCCGTTTTTGATTTTTTTATTTATCGTTAAGTGCGGCAATACCGGGAAGAACCTTACCCTCTAAGAATTCGAGCGAAGCGCCGCCACCTGTTGAAATGTGGGTCATTTTATCAGCATAGCCGAGTTTCTGAACTGCTGCAGCAGAATCGCCACCGCCGATAATCGAGATAGCACCCGACTCGGCCACCGCCTTAGCAACACTCTCTGTACCGGATGCGAAGTTTTTCCACTCGGATACGCCCATCGGTCCGTTCCAGATAACTGTTCCTGCATTTGCTACCGCATCTGCGAATAATTTTTCGGTCTTGGGACCAATATCAAGTCCCATTTTGTCCTCGGGTATAGAATCAGAATCAGAGATGGTAACATCGGTGTTCTCATCATACTCACTGCCTAAGCGGTTATCAATTGGGAGTAAAAATTTAACGCCCTTATCTTGGGCCTTTTTCATAAGAGAAGCGGCGAGTTCAATTTTATCGTCTTCGCAAAGGGAGGTACCTACACTATAGCCTTTAGCGCGGAAGAAGGTGTAAGCCATACCGCCGCCGACAATAAGGGTATCAACCTTGTCAATTAGGTTTTCAATAACGCCGATTTTATCCGATACCTTTGCGCCGCCGAGTACCGCTACAAACGGACGCTTAGGATTAGCTAGTGCACCGCCCATAACGCTGATTTCGGTCTTGATTAAATAACCGCAAACAGCGGGAAGATACTCTGTAACACCTGCAGTTGACGCGTGAGCGCGGTGAGCAGTACCGAAAGCATCGTTAACAAAAATTTCGGCAAGGGATGCGAGTTCTTTTGCAAACTCGGGGTCATTCTTGGTTTCTCTTGCATCAAAACGAACATTCTCAATTAAAACAGCCTTGCCGTTCTCTAGTGAGGCAACCTTACGTTTAGCGCAGTCGCCGATAATATCACATGCGAAATCAACGGTACCCTCGCCTAATAATTCATTTAATCTGTCAGCAACGGGGCGAAGAGTGAACTTCTTAGCGTCTTCCTCTTTAGCCTTTGCTAAATATTCTGCAGTAGCGGCAGCTCTATCTGCTTCGGGTAAAGCCTCAACCGCCTTCTTTTCTTTTTTGGAAAGACCGAAGCCTTCGGTGAAAATATTGTGTGGCTTGCCCATATGTGAGCAAAGAATTACCTGAGCGCCGTTATCGAGTAAATATTTAATAGTGGGAAGTGCGCCGATAATTCTCTTATCGCTTGTGATTTTACCGTCCTTCATAGGAACATTGAAATCACAACGAACAAGAACCTTTTTGCCGGTAACTTCAATATCCTCAATAGTCTTTTTGTTAAGTGCGTCCATTATAAATTCATCCTTTCAGCTAATATAGTATTATTGTACCACAATTTGTAAAAATTTCAACAATTTTATATGATAATATTTTAACAATCTCACCACTTATAGTTGTGCAATTCTCCTAAATTTTGGAGAGTGGGGTAGCTCCACTGTCTTAGCACCTCGTAAACCCCAATTGCCACGGAGTTTGAAAGATTAAGGCTTCGCGCGTCATCTATCATAGGAATTCTTACACATCTTTCACGGTTTTCAAGTAAAAGCTCCTCGGGAAGACCCTTGGTTTCCTTGCCGAAAAACAGATAGCAGTTATCAGGGTAGGAAATATCAGAATGGGTGTTCAGTGCCTTGGTTGTGAAAAAGAAGAATTCACCCTTATTTTTATTAAAGAAATCCTCTAAATTTTCATAGTAGGTAATGTCTAAAAGATGCCAATAATCAAGCCCTGCGCGTTTTAATTTCTTATCGTCAATTTTAAAGCCCATAGGTCCCACAAGGTGAAGCCTCGCACCCGTAGCGGCACAGGTACGCGCTACGTTTCCCGTATTCTGCGGAATTTCGGGCTCAACCATCACTATATTTACAGTCGCCATATTATCATCTCCCGAAAAAATATTATAATAGTAATAATTTTACCTTGTCAAGAGGTAGATTTACAGGTATAATAGAAAGGAGGTGTCGAAAAATGCGAAAAGCAAATGAATTTTCACAGTACATAAATCTTTATCACATCAAAAACTTTATAACATACCATAAGACCACCGAGAAACTCTATAGGTGGCTTAAGGCAATAGTTATTTTAGCCTATGTTTATCAGTTGGCGGTTAATGTTATTTTAATTTTAGGTATGAAATTTGCCAAGCAACCGCTTGATAGCAGCCTGCTTAATAATACTATCGTTGCCTCCGTATTTCTTTTCATAGCCTTTATTGCAATTATTTTCAAATACGGATTGGTGGCAACGGTACTTAATATTGTGTCGGTTATTTTTGAGATGACGCTTATGGTTCCCGGTCTTATTAAAACTGTGGGCGCTATAAACATAAAGGGCGCATTTTATTGGCAGTATGCTATACCTATGACAATTATTTTAATTCTCGCCTTATGGATGGGTGTTATAGCGCTTAGAGAAAGGTATATTCTCTGGCGCGATGAAAAGCTGCTCAAAAATGCGCTTTATACCAAATTCGGTGAAGAATATGCGGCACTTACCGATAAGCAGATTAAAGATTTTATAAATAATTTCGACCCTTATAGAGCGTCGAAAAAATAAAGGGGATTGATTTATGGCACTCAGAGCAGATGGAAAGAGGGTAAAAAACGCCGACCCAATGTACACGGTAGCACCGTTCATAATGGACAAGAGGTATGACTCTATGAATATGATAGAGCTGGATATTCCGCTTGGGCCCATTCAGAACTACATAAATGAAAAGAGAAAACAGGGCAAGAATATAAGCCATATGGCTGTAATACTTGCGGCGTATGTCAGAACCATGGCAGAGTTCCCGAGCCTTAACCGTTTTATTGTTAATAAGCGCATATATGCCAGAAATGAAATTGCGGTTGGTATGGTTGTGCTACAAAACGGTAAAATGGATAACGGCACAATGTCAAAAATGTATTTTGACTATGAAAATACCATAGATGACGTTAATAATATTATCAACGACTACGTTGAAGAAAACCGTGTTAATGCGGCGAACAACAGCACCGAAAAGCTGATTAAGTTTTTGCTGAGTATTCCGGGTGTGCTGCCTGTGGGTGTGGCGCTCTTTAAGTTTTTGGATAAGCACGGCTGGTTGCCTAAAGCGATTATTGATGCAAGTCCTTTCCACACAAGCTTAGTTATCAGCAATTTAGCCTCAATCCGCACAAATCATATTTTCCACCATGTTTACGAATTCGGCACAACCGGAATTTTAATCACAATGGGTAATTCCAGAGAGGTGGCAAAGCGAAAGGGCGGAGAAATAATCCACGAAAAGTGTATGCCGCTGGGTATCGTTATGGATGAAAGAATGTGCTCGGGCAGTTACTTTGCCTTGGCTTTCAGAAAAATGAAAAAATATCTTTCAAATCCCGAACTTTTGGAAAAAGAGCCAGAGGTGCTTAATATTGAGGTTCCCCAAAAGAGAAAAAGCAAATATGCCAAAAATAAGTAAACAAGTGGCTTGATTTTTCAGCATAGATAGTATAAAATAATTGTTAGTAAAATAACAGGAGGCAAAATTATGTTAGTTTCTGCAAAAGAAATGTTGAATAAGGCAAAGGCTGGTAAATATGCAGTTGGTCAGTTCAACATAAACAACCTTGAATGGACAAAGGCTATTCTTCTTACCGCACAGGAGTTAAATTCTCCCGTAATCCTTGGTGTGTCTGAGGGAGCAGGTAAGTATATGTGTGGCTACACAACCGTTGTAGGCATGGTTAACGGCATGATAAATGAACTCGGCATTACCGTTCCCGTAGCACTTCACTTAGACCATGGCTCATATGAGGGTGCTAAGAAGTGCATTGAAGCAGGCTTCTCGTCTGTAATGTTTGACGGTTCTCATTACCCGATTGAAGAGAATATTGAAAAGACCAAAGAGCTCGTTGCTATCTGCGACGAATTAGGTCTTTCTCTTGAGGCTGAGGTTGGTTCCATCGGCGGTGAAGAGGATGGCGTTATCGGAGCAGGTGAGGTTGCTGACCCGAACGAGTGCAAAATGATTGCTGACCTCGGCGTTACAATGCTCGCTGCAGGTATCGGTAATATTCACGGTAAATATCCTGAAAACTGGGCGGGACTGAGCTTCGATACATTAGATGCTATTCAGCAGCTTACAGGCACAATGCCCTTAGTTCTTCACGGCGGTACAGGTATTCCTGCCGATATGATTAAAAAGGCTATTTCTTTAGGTGTTTCTAAGATTAACGTTAACACCGAGTGTCAGTTAGCCTTTGCCGCAGCTACAAGAGAGTATGTAGAAGCAGGTAAGGATTTGACCGGTAAGGGCTTTGACCCGAGAAAGCTTTTAGCTCCCGGTGTTGAGGCTATCAAGGCTACCGTTAAAGAAAAAATGGAGCTCTTCGGTTCCGTTAACAAGGCTTAATCAAACAAAAAACCGAACAACTTTCGTTGTTCGGTTTTATTGTATAACGAAAACCACGCGATAGTGGCGTGGTTCAAAAGAGGTTAACCGATGAACAAAATCCTCCGTTTGTGTTAAGATAGTAGCGACCTGCCAGTCAAACTAAAATACAAACGGAGGATTTATTAATGAAAAA
>JAZRKE010000062.1:0-5229 GCA_045646145.1 Acutalibacteraceae bacterium | reverse complement strand
TTGACGGCAGAGATTCAGGTTCGAGCGAAAGTTTTTGGATAGCCTACCAAAATATTTTCTTTCCGAGTGATATGCCAACCAATAAGGATACTTCTAAAGAGATTTTACAATACACTAAAATGATGTATGATATGCTGACTGTGGTGTTACCTGAGCCTGTTACTACTGCTGTAAAGGAGCTTTGGGAGGCCGTTGAGGCAGGTGATCTTAGCAGGCAGTATGAAATCTATGAATTTGCTATGCAGGACATTGAATTTGCCGAAATGTTTGAAGATTATAGTTTTTGGTATTATAAGTATCATCGACTTTTTGAGGACGGTGTAAATGTTCTTTCACCCAGAGAGGCGGTTAAGTATTCTTCGGGTGAGATGGAAGCCAGAATGGTTGTGGATAGGTATAGGGAGGTGCATCAAAAAGCTCGCGAATTTTTAATTGAATCGTATAAAAGTGGAAGAAAAATCGAGGATGAGGATTTTTATAACTTTATGGCTTCGTATAAAAGGGAGATGCCTGTATACCGACCTGACCTTGCTGTATTTGAAGATGAATTCAGGCAAAAGGCTTTGGATGAGCTTGAAAGGCGGAAAAGAGAGACTGAGGAAGCTGAGCGAGAAAAAGCGAAAGAGCGTGAATTGGCTGCTACGGGAAACAAGAGTGATTATTCGGGTGTTGAAAAACTTAGTGAAACGCAGTATAATAATTTCGGATGGGTGAGGCAGAATGATGTTTTAACACCTTACGAATATAACACTCTGCTTTCAAGGTTTGCGGACTTTAAGCATAATAAGGATAAATATCCGGTTACAAGATTTGGCGAAGCGGTAATACATTCAACCGAATGCCCGAATGTTATTATGTACGTTAAAGGTAATATAGGTAATCCGCAAGTTACAAGGATTGTAAAAATCAATTATTTTGATATATCGGAAATAAAGGAGGAAATACTTTCAAATGAAAGACGATATTTATCACAACCGTACAAGTCTATTGAAAGCCTTTACGGAGAAGAAATACTCTCAATCAGTAAAGCACGAGATTATGCTTCTTTTCGGCAATATAGAGCCGAGCAGGAAGGAAGAGGTGGCGCAAAAAGCGATTCCTTTGGTGCAGAACAGTTCGACCGAGGAGGAAGCTTACGAGAAAGTGAAGAAGCTTATAGCAGAGATGACGGAGTAAAACAATCACCTGAAAAAGACAGGGAAGAAAAATTTTATTCCGAGTTAATGCGAGGGCTTCTAAGTGCTAACGGAGCTGATGAGGCGCAATTACCGAGGGAAGCTGAAAATGCAGATGCCGAAAATGAAAGTTTTATTTCTGAGTATTCCCAAAAGGCAACTGATGAGGATTTAATTAAGTCTTTAATGTCAGGGCTTGGGGTGGAAAAAAGCCATAAAGAAAAGCCGATTCAGATGCATCACTATGCAACTAATAAAAATAGGTATTATACCAGATTATTCAAAAAAATCACCGATAGGTATGGCTTAGATTTAGATGGAGATTGGAATAAAGATTTATTGCAGCATCAAGGTAGACATCCAAATGATTATCATAATTTCATTTTAAAGGAATTGAAAAAAATCAATATAATGGCTAATGGTAACAAAGATATTTTTCTGCATTTGTTTGAAAAACGAGTAAAGAAAATTATTAGGAATAATCAAGATATGCTGTATTCAAAATATTGGAAAAACTTAAAGGAGAAATAATATGATTTATGAACTTATAACTGATACTGAAAGAATAGATGAATCCATAAAAAATGGAACACATACCATTTATGCCGAGGAGTCTAATTTAGATGAGATTGAGTATGAAAATGTGAAGAAAGGTTTTTTCGATAATGTTATCTATAGCGGTGATTTTTCTGGTGAGTTTCCGAATGTTGAGTTCTATTACAGCTCAAGGGCATCGGACAGAGAAAGTGATTATTTATTGAATACTGATGCATGGCCGATAGTTCATAAAAGAGTTAAGGAAGCCTTTGACGAGAATGGTATAACGGGGATACGATATATTCCAATAAAGCTTATAGACGTTGTTACAGATAAAGTTAACTCAAATTATTATTTAATGTATATTGAAAATTTTATTGATGGTATAGATTTAAAGAAAAGCGAGTACGAATATATTGAGGATTACGATTATTACGGATTTGAATTTAACGGAATCTGTCTTGATGAAAAAATATGTTCAAGTTATGATATATTTCGATGTCTTAAAATGGAGGTAGGAATATACGTATCAGAAAAGATAAAGAGGATAATCGAAAGTAATGGATTTGTAGGCTTTGCCTTTTCAGAGGTACCTGTAAGTTGAATTTTATCTCTCAATAAAAAACACCTGTGTGAATTTTCACACAGGTGTTTTGGGTGGTTTATTAATTATCCTTTCATTATTTCGTAAGCAATTTCTCTTCGTCTAACAAGGTCAAGTTTTCTAAACATTTCTATGAGGTTTATTTCTTCGGGGGTAAGGGTTAAATCAAGTTCATTATTTTTGCGAGGGGGTGGCGGCAGTTTTTTTCCAAGAGCAACGGCGGGGTCAAAATCTTCGCTAAATAAGGTTTCAGTAGATATAAGGAAATGTCTTGCGAATTTTTGTATCTCTTCAAATTTAAAATTTCCGTACGTTTCTTTATGTGCATAGGTTGAACGCTTAACGCCTATAATGTTTCCCATTTGTTCTTGGGTTAGGCCTGAATATTTCCTTAAGGCTTTTAAGTTCTTATTAATAAACTTTTCCATAATATCACCCCATTAATTTTCTTCAATTATATTCTAATGCTTTTGTAGGAATTTGTCAAGTAAATTAGAATTATGTAGAAAATAGGAGTTATTGTTAGGGTGTTGAAAAATCTAAAAAAGAGAAGTATAATAGAGAAAACATAACGCTCAATACGGATAAATCAAGACCTGATAAACTCAAAGCCGATGAGAGTAAAGAAAAGTTCGCCTCTGATGATGAGGTGCTGGAGGCTTTACTTGATGGACTTGGGGTGAAGCAAGAGCGCGAGACGGTTAATACAAGCAGCAACGGTGAATTGGCAAGACCGTATCCCGAGGATATAGTTCCTGAAAATGTGAGAGATTATTTATCAAGACTACAAAATTACGGAGATACTATTTCGGTTCAAAGTGCTCCAAGTTTCGAGGAGATCAGCCTAATGTCAAGACAGTCAGGTACCGAGGTTGCTTCTATAACCATAGGAAATAAGCATTATATTATAAAAGGCGATAAGAAAGGCACACCGATTTCAAATGAGTTACTAAATGAAATGAAAAAGTATAAGGGTGTATTTAATTGTCATTCTCATCCGTTTGTCGGAGATTTGACACCTTCAAAAAGTGATTTATTACTTGCAAGCAAAATTTCTTGGCAGGATAAGTTTGTTATTATAACACCTGATATGCGAAAAGCTATTTATAACAAAAAAGGTTTAATAACTGTTGAGGATATTGCTTTAAAAATGACGGTTGATGAGATAAATAAAATAACTGAAATATTTGGAGGATAGAATATGTTAAGTCTAGATGTACTATACGCAAAGGCTGTACTTAAACTAGCAGATGTTTACGGTATGGAATATATGAAATTGAAGGTTAAACATACTCCTGTAGCAAGATGGGATGACGGCACTTGTATAGTTTTTTATTTTATGTTTGAGGATGAGGACGAGCGTCCTGATTTGCAGGCGAACTATAAGGGTTGGACAGTTTATGCTGGGGTTAGTGTTGATAAGAACACAGGGGAAGCAACAATGCTCGATTATGTTTTGCCAGATGGAACACGAATGGAGAAATAGTTATTAAAAGTGATTTGCAACTTAAAAACCCCTCAACTTATTATAACTTTGTTTTACAAATTGAATATGAAGACATTCAAGCAATAGCTGAATTATTTGGAGGATAGAATATGTTAAGTCTAGATGTATTATATGCCAAGGCTGTACTTAAACTAGCAGATGTTTATGGCGTGGAATATTTAAAACGAAAAATTAAACATATTCCTGTTGCTGAGCATATCTCAAAGAGTATGGTCTATTATTCGTTTTGCTTTGAAAATGAGGATGAAAGACCTGATTTAAAACCAGACCATTTGGGTTGGACAGTTTATGCTACGGTTAGTGTTGATATGAACACAGGGGAAGCAACAATGCTCGACTATGTTTTGCCTGATGGAACACGAATGGAGAAATAGTATGGAATTAATAAAATATGAGGGTAAATTTGTAAAAATATTAACTAAAAATGGAGAAAGTTATTCCGGTAAAGCAATTGATTACACACCTGCAGAGGACAATGTCCCAGAAAAGGATAGTATTTGCATTGGTGAAATCGAATTTTTTGAATCAGATATCAAATCAATAGAAATGTTTTCATATACTATTTCTAAAACGGCAGACAATACAGTTTTTAGAGAAGCTTGTAAGTCCATTGAAAAACATATTGGTTGTGATAAAGAAACTTTAATTGAGGATGTAGATGGTAGTCAAATACAAATATACAGCACAGCAGATGGTGAAATTAAAGTTTATAATGATTATGAAGTGGATGCGGTATATATTGATTCAGAAATAAATTTAGAAAATTTATTTTAGTTCTGTCAATATAGCTTTTGCTTTGTCTGACCAAATAGGAGAAATATGATGAAATTTAATTTTTCGTTGCCTAAAAATACAATGGTTATAACCACCAAGGATATAATCCAAAATGAAAAAGACATACTTGTAGTTTCCCACGATGCAGAGGACGGTATGTGGCAGTTTTTAGATGGAGAAGATATCACCGAGGAAAATGCTGCGGTGGTTTCTTTATTTGAGATTTTTCAGATTGATAATAGCGTTAGTGAATTGTCGGGTATGCCGATTGGTTGTGTGGCGTATAGAAAACAAAAGAATGACAAGTGGGTATTAGTTAGTAATGATTCTGAAAATTTAAAACAGTCTAGGTAATTCGTTATCGATATATTCGGAGGTTAATATATGTATAACAAAGACACAATTATGGCGAAAGCGTTGCTAAAATTAATAGATGTTTATGGTATGGATTATATGAAATCTAAGGTTAAGCATACTCCTGTAGCAAGATATGATGACGGCACTTGTATGGTTTTTTATTTTATGTTTGAGGACGAGGACGAGCGTCCTGATTTGCAGGCGAACTATAAGGGTTGGACAGTTTATGCTACGGTTAGTGTTGATAAGAACACAGGGGAAGCAACAATGCTCGA
>JAZRKE010000061.1:0-4199 GCA_045646145.1 Acutalibacteraceae bacterium | reverse complement strand
CATTAGTGAAGACAGAATTGTGGTGCTTTCCGCAACAGATGAAGAACAGCCTGTAACACAGACCGCATCGGTAATGATACTTGATGAAAACACCTCGGCGTATGCAGTGGAGGGTATGCGATATTATTCGTATAGTTATGGAACTACCGGACAAGGCGGTTGTGGCGGAACGGGTAGCACAACCGTTCAAGTTTCTGTTTTGCCACCGCTATTCCAAAGTCTTACGAGAGATGGATACTTCTTAACTTCTCAGATTGAGAGTACAATTGATGGATTCTTCATGTGTAAAAAACCATTGTCATATATTTTAAACAATGCTGGAATTTATGCTTTGTTGGATAATGAAGATAAAGCATGTTTGTGTAATAATTTTTATGATGATTGGTATTTGTATTCAGTATATAATGGCACATTAGACTACTATTCTCTTGTGAAAATGAGAGAGCAGGAGTACGAAAACACTTCAGATTACGATAATGACGATCCGGGTGTAACCGTTTGTTTTGTTTCGCTTAACACAACTACATTTTTGAATTGTTTGTATAATGATAGCAATACGAATAAAAAAGCGTTGTACAATGAAATACAGAGGGTAGTTCAGCAAAAGGGACAAGCGCATAATACGGTTCTGCAACAATACTTTAATAATCCGGCTTCTGTTGCCTCTTATAATATAGCTGAACTATATATTCAACACATTGCTGATTCGGCAGGAGGATATTATATTACGCTTCCCAACAAGTATTTGGATATACTTGGAGATATTGCATCGTGTGAAAGGCTTATTGAACAATTAGAAGGCAGAACGGATTCAGGTTCACAACTATCTGTCGCACAAGCTCGTGCACAAATAGAGAAGCTTAGTCGGATTCCAGATTTTGTTCAAAGTGTAAATCAAACTGCTGGATACACTGTTTGTGATGATGAGAAAATCATAATTCAATCTCCATGTTGTTTATCAAACTTTGAAAAGTATGCAATTTTAGCGACACATACAGGCAATGTGTCATTGAATTCTTTTGCGGCCGAAGTTAAATATCATGCATATGCTTTAGAAACTTGGTATGGAAACTGGAATCTTTTAGATTCGTATGAAAAAGCAATTCGTGCGGATATGGCTATTGGGGAAGAATATCAAAATGGAATTACCGATCAGTATTATGATTTGAATAGTGATATAGTTCAGGAACAAATTTTATATCATGGCAAAAAATAAAATTCGAAGGGCTGATTTTCCAATGAAGATCAACAAGAAGAAAATATTGGTTATTGCAATTACAATGATAGTAACTTTTACGATTACTCTTATTGGTGTTTATTGGTATACCCACCCCACCCATTATTTGTATGAGGACCGTTGGATTATTGGCAAAAACGCTGACCAAATAGAACAACGATATGGTGTTTATGAGTATAATAATCAAACAATATATGGTTCGCTAATTAAAGGATATTGTGTAAAACCTAGTACAACGGATTGGTGGGGAGATACTACTTGGCCTGAATATTATATGGTCTATTTTGATGAAAATGGCAAGGCTTACAAGGTTGAAATTGTTGTTGGAGGCTGGGGTGGATAAATAAACTTCTACTCACAAAACGAACTTAAAGATTGGAGATTTCCAATCTTTAAGTTCGTTTTAAGTGCATAAAGAATAATTGTCTCTAATTTGACACAAGCATATACTACACATAGGCGGTGATCAGAAAGATGAAAAATATTACTAAAGATATTTGTATGAATCAAACTCTTACAAAACAAGAATTTAGACTAGTATATATAATCTGTATTATCATAGAGATATTAACAACCTAGCTTATTTGGTGGCGTATGGACAGTGTTTTTTGGTTGCTTTTTTGCATTGCCGTTTTTGGAATTCTTGATATTTATGTTTTATACGATAGAATTAAGAGACCTCCAGAGGATAAGGAATTTTATATTATTGAAGACGTCTTTTTAAACGCACAAGAGATTAATGTGTTGGCAAACAGAATTAGAGCAGTTAGGTGTAGAATAAGATATAATTATAAAATAAAGTTTTCGCAAAACGGAACACATAAGGTAATGTTTTTTAGCAAAAAAGAACCTACGGAAATAGATGCGGATTATTCTGCTGTGTTTTTCTCAAGCCCCGGCGATAAATTTTATCTTTTGATGTCCAAAGATAAGGAAGAAGAACTTATTGTAAAAGCGTTTAATGCAAAATATTACAAGTTGGCAGAGGAAGATTTTGATTACATAGATGGAAAATATTATTCCAAAAAACACATTTCATAAGAAAATTAGGTTTTTAGACCGGTTCCATTTTGAGTGTCTTTCCTTTTTTAACGGAATAAATCCCTTGCGGGATTTGTGAAATACGCTATGCGTGTGAAATGTTGCTTCGCAACGTGAAATGCGCTACGGCGCGTGGGGGATTTATTTCATTTCACTTTATGCGTAGCAGAAAATTTCACAATGACTGGAGGTCATTGTTTCACATCGGCTCTGCCGATATTTCACTTTCTCTTGCGCATTCACCACTTTCATGCTATACTACTCACAGGCGGTGATGATATGAAAAAAACAGTATTTCTGTTTATTGTTTTAATGGTAATTATTTTACTTGCAGGTTGTCAACAACAAAACAGTTCTGTTGATAACACAGGTTTTTTTGAAAATACAAGCTCCGTAGACGCAAATTACGGTGATGTGGCTGATATAAATTTTTACTATTATTTTGAGGATGAATGTTTTGCAGAGTGCGTTGCAAGTGCTATGAACAAAGATCCAAGTGAAGCGGTAACCGAAGAAGAACTTGCAAATTTTTCGGGTAAAATTTCGGTTTTGGGGCAAGGTGAAAGTTTAGCGGGTATAGGATACTTAAAATCTATAACTGAACTTTCTGTTGCCAAATGTTCTGTAGAAGAAATACCAAGCGAAATTTTTCACTGCAAAAAACTTAAAAGATTAGACTTGCTAAAAGCGTTTGACTTGAAAAAACTTCCTGAAAACATTGGAGAACTTAAAGAACTTGAATATATCGATGTTGCGCTCACATCAATTGAAAACATTCCGGAAAGTATAGGAAATCTTAAAAATCTTAAATATTTTTATGGTTCCGCTACTTCAATAGCTTCCATACCGGAAAGCATAGGCAACTGTGAAGGTCTTATAATCTTAGACCTGCATAGCACGGATATAAAGAAAATACCTGAAAGTGTAACAAACTTAAAAAATCTCAAATCGCTTGATTTGGGTTACACAAAGGTAACTTCATTGCCAGAGAATATCGGTGCATTGTCGCAGCTTGTTCGTCTTGACTTATTTAGGCTTGACCTTCGGCGTTTGCCACAAAGCACAAAAAATCTTGTCAAGTTAGAATATCTTAATGTTTATGACAACTACAACCTAAATGAAGAGTATAAACTATGGTTCGAGAATGAGTGTTACAAATGCGTTACCGATCCCGAAAACAATAGCGATTGGGACGATGGGAGGTAACAGATAAAAATCCTCGTTTTTAACCAGTTCTTTTCGTACAAGAGAGCCAAAAATTCCGAATGCATAAGCGTTCGGGATTTTTTGTAAAGCAATATGTATTGCACCGCATATAAGTGATATGCTATAATAAATTTGAAGAATTCTGTAAGGAGAATAATTATGAGTGAATTTTATAACAAAACAACTGTCGAATCAGAATGGGGAGCAATGCTCTCATCTGCAAAATTATATTTTGAATCGCACGACCAAAAGAAATATAAATATCATCAATGCTTAGTATTAAGTACAGCTAATGGGGAACAAATAGTATGTCCGATTGCTGCTGATTGTGTAGACGCTCTAAAGAGCCAAGCATGCTCAAATATTGAGAGTTTAATAGAAAAGTATAACAATAATACTATCAAAAAAATAATTTGCATGTGGGAAAACCAAACTATTGATGTTCCATCTTCTGATTTTATGAAAAAGCTTTGTGAAATCAATATAGAAAACAAGAAAGCTGTCGTTTTGCTGAGTGCTGGAACTGATGTTTATCGTCCGAAACAAATAGTAAATATTATTTTCACTTGATTTTTAGTCAGGACCTCCGGCTAAGCCGGAGGCTTGAATAGCCCTTCAAGGGCATTTTACAGACGAAACCCCTAAAGGGGCGCCGAAAAGGTTTGCCGACTGCATTTCTTTTTCCGGCTACCCCTCAAGGGGTTTATTTTTATGC